>CBFGUY010000412.1:0-2383 GCA_965651895.1 uncultured Algoriphagus sp. | reverse complement strand
TCAGGAAGCGTCAGTCCTAGTTCTTCTAGACGCTGTTCCGGTGTTTGTGCGAATGCGTAAAAGGAACAAAGAAATAGAGGGATTAAAAGGGATGATTTAAAGAAGTTCATGCGTGCTTTTTTTTGTATTTCTAAGCTAAGGGAAAGTTTTTACTTTTGGTCATCTGTAGCTTTGATAATTCGTATTATGGAAAACATCCAGATTTTACCCTATTCATCCGACCTGAACCCATTTTTTAAGTCCATCAATCAAGCGTGGGTAGAGCAGTACTTCTCCATAGAACCCTTTGATATTGCACAGCTGGATAATCCCTATGATACTATAATCAAGCCAGGGGGTACGATTATCTATGCCAAGCTAGGAGAAGAAATTGTAGGCACAGTGGGATTGCATAAAGTTTCGGATACGGAATTTGAGTTGATTAAAATGGGAGTGAGTGCCAGTGCCCAAGGCAAAGGAGTGGGGATGGTTTTGGCAAAGGCAATTTTGGCAAAAGCCAAAGAAATGGGAGGGAAGAAAGTAGTGCTATATACGCATTCCAAACTTTCTGCAGCCTTAAAAATCTATCAAAAATTGGGGTTCAGGCCTGCTGAACTGGAGGAAGGAAAGTATTGCCGCTGCGATACCAAAATGGAGTTGGATCTCTGAATCTCAAATTTCAATTAATGTATATCCTCTTTTCTACCAGTAAGGAAGCAAAGCGACATAAGATTTGGTGAACTTTATCATGAGGCCGCTTCGGTCATCCCTGCCTAAAGGCCTGCAGGCAGGCGTCATCGGTCTTCTGACCGGGTAAGCAAAGAAACTATGGCTACTGGCATCATTCCATATATCCATGTTTTGATTTACCAGAAACGGAACGCTTTTTCATTCACCCGGTTACGGAAGAAGAAGTTGTCCCAGATATCCGGGGACAGATATATTTCCACTCCCAGATTCACTGTCATATACCCATCGTAGCGATGATCCAGACCTGATCCTCTACGGATTCTTCCTCGGTTATTCAGGATCTTTTCTACATCCGGTAGCCCATTGTCATCCAGGAAATTAGGGTTTCTTACCGCCAGCCTCAGGCGATCCGGGTTGTTTCCAGTTACATAATCATCCACTAGATCCAGATAGAATTCACTGATATTGTAAGCTGAAATATCATCCAAGTAGTCAGTGAGTGTAAACCTATAGTTGCCTTCCAGAAACAGATCCATATAGACGTTGATCTTGTATTTCAGCCCCAACCCCATAGGAAATGTGATAATATAGCGTTCATAGGGGTTATTTTCCAGCTGCAGGGGACGTAGATCTACCCATTGGCCATCAAGCTTGGTTTGAGGATTGTTGGTAGACATTCCAAGTCCGGCAAAGATGTAGGGGTTCCAGAGAGAACGATGAATGTTTGGGAGTTTTACTGGGAAAAGATAATACTCTACCATGGCGGTGGCTTCCCAATTCTGTGCTCTGAAATTCAGATTCCTTGGTGTCCGGAAGGCTCTCGGATCAGAAGGAGGATCTGAACCGGACATTTTGATGTAAGAGAAATCCATTCTGGCGCGCAGATGGGTGCCAAAGGTATAATGGGCGGCAATATTTGCATTCCAGTCAGGCTGTATGCCTTCATTGTATTTCCAAAAAGAGTACAGTTCCCCAAAATATTGCGTAGCTCCGGCACTGGCAGAAAAAGACCAGGGCTCCTCAAATTTAAATCTGTAGAAACTCTGGGAGTAGGCTAGGGTGCTTGAAAAAAATAAAAGTATAAAGATGTATTTGCTCATAGCTGGCCTTGCATGATTCTACCCCAATTGGGACTTTCCTTGAAAATTAGACTAATTTTTCAACTTTTCAAATCCCGATTTAAGATGCAGATCGCGCTGTGGAAAAGGGATTTCTATACCTTGCTCACCAAATTTCTTAAAGATTGCGTAATACAATTGGCTTTTTAAGACTTTTGGACGATTGATATACTCGGAGGACCATACTCGCAAAATGAAATTGATACTGTTGTCACCATAGCTATCAAAGAGAACATCAGGTGTAGGGGTGTTCAGGACTCCATCGTTTTCCTTGGCTGCTTCCATTAAGATGCTTTTCATCTTTTCGGGATTTTCCTTATAAGCTACCCCTACAGGGAAGTTGAATCGGATGTTACGGTCATTATGAGACCAGTTGATCACAGGGCTGTCAATAAACTGGCTGTTAGGGACAATTATCGTGATGTTGTCATTGGTGACCACAGTGGTGGAGCGGGCGGAAATGCGGATTACATCTCCCGTCACATCACCTACTTCTATCCTGTCTCCTACTTTTATGGGTTGCTCAAAAAGTATGATCAGCCCCGAAATGAAATTATTTGTGATGTTTTGCAGGCCAAAACCTATACCTACACCCA
>CBFGUY010000411.1:0-2391 GCA_965651895.1 uncultured Algoriphagus sp. | reverse complement strand
CCCCCATGGTCATTACGCCCAGTAAAACCAGATGAAGAAACCCGATAACATAGATTCGGATAGAATAGGAAATCACTGCTATAGAAGGAAATACCACTAGCCCCTGGAGAATCGCTTTTGCCATCAGGCTTAATAGGGCCAAAATCAAAAGCACTCTGGCAATCCCCTTGAGTTTATTAGTTTTAACCAAATTGAATACTGACTTCAAAATCCAGAAATAGGCAATCAACTGGATAATCACCGCCATACCATTGATTTGAAAGAAGATCGGTTTCGGTGCAGCCCAGGTTACAGCAAGCATAAAAGTCATAACCACAGAGATCGACAGTATCCATTCCTGGTAGGTAGGCCAAGGGATTTGGAATCCTCGTTCTTCGAAATAAAGCAGGATCAAGCCGAGTGCCCCCAACACAAACCAGCCATTCAGCTGGAAGTGAATAAACCACTGAACCGTCATAAAGTAGAGTTCATGCATCCTGCCCAGTGTCGCGGATACGGGCCCAACTGCCCAAAGCCCCAACGTGGAAATCACCATAAACCATATCGCAAGACGAATCATACGAGTGGCTGGGGTCTTTTCACCTGACCGGATTACGTTAAGAAGCTTATATGCAAACCCATAGGAAAGCAACATATGCAGCGTGGAAAAGCTGATGCTGATCGGTCCGTATCCTTGAAATGGGAAGGAAAACAGCATGCCCAAAAGCGCGATCACAGTCCCGAGGAAAAGCCACTTGTAATCCTTGATTTGGTCTTGTTCTTTCACAAGGCCAAAAACCATCCCTGCAACGAGCATTAAGTGTCCCCAACCCAGCATGGCAAGGTGTGAGTGCGTATGGAGGATATTTCGGTACTCAAAATAAGGAATCTCAACTACGTGGTATGACCTCATCACCAATCCCAGACAAACAGCCAGAAAGAAAAATCCAAACGCCCACCTCATCCAATACAGACGGAATTGAACCCCGGAAGAAAAAGAGAAGATGGACGATATTGGATTTTGGGTGATCATGGATCAGGCATTCAGACTGTTAAACACTTCTCTGGCCTCCGGAAAAAGGATGTTGTTTTCCAGATGGATATGCGTATGCAGGTCTTTTTCAAACTCCTGAAGCATAGCAAAAGCGACCTTGTAGGTCTGACAAGCATCTGCAGGAGGCGTATAGGCGTTGCTCAATTCGGAGATCTTTCTGAAGCGGTCACCCTCGGTTTCATGCTCTTCTTCCATCATGGCGATTGGATTTTCAATACTTCCAAAGTGTGCCGGGGAAAGTGGGAAATTGTTCTTCTTTGCAGACTCCATGGCTTTGATGTAAGGAAAAAGTACAAATTCTTCCTTTTTCATATGGGAAGTCAATGCACCGGCTGTATTTAAAAACTCATCCCTGATCTCCAAAAGCTCTGGATGGTTATCGCCATGGACTTTCGCGATTTTTTCCACATAGAATTTCAGCGAGGGAATGGTGGTTTCCACATAGTTATGGTGGACATTGACAATGTGATCGACCAGATCAGTCATCCCAAAATCCTGATAATGCTTTTCATCCTGCTGCTTCACTGCTTGTTCTAGGTCGGCTGAGATTTTATCTAAATCCACCCCTTTCTTTTCACAGGCATCACTTAGCTTGATTCCTCCCTTGCAGCAGAAATCAATTCCATAATCGGTGAAGATTTTTGCAGTGCGGAAATTTTCCGCCACGATGCTTCCTACTTTTTTTTCTGCGATCTTGCTCATCATATTTAAGATAGTTTTATCCTTTATAAATTGAAAATTTTTAAATTTTTAAGAAATTAGTCCCCTTCTGTATTCCTTTCGCCATATCCTCAAGGGATGTAGTCATCATCATTCCGGCAAGATGTTCACGGATAGCTTTGAATTTATTGTGAACGGCGCAAGGGTGGTCTTCTGAGCATTTTTCAAGACCTAAAGCACAACCCGTGAAGATTTGATCCCCGTCAATTACTTGTACGATCCGATACAATTGCGTTTTCCTTCCCTCCTCATGTATCTCAAACCCACCGTTGGGGCCTTTTATAGAGGTGAGGAGATCTTCCCGAACTAATACCTGTAAGATCTTTGCAGTAAATGCTTCCGGGGAATTGATTGACTTTGAAATTTCCTTCAATCCTACTCTATCGCTTCCTTCCGGCAAGGTCGAGATGTAGATCATCGCATTAATCGCATATTTACAGGCTTTGGAAAACATCTCTTTTGTTTAGAAGATGCACAAATGTAAATGAAAATATTAAAGGATAAAAACATCCGTTAATATTTTATCATATTATTTTCTTAAAAAAATAGCCTCCAGTTTTCTAAGAAAATGGAGGCTTATCATAAGTCTATATTAGTCCCTTATTATTGTGGAAGCTGATTTCTTATGTGGCTTAAAT
>CBFGUY010000410.1:0-2398 GCA_965651895.1 uncultured Algoriphagus sp. | reverse complement strand
CAAGCCTTCCAGACCTTTAAGA
Organism: uncultured Algoriphagus sp.; assembly: GCA_965651895.1. Taxonomy (GTDB): domain Bacteria; phylum Bacteroidota; class Bacteroidia; order Cytophagales; family Cyclobacteriaceae; genus Algoriphagus. Next base: position 2,376 of record CBFGUY010000410.1, on the reverse strand, counting down.
GTCTTGAGGTTTGTTCCTGAAATATTAAGGATTTCCAGATGAATAAGATTCTGAAGTGGGCGTAAATCCTCAATTCCGGTATTACTGATATCTAATTCACGAAGTTCAGCCAAGGAGCTCAATGGAGAAAAATCCACTACAGGAACCTGGGATATCCTTAATTTTTCCAAAAGTCTCAGCTCAGAAAGTGGTTCAATATTTCTGATAGGGGCATCAAAAATCACCAGAGACCTTAAATTTACAAACTTAGTTAAAGCTTGTATATCCCCGATAGGAGTACGCTCGAAGCTCAAAGAAGCCTTGCCTGTCATGGCATGAAGCTCTTCAGGGCTAGGATCCTCAGTTAAATTAAACTTTCTGCGGAGTATCTCCTGCCAGGCGGCATCAAGCTCCTGCCACCAAGTTTGCAATTCTTCAGTTCTATAGACAATGGTAAGATCTGGCTTTTGAATTAAGATTTCCGGCACTTCCTCAGCGAAAATTTCGGAAGCATTGACGTTCAAATAATCTAGGTTCGGAAGGTTCACCACATCCATTATTGTAGAGACTGGACTACCGTTGAGATCCAGCTTCAGCAGCTCTTCATTTGATTTCAATGGAGAAATATCTTTCACTTGAGTATTTCTACCCTTTATTTCCTTTAAGGTCTTAACCTCACTCAAAGAAATCAATTCTGTCACTGGATTGTCTGAAAAATCAAGTTTAGTAAGTTTGGCGAATCTAGTGATGGGGTTTAGACTTTCTATTCCGGCTCCACTCAAATCCAGTTCGTTCAACCCTATAGTACTAGTAAGTATTTCTACACTTGGATTATCGGATATAATATTAGGGTTGGCTTTTTTCAGGCTAGCCTTCCAAGTATCCGATAAACCAGCCCACCAGCTTTCCAAATCCTTCACATGGTGGATAAGCAATACTTTAGGGTTATTTCTGATAAAATTATCAGAAGCCATCACTGAGACTTTAGTCTCATCAGCCAATATTTTGCTTAGTGTAGCTTTTCCATTAAGTGCGGAAATATCGCTTACTTCCGTGCCAGTTATATCCACAACTTCCAGATTTTTCAACTCCTTTAGCGGCTCAAGATCCTGTACATTGGTCTTGGATAGGTTTAGTGTCCTCAAAGAGGTCAACCCTGCTAATTGACTGAAATTCACTATGTAATTCCTGCTCAGGTCCAAATTTTCCAACTTAGACAGAGCCTGGATATTTTCCGTGTTATTAAAGCCACTTTGTGCTAAATAGAGGCTTTTTAGACTATCGAACTCATTGAGGACTGCGAAGCTTATAATCGGGGTTTCCTCCGCCCGTAATGATCTTATGGATTTCAGGTTCACCAGTTCACTGATATCTCTAATCTGCGTTTTGGAAATATCCAAGTGCTTTAAGCGATCCGAATACTTGATAAATTGTATGTCCGATGTGGGAGTATTAGACACATCAAGAAATTCCAGAAAGGTCACATTGGATATGGGACCAAGCTCTGTAATCTGAGTATTACTCAGGTTGACAAATTTCAGGTTCCTCATTGCTTCCATTGGACTGAGGTCCAGCAGAGAGTCAGTTCCTGAAATATCCAGGGAATCCACTTCCACAAACTTATATAGAAACTCTAGACCTACGGTATCGTATTCGTTTATAGAAAATCGATTTCTAAAATAATCCTGCCAGTGCGGATCGAGTATTGACCACCACTCGGTAAGCTCTTCGTCACGGCTGACTTTGGTGGTATAAACACTGGCGATTTTCAATTCTTGGGTTTTGCCATCCAGGTTTACCTCAACAAAGCGAGGCTTGGTATTGGTTACTTTTTCGTTGCTGATACCTGTAGCTGTGATAGTCCTATCTAGAGATGCTAGAAAATAGACATCTCCATTGTCTTTTTGATAGGGCTTGACATCTCTTATTTTGAATTTGAAATTGGCATCCCTATAAAAGAACTCAATATCTTTCAGGTAAGCAGTCACATTCTTATTCGTCACCACTTTTCTATCCAAAAGCAGGTCATCTTCCACCTGTACTTCTGCGTCACGGAAGATTTTAAGATAGCTTTCTCTTATTACCACATCCTTGTCTCTGGCTGGGGTTTGTGAAGATCCTATGGTGTTGAGCAAGTATTCCAAAAAGCGGACTTGATCCTCAACCTTAGCTGAATAATCATCAATTTCAGCTTTAGTATAACCTTTAATGCTCTGGGCTATTCCGGAGGAGCTCAGGCAAAAAAGGAATAAACTCAGATATATAGCCTTAGTTCTGGTCATAAATGTATTTCTGGATGGTTTCCTTGTCACCTGGGGTGAGTTTGACAAGGTTAGAAATCAGCCAACCTGTGTTAAATCCAGGTCTATTGAATTGATGAACTTCGAAATACCAGCC
>CBFGUY010000409.1:0-2398 GCA_965651895.1 uncultured Algoriphagus sp. | reverse complement strand
GCTAGCATCACCTTCAAAAGAAAATAATCAAAAATAGCCAAGTGGATCGCTTGGCTATTTTTCTTTAATGAAGTTATTAAATTAATGAAGGTCTATTCTATTTCTACTTTATAAACCGTGTAGAAATCTTCTTCCACATCTGGATTTTCTCTGCCTAAAAACCACAGAGAGCCTTCCCGGCTCACCAAGAGAATATTTAATTTGTCCGGAATTTCGGAGTCAGCCAGCAGCTTGCCTTCAAGGTCTAGAATCTGATAGCGAACTTTATATTTTTCATTCATACGGGCATAAAATTCATCCAATTCTGATCCAGACATATTTTCCCGTGAGCGTATCGCATCCTCTTCATCAAAGCCAGTATTGTAGAATACCACCAGCTTGTCCCCGACTTTAGTCAGCTTCAGAATCATACCATAAGATGGGTCGTAGCTAATCGCCCTTGGATCAGCTTTCTTAGGATCTTCTCCTTGATTCAGTTTATAATTTTTTAGTTGTAGCGGGATTCTTTGAAGGCGGGTATAGGGTGAATCAAGCTCATGGATATTCAGAAATGGATCTATACCACTGATGACGTAGAGCTGGTCATTTACTACATCAAAGGTTGTGGAAATAGTGGTCGGTTCATGGGACATGTTGTTTTGGAAAATGCTCTCCGGATCCAGATGTAAAAACTGCTCAAATTCCCCTGTTTTGGGATCAGCCCACACCAGCTGTAAAAATGTATCGTAAAATTCCGGTTGTGTTTTGTTGTAATCCCCCCTGGCAATCAGCCCAGCCAGAAGTATTTTGTCTTTGACAAAGTGAATCTCCCGATTGGCATCTGCTCTTCCGCTAAAGGGCTTGATATCATCTTTGGGGACTTTGACACTGCTTAGCAGGTTGCCATTGAGATCGTACTCAAAGATGCCAGAACTGGAAACCACCTGGATATTTTTTGAAGAATTGAATCTGCCAGCGGCCATGGGATAAAAGCCAAAGCCGTCGGGAGCATCCCTGTCTTTACTGAATTCGCCTTTTATATTTCCGCCAAAATCGCTGCTGACAAACTTCATGTTCTGAGGATCAAAAAAAAGGATCAACTCATCTTCTGGACTTACGTCCATGAGAACCAGTTTGCCGATATAATTTACCTGTATAGAATCAGTGATTTCAATCGTAAGATCTGTCTGCTCAGTTTGTGTAGAAGTAGTGGAGGATTCGCATGCAAAAAAAGCAAATGCAGAAATAACCAAAATAACCGGAAAAGCCTTCATTAAATCAGAATTTAGTGTCAACTAATTTATGTATTAGTTGCCTAATATCCGAATTGCTTACGAAAATTTCGCAGAGCCTGTCTTGTGAGCTAGCTGATGGGTTAGTTATTGGAAATGATATAAGAATATCAACACACCGGTAAATGCAGGTTTTTTCTGGTCTTTGATTTCTAGTTTTACCTCTACTTCAGCTTTGACAGTTCCACGGAGATTAGCCACATTTTTAAGCTTTGCAGCTAATCTTACTTCACTGTCCACCAGCACAGGATTGGCAAATCTCAAGGATTCTATACCGTAGTTGATCATCATTTTCAGATTTCTTACATCCACGATTTGTTCCCATAGGTGAGGCACAATGCTTAATGTCAGATAGCCATGCGCTATAGTGTTCCCAAAAGCTCCTTCAGCCTTGGCCCGCTCTGGATCAGTGTGAATCCATTGATGATCGTGAGTAGCTTTTGCAAAGATATTGATCTGTTCCTGAGTGATATGAAAGTACTCAGAAGTACCGAGGCTTTGACCGATGTGCTGCTCGAACTCTTCGAAACTACCTATGATTACTGGGGGCATTCCTTGCTTGTTTGGTAAAAAACCAAAATAGAGAAGTTTTAGTGGGATTTACAAGAATTTTGATTCGATCGGGCGAAGATTCTGTGGGGAAAGAACACACTGAGTTTCACTAAAAAGTTTTCGTATTTCATGTTTAGTTTTTATAAAAATCTTTTACTTTGACAAATGTTTTTGTCTCAGGTTTTTATGCTTTATCTACTATCCTCCCTACAATTCTTGGGTATCATTATTTTTCAAAATTCTCCATTAATTGTCAATGAAGATCCAGTGATTTATTCCTTGCTGGAAGAGCATCAGCAGGTAGAAATTCTGGATAATTATCACGTCACGCACACGATAGAGAGAAAGCACACCATCTTTTCTCATGAGGGTTTGCGGCATGCCTATACTACTATATTTTATGATAGGCTAAATTCCATCCAAAATTTTGAGTTGGAAGTAATTGACCCCTTAAATGGGAAAACCCTCAGTAAAGCTAAATTAAAAGATATGTCAGATGCTGCTATCAATAGCAGGAGCAGCATTTTCGATGACAATAGGCATAAATATTACGAAGTAAGCAGTAGTAAATTTCC
>CBFGUY010000408.1:0-2416 GCA_965651895.1 uncultured Algoriphagus sp. | reverse complement strand
CAGCTTCACGATAAATCTCAGCTAATCTAATACTTTCGCGAACGACTTCCCCAATGATAATAATCGCTGGAGCTTCCACCTTGTTCTCAAAAGCTTTTTCTTCAATATCATGGATAAAACCAGCAGTGATTTTCTCATCGCTGGTTGTGCCACTTTGGATGATTGCAATAGGCAAGTCTTGTTGACCAAACTTCCGGTAAACCGATACAATTTCAGCCAATTTTTTGGTTCCCATCAATACAACTACTGTAGCGGTAGATTGGGCTGCCAAAGCCAGGTCATTGGAAAGCTGACCCGATGAAGTGGTTCCTGTCACCACCCAAAAACTCTCCGAAACTCCACGTTTGGTCACTGGTACTCCAACTGCAGCCGGTACGGCTATAGCTGAGGTAATACCTGGAATCACTTCGGTGGAGATACCGAAAGTTTCTATATAATCAACTTCCTCCGCTCCACGACCAAAGACAAAAGGATCTCCGCCTTTCAGACGGACTACATGCCCGTGTTTTTTGGCTAGGCTGACGCAAAGCTGATTGGTGTCTTCCTGCGGCAGGGAATGTTTCCCTACCCGCTTACCTACAAATAGCTTTATAGCCGAAGCAGGCGCATGATCAAGCAAAACAGGATCGATCAAGGCATCATACAAGACCACATCGGCCTTGTTCAGTGCCAATACAGCCTTCAGCGTAATTAGATCTGGATCGCCTGGTCCTGCTCCAACTAGGGTCACTTTAGGTTGAATCACAGGTTTCATGCAGTCACCTCTTCCTCACGGTAGCTTTTCAGCAACCCATAGATCTCCAAGGCCTGATTTCCATAGGCATTCGCAAATTCTTCTGTAGGCTCATTTTGGTTGATCTGATAGATTTTATCAGAGAATGATCCTCCAAGATTGATTTTACCTGATTCTACAAACACCTCATCAAACTGCTTGATAATATTCGCATAGGAATTAGTGCTCACACTCTCACTGAGCAAGATCGCTTTTGCAGCATTGATCAAGCCGGCATAGTGATGATAGATGCTATCTGACCAGCTTCCTTCTTCCAGACATTTCTGTGCTATATCTATTTTCTCTCTGGCTTCCAACAAGAGTGTAGCCACTAGATCAAGTACCACACCGGCACATTCACCCACTCCTACGGCAATCTTATATTCTTCTGTATTTCCCCAGTCCACGTAATCAGCCGGAGTCACAGTAGATGCATCTCCAAGTTCCTTGAGTAATTCATAAAAATAGATCTGTCCTTTTTCGTCGTAGTAACTTAAGAAGTCCTGACCATTTGCATTTGCCTCGAAATCATCCAATAAGATCCTCAATGCCTGAGGGCCTCTTTTACTAGGGATTTTGGTCACTTTGTCTGCAAAACGACCATTTCCATCACCCATGTTTCCGCCTCCAAGCAGAACTTGAAGCGCAGGAATTACAACTTTACCAGCCTTCATGGACATGCCCTGAAAACCTATATGAGCCATATTATGCTGACCACAGGCGTTCATACATCCTGAGATCTTGATCACCAAATCCTGATTTTTCAGGTATTGGGGATACTCAGCTAGAATTACTTTTTCCAATTCAGCGGCAATCCCGGTAGAACTTGCAATTCCCAAATTACAGGTATCTGTACCCGGACATGCGGTGATATCTCCAAGACTGTTGTATCCTGCAGCTGACAATCCTATTTCCTTCAATTCCTTATAGAAATAAGGAACCAAATCTTCACGGACGTCCCGGATCAGGAAGTTTTGACGAAGTGTGAAGCGGACTTCTGCACTCGCATATTTCTCTACCAAATCAGCCAATTTTCTAGCCTGATCGGTATAAAAATCCCCAAGCGGTACCCGCACTCCAACAGATACAAATCCTTCTTGCTTTTGAGGCAAAATATTGGTGAGTTTAAAATGCTCAAAATCCAGCCCAAGCTCTTCCTCCACAACGGCAGTTGGAGCATCGGGAAGCTTTTGCGCAGCATCATAAGATTCATGATCTATGGGATACGACTTAAACGGAAGTGCCTTTTTCTCATTTTCCACCAATTCCAAGAATGCTTCCAAACCAATATCCTTGATCAGGAACTTCATTCTGGCTTTCATACGCTTGGCGCGCTCGCCATGACGGTCAAAGATTCTGATCACAGCTTCTGCAAAAGGAATAATTTGGTCTGCTTCTACAAACTCAGAAAACACATCTGCGTGTCTTGGCTGAGACCCCAGGCCTCCACCAAGCATTACTTTAAATCCACGGACTTCTTTGCCATCGACAAGTTGAACTTTTGGGATAAATCCCAAATCATGAAGGTAACTTAATCCTGTATCTTCGTCAGAAGAGGAAAAGGAAATCTTAAACTTACGTCCCATTTCCTGTGAAATAGGATTTCTCAAAAAGTATTTGAAAACAGCATCTGCATAAGGAGTT
>CBFGUY010000407.1:0-2442 GCA_965651895.1 uncultured Algoriphagus sp. | reverse complement strand
GGTCAAATTAGCCAGACTTTTCAAAGTTGCGGTTTTCTCAGAAAGTATTTTGGTGATTGCTGGATTGGTCAAAGTTGTGATTGTATCCGTAGGGGATTTTACTTACTCAGAATTTGCAGTGTTTTATCCTCTTTCGGTATTGACTCTTTTTGATCCCAGTGAGATAAACAGTTTACTGATCTATCCACTTCAATTGGTAAATCTTTTTGAATTAGTTTATTGCTTTTTACTGGTGTTTTTTTTTCAGAATGAGACAGAACTTTCTTGGGGAGATAGCGCCAGAGTGGTTTTGACATCTTACCTGTTCGCCTTAGTCTTTTGGCTTGTCCTGATTCTGTTTTTAACTCTCAATTTCACCTAAAACTTTTACACCTATGAGAAAGATAGTGTTAATCTCCCTTGCTCTGATTTTGTTTTCAGCGGTTGCGTACCTAGGTTATTCTATTTTGCAAAAAGACAAGCAGGAGGAAATAATCTGGAAACAGATTTCTAAACTCCCTGATTTTACCTTAAGTGATGTAGAGGGCAATTCCCATTCATTGAAAAAACTAGCGGAAAATAAAGCAACCCTTTTGGTGTATTTCAACTCTACTTGTGAGATCTGTCAAATGGAAATGAATACCATTTCAAATCGGGTCATGGAATTTGAAAGCTACCGATTGATTTTTGTGACAGTTGAATCCCCTGAAGAAATCACGGGTTTTATCACAGAATTGCAAATGGAGAGCAGGAAGAATGTACATTTTTTGGTTGATTCGGAGATGGAAGTTGCAGGCTATTATGGGGTCAAAGGTGTTCCAGCTCTCTTTATTTATGACAGCACGGGTAATCTTGTGGATAGTTATACTGGTCCTGTGAAAGTAGATCTGATTCTTGACAAACTTAAAGAAGGAAAGGAGTCTGCTCTATGAACTACAATCCTAAAAAACTTAAAAAATATCATGTAGATCAACTAGGGGAATATGCCTGTGGTTTGGCTTGTCTTTGCACCATTTCTAATTATTACGGTGCTGAATTTTCGCAGGAAAAACTTCGGGATATAAGTGGAACTACCCAAAGCGGAACCACTTTACTGGGATTGATACAAGCTGCCCAGAAGATTGGTTATGAAGCAAAAGGATTTGAAGCCGAGCTAAGTCATTTATCTGAGCTTAAAGGCCCAGCAATTTTGCATGTAGTTCAAGATCAAAACCGAGAACATTACATTGTTTATTTTGGATTTGTTGAAGGAAAGCACTGGATAAGTGATCCAGGTGTAGGGATTCAAGGAATGACAGACTCCGAACTAATGGCACAATGGAAATCTGGAATACTTCTTCGCCTTGAGCCGAATGATTCATTCCAAAAGAAAACTATTGTCTCAAGGTCTAAAAGGAAATGGTTTATATCGCTAATTGAAGAAGATATTCCAATCCTACTAGTGGCCACGGTCTTCGGCAGCTTGATGGCGATTACTGGTCTTTCTACAGCCATTTTTTCCCAGCGTCTGATTGACGATTTTTTGCCAAATAAGGCCTATGAGAAAGCTATATATGGAGTGATTGCGCTCTGCTTTTTGCTCGCTTTTCGGGCATTATTGGGATATATTCTAGGTATTTTCATGGCTAGGCAGGGTCGGGATCTGAATGTTCGGATAGTATCCTCTTTTATAAAACGGATTTTAAGATTACCCATGAACTATTTTAGAGGGTATAGTACTGGGGACCTGATTGCGAGAATGAATGATTCCTTGAGGATAAGAAATACGGTTTCTCTTATCACAGGTACCGTGATTATCAATCTTCTTGTCGTAATCGTTTCCCTTGCATTTGTATTTTATCAGTCCCCATTAATCGGATGGATTTGTCTAGGGGGTGTTTTGTGCTTTCTGATTGTAGGATGGAGATATAATGGGCCAATACTAACTAAGCAAAAAGAAGTCATGGCTGCCCATTCTCTTAACGAAACCCAATATGTGGACAGTCTGACGGGCATGCATGTGCTTCGATCCTATAGTAAAGAGGATGAGTTCCAAAAAAGGATAGAAGGTGTGTATAGTAATTATCAGAACAAAGGATATGATCTGGCGATAGTCGGTAATAGCTTTTCCTTTTGGACTCAGATGATCGTGGCGATTTTTCTCAGTTTACTGTTCGGAATTGGAGTTTACCTGATTTTTGAGGGGGAATTACTTCTTGGTGAATTGATGGCATTGATTTCCGTGGGGAGTTCCACGATTCCTGCAGTGGCAGGTTTAGTAGTTGCTAATATACAGTTTCAAGAGGCTAAAGTTGCCTTTGATCGGCTTTTTGAGATTGCGGGTTTGGAGACTGAGGAAGAGGATGAGTTGATTATTGAGAAAGAAGATTCTGCAAATACTCCTTTACTTGAATTAAATAAGGTAAGTTTTCGATATCCAGGAAGAAGCCAAATTCTTAAAGAGGTGAGCTTTCTTATTCAACC
>CBFGUY010000406.1:0-2446 GCA_965651895.1 uncultured Algoriphagus sp. | reverse complement strand
ACTCCTATGTAAATGTAGATGACGAACTCGGCTTTGCGGTGTTCACTTTTGATTTTTAAGGACTATGAAAAACCTAATCCCATATCTAAGCCTAATCCTCCTGGCCTCTTGCGGAGAAAAGAGCAGCTCTGAAAAAGCTGAATCAGATAATATCCTGGAGAATCTTACTTATACTGTGGACACGGTGGTAGTGGATGCCGGCGATGAGCTGATCAATCTCTCGATGGGGCTCTATTATTCAGATGTTAGCCCGGATTCCAAGAAGCTGTACCAGTTTTCAAGAAATGATCATACGCTAACAATAGTGGACTTAGACCAACTGAAAATTGCAAAGAAAATCACATTCGAAAAAGAGGGGCCAAATGGAATAGGCGCTTCTATCTCGGATTTTATGGCTCTACCAGAGGAAAAATTCATGTTTTCGACATTTGAATCTGCAGGAATCTTCGATGCACAGGCGGTAAAACTGGAGGAGATCAAATTGAAGCCAGATGACTTCCCCGAGTTTGACGGAGAGGACTACGATCTGAATTTTCAATTGGGAATAAGTTCAAATGAACAATTGCTCTACGCCCTTCCGGGAAATTTCAGTGCCACAGAAAGAGACTTGGCTCTTTTAGACCAATCTTCTAACACAGCCAAAATGATTGATATCCCGGAATTGGATGATACAGGGAAGTTTACCATCATACTTTTTAGTAACGGAATGGGTGAGCTTCATCTGGAAGAATATTTCATGGAGGAATATCACGAAAAGCTTTATCTCTCCTCTTCGGTTACCAGTGACTTATACCGGTATGATTTTCAGAAAGACTCTTTAGATTTTTTCAACTTCCCTATCACTGTAAGTCCTAAAAAGAAGATTGAATTTCCAAAAACAGAAGTTTCTTCCAAAAAAGAACAGCAGGAAGAATCCAGAAAGGTTCAATCCCAAATTTACTTCAAAAATCTTATGTGGGATGAAAGCAGAAAGCTGTTTTTCCGGATAGGGATTATCACCAAATCAGATTCACCGGATATGCCTGCAAAAACCTCTGTATTCCTATATGCTTTTGACAGCGATATGAAGCTGGTGGGAGAGACATTGATTAATGAGCTAAAGCACATCCCAGAATATCCTTTCTTCAAAGACGGCAAGCTCTACTCTTATGTCAATGTAGAAGATGAGATGGGCTTTGCGGTATTCACTTTTGATTTTTAAAAAACTATGAAAAAACTACTTTCAATTTCAATCCTAGCCCTTCTTTCAGCCTGTGGAGGGAAAGATTCTGAATCCACTGATCAGGTTAATATTCTGGAAAACATGTCTTTCTCAGTGGACACGGTAGTTGTGGATGTGGGCGATGAGCTTTTTAATCCCGGAGCATACTATACAAGGGATTTAAGTCCAGACCAATCCAAGGCATACTTTCTCTACATGGAAAATGAAATCCATGAAATTGATTTTGAGAACATGAAACTTATGAATCGCTTTGTGTTCCAAGAGGATGGGCCAGATGCAATTCCTAAATATCCTAATAGCTTTCAAATTTTACCGGATAATGAGATGTTTTTAGGCGGGTATGCTCAAACTGGCATTTTTAAACTTTCCGGTGAAAATGTAGCTAATTACAAAGTAAGACCGGAAAATGTAGACGGCATCCCCAACGATGCTGGTTATACCCTCACGAACTCGCTTATAATCAGTCCAGATAAAACCACGATGGTGAGCCTTCCCAATATTTTTGGGAACTCTATAGAAGGGCTTGCAGTGATCAAAACTGCGGACATGAGCGCAAAGATCCTGGAATTACCTGCCTTAGAAATAACCAGCAACTTTCAACTAGTATTTAGAGAAGGGAATGGGGCCACAGGTATTGGTGACTTTGATAGAATTCAATACCTGAATAACCAATTTATCATTTTTAGTGGGGCAACTTCAGATGCTTACAGTTACAATTGGAAATTGGACTCGCTCCGGTTGCTTAATTTTCCTCACAAACTAGTCCCTGTATCAAAGACAGGAGAGCTTTCTAAAGAGGTAGATTCCAGAGAAAGTCTTATGGCAGAAAGGAAAAACCTAAAGAAGCAAATCACCTTTGGTCAGTTTTATTGGGATGAGGAAAAAGAAATGTATTTCAGATTTGCCGACATGAATGCCCGATACAATGAGGAAGGAAGGCAAATCGGTAGCGATGTCTTTTTGTTTTCTTATGATAAGAATTGGAATTTGACAGGAGAAAAACAGGTAGAACAATTAGACTTTCAGCTCTATTCAGCTTTTTTTAAGGATGGGAAGTTTTATTTATTCACCGTAAAGGGTGAAAACCCTGCCTTTGTCGTTTACACCTTTGATTTTTAAAGCCTTATGACTTTAGCTTCTACAGCTCTTGCCTGTTTTATACTAAGTTTCTAGAATGAAAAAACCACTATATTTTGCCACCGCCTTACTTCTGATGGCTTCATG
>CBFGUY010000405.1:0-2448 GCA_965651895.1 uncultured Algoriphagus sp. | reverse complement strand
TTGATCAACGCATCCAAAAACGGAATAGTGCTTTCTCCACCTTCCAATGAGAAACGCTTCTGTCCAAGGTATTTTGTATGCAAAAAGTTTTCGAACACCACCGCCTGGTTCAGTTTGGATAGGATTCTCTTCTTATCCTCATGGGTAGGATTAAATGCCAACGCCTCTTTTTCGACTTTCGTCTTAAACCAATCCAGCATTTCCGGATCGCGGATATAGAGGTATTCAAAACCCACAGAACCTTCATAAATGGATTTCAAGGAATCCAAGATTTTGGAAAGTTTTGCAGTTCCGATTCCGATTTCATTTCCAGCCTGAAACTCCGTATTCATATCCTCCTGTCCCAATCCGAAATCCTGGGGATCGATCAGCGCTTTTCGGTCACGGCGTTCTCTTACCGGATTAGTCTTGGATCTAAGGTGGGCTCTTGAGCGATATGCATGGATCAGTGCCCTTACTTTGATTTCTTTTGGCAACTGCTCCATGTCCATGATAGTACCTGGAGTAGCCAATGCCCCGTTCTTTGCCGGAACAGCCGCTTTTCCATTGGTAGCTGCTCCGTTTACTTCCTCACCATAGTTGGTCAGTGCGAAGTCAAAGCCGTCGAAAAACTCTTTCCAACTGGAGTCGATTGATTCTGGGTCACTCTTGTAAGAAGAGTATAGCTCATCGATATAGGATACGTGAGCATTAGCGATATAAGAAAACTTATCCATAAATAATTCTTAAAGAAGAAACCAAAGCTAAGCCCTTAAATTCGCAATAAAAAATCGCTTATTTGCCTTAGCAAATTATTCACTTGGACCAACTGATAAATGTCCTTAAATCTGTATCCACTTTACAATAAAACGTCAGAATCAAAGTTGGGCGGAACATTATCAAAATGGTAACTGCAACCCCCTCCTAACATGAGTAAGCATGGATATAACTTACTATTAAAAAAGCAGCGCCGAATAGGCGCTGCTCAATAACAATTTTGCTTACTGGAATTTAATTAGTGTAAGCCGCATTTTGAACCAGACTGGGATTGGCATCTATTTCCCGCTGAGGTATTGGAAATATCAGTTTACCATCATCAAAGCTGTAAATGACATTTGAGGAATTGTCTAGGATAGTTCCCTGAGTCCTTTTCACATCATGAAGGTACTGCCCTTCATGCGCAAGCTCCACTTTCCTTTCTGCAAAAATAGTTTCCAAAGTAGCAGCATTTAAAGCCGGTAGGTTTACTCTTGTCCTGATTCTATTCAAATCATCAAGAGGAGTTGCCCCTACAGATGAGCCCAACCTTGCATTAGCCTCTGCTCTGGTAAGATACATCTCCGCAAGTCTAATCACTTTTACATTTCTAAATTGATCTCTCCATTTTGCCGTTCTCTGCTCACCTGCTCCAAAATAAAATTGTGTCAATCGTGCGTCGCCTTCTTCATAGTATCCAAAATGAGGACTTTGAATAGATACATCTCCACCTCTTGCCCCAAACTCGGGAAGAGAATAATACAAGAACATATCATTGTCTGAATCTTGAGGATTTACTTGTATCGCAAATAAATCTTCCGGAGAATCTGCTTCGGTATTGAACGCATCCATATAATTTAGCGTGAGCGTCTTACCATTGGATGTAGCTATACTAATCGCTCTATCCGCAGCATCTCTCGCCTTTTCATAATCCTGCATCTGGAGGTAAACTCTAGATAGTTGGGCTGCGGCAACATAGTTTCTTGCAAGGAACCCATTAACGGCTGGAAGCTGGGCTTCTGCCTTTGTTAGATCACTTACTATCTGGCCATACACTTCACCTACAGTATTTCTAGCCACATAGCTGCCTTCATCTATTTGGCGTGTTGGTGAAAGAACCAGGGGCACACCAAGGTTACTTTCGACACTACCCGCTGAATACGGCAATGCAAACAACTTAACCAATTCAAAAAACATAGACCCTCTGATGAACAAAGCTTCTCCTTCTACCCTTTCCCTGTCTTCTTCATTCACCACTTCTAAGGACTCCAACACATTATTGGCCACATTGATCGCACGATAGGCAGCGGCCCATGATTGTTCTACGAAGGAATTATTGACAAAAATGTTTTTATTAAACATTTCCCGTGGCTGATTATACGTTCCTTCCCATCTTACTTCTCTATTTGCCCCCAACATCTCAGCATAGAGCAGCAAACTTCCCCCATATAAATATCCATCTCTGATTTCCGAATAGGCGCCCTGAAGCACGCGCTTCACATTTGCATCAGTGCTTAATGCCAAGTCCTGATCCACACTTTGCTGTGGAGTTAAATCCAATTGGTCCGCACAACCTGAAAACAAAGCGACCAATCCTATAATTATATATTTTTTCATACCAGTTTCAATTAAAATCCAACATTAAGACCAATAGACAATGTTCTGGACTGGGGAGCAGAATAGAAATCATTTCCGATCAGGATATTTCCTCCC
>CBFGUY010000404.1:0-2452 GCA_965651895.1 uncultured Algoriphagus sp. | reverse complement strand
GAGCCACTTGCCTCACCCTTTTTTGGTTTGGAGGCAAGAGGTGATTTTATTGGACAGATTCTGCATTATGGGCATGGATTTAAGGTGCATTTTTAAAGATTACTCTGATTTAATTTCGATCAGGGCCTTGGCGATGAGATAATCCGCCAGACTGTTTAAGTACTGTCTTTGATTGTCCCAAAGTTCCTGTTGTACCTGAAGCAGCTCATCTATGCTGATCACTCCTTCCCGGAACTGGATCCGGGCCAGTCGATAATTGTCCTCATATACAGCATATGTTTCCCTATAACTTTTCAGAATTTCCAGGTTTTGGACCAGATCAGTGGATAGGTCATGTTGCTCTTGGATCAACTGCTGTTCAGCCTGACGAAGTCTGGCTTCTGCAATGTCCCGTTTCAGTTTGGTTGAGTTGATTTGATTCCTGGTAAGGTTACCACCAAAAACTGTCCATTCTAATCTCAGCCCTATCATCGCCGTACTGAACCAGGTATAATTGGACATCCTCGTATCATTGGACCAGGCCTGTTGCGAATACCTTCCAATGGCATTCAGTGTTGGGAGGTATCGTTGTCGGGATGCTTTTAGGCTTCGCTCTGCCAATTCCAATGATACTATTGCTCCCTGATAGTCAGGCTGCGTTTCCAAAAGGTAACTAGGAATATCCTCTGGCATGCCTTGAAAGACAATCGTCTCGGTCAGGTGGATAGAATCTCCCTGATCCAACCCCATTAGATACTTCAATTTGTTTGAGTTAGAGGAAGTTGAGGAGACTTGCTGATGATAGTGGGACTTGGCCCGGGAGGCGGCTGCCTTGAGACGCTGGTAAGGAAGAGGCTCCAGAACTCCTTGATCAAATTGCTGCCTGGCTACCTGATGGATGCTGTCTGCAGCTTTGTAGTTGTCCTCACTGAGCTTCAAAGCTTCTTGACTGAGTAAGGCCAGATGATACGCACGGGCGAGTTGTTCCTTGTGATTTTGACGGGCTGATTGTAATTCGGAGTCGCTGAGTTGTTTTTCCAGATGGGCTGATTTTACCCGGTTCCATGCTTTGGTATCGACTAACGGGAGACTTGCCTCCAGTCCTACATCCAATTGGTACTGGGTGCCAAACTGTATTTCGGTAAATGTGCCAGGTTCCCCTCCAAACGCTTCAGAAGGCACTAACTGGACCGGAAGCTGAAGGAAATTGTCAAAATTTCCATAAGCTTTAATCTGGGGCATCAAACCTCCCTTTGCATTACGCACTTCGTAGGTCTGCTGACCAGCGGTTTTCTCCCAGATCAGGAAATCCGCTTGGTGGGAAGAGGCATGGTCAAAAACCTCAGCAAAAGAGCCCAAAGACAGATCCTGTCCTGATACGGGGAAGAGAGAACTTAACGTAAAAAGTGCTGCTAGTGTATATTGACGTTTCCAAATCGACATGGCATTCTCAGAGATTGACACTGTGAATATGGATCGCTTAGCATTACTGGAAAATATATCTTTGCGAACCGTTAAAAAACCGGATGGAAACGTGGGATTTAGAGCTGGAGCCGTATCAATTGGGATAACAGGACTGAGTCCCGTGGATGAAAAAAGACGGAGTTTTTCTTCCAGTCCTTATTTCCAACGGGAACTCCCAATCCCATACATGAGCCCGGTTATGTGGGGATTTTGTTTGAGAGATCCCTCCCATTTAGTGCAGAGGATGGGCTTTGAACTATCATTCACGGGTGTCTGCTCTTTCACGGTTGGAATTTTTATTCGGCCAGTTTAGTACTAGTGTAGTGTTAACCAAAACCAGTCAGGTTTACACCATCGATTTTTGATAAACATGCAGATTCTTACGGTTCTAATAGCAAAACCTGACAGGTTTATCCGGTACTTTTTACACTTAATATAACACTAGATTTATTTCGATTAGTCGATTTACCAGCTTTTTTGAGTGCTCTTTCACTGTTACTTTTAAATTAAAACTTTCCATTCACCTGCCTTTGTAGATCCAACCCGGATGATTTTATTCTCCTTTTTCAAGTTACTTATCTGATATTCAACTCCTCTTCTTGTCAAGCCTGTCATCAGTTGTAACTCTTTTGATGTAATCTTAGGGTTTGATTTCATGGCAGTTATAATTATCTCCACAGTTTCTTCCACAGTTTCTTCCACAGTCCTGCGGAGGACAACTGAAAACATCCCTTCTGTTTTGAACACAGGCTCAGGAAGCTTTGCGGATTTATTCTCTACGTTTCCTCCTCAGAATCTGCTCTTCAATGTGTTGGAACCACCTCAATTTTCTCCATAATGGAATTCCCCTGCTGATCCGTAGCAGTCAGCAGGTAAGTTCCGGGAGCTATGACAACCGCCTGCTCGTGAAAGGTTGTTGTTTGTCCTATAAAAGTCTCGTCGAGGTACCAATAGACGTTGGTATCAGGATTACGGTGAGCAAGCCTGAATACGACATCATTCACGGTTT
>CBFGUY010000403.1:0-2454 GCA_965651895.1 uncultured Algoriphagus sp. | reverse complement strand
ATCACAGTTCCTTGGAACTGCTGGATACGCTCCTTGCTACCTTCTTTGATACGTACGTGTACGTTGATGGTATCGCCAGCTTTGAATGAAGGGAATTTAGCTCTTACTTCGCTGTATTCCGCTTCTACTACTTTCATTAGATCGCTCATAGCTTTATGTTTTTATGCTTTCGCTGTTTGCCAACGCGTGGCTTATTTAATTACTTCTTATACGATGCTGCATCGCTTTTCCCAGTTTCCTTATTGCGGAGCAAGTCGGGTCTTCTTTCTTGGGTTCGGCGAACCGATGCTTCAAATCTCCATTCATTTATCTTGGCCTCATGTCCTGACAGCAATACCTCGGGCACTTTCATGCCCTCGTAATCTGCAGGGCGTGTATATACCGGCGGAGCTAATAGTCCATCCTGGAAGGAGTCTGTCAATGCTGAGGTCTCATCATTCAATACCCCCGGAATCAGACGGATCACTGCATCAGCCACTACAGCCGCTGCCAATTCCCCACCGGAAAGTACATAGTCACCAATACTGATTTCCTTGGTGATGAAGCGCTCTCTTACCCGCTCGTCCACACCCTTGTAGTGACCACATAGGATCAAGAGGTTTTGGTTAAGCGAAAGTGCATTTGCCATAGGTTGGTCGAATCTGGCTCCATCAGGCGTCATATAGATGATCTCATCGTACGTACGTTCCTTCTGAAGAGCTTCTATACATCGGGCAATAGGCTCGATGGACATTACCATCCCGGCTCCCCCTCCAAAAGCGTAGTCATCGACCTGCTTTTGCTTGCTGGTTGAATAGTCCCGTAGATTGATCACCCGGATACCGGCAAGCCCTTTGTCCTCCGCTCTTTTCAGAATAGAGTGTGCAAAAGGTCCTTCCAGCAATCCTGGCACTACAGTGACAATATCAATGTGCATGGGTCAGTCTTCCAGATAAATTTCAAGTAATCCTTCGGGTAATTTGCAGTAAACTTTTTTAGCTGCCTTGTCCACTTTCTGGATAATTCCGTCCTGAATCGGTATCAGTACTTCCTTTTCCTTGTGTGTCACCCCTAGGAGATTCTGTGTCTCCAGATCATAGACGATCTGAATAGGTCCGATCAGGCCCTTAGTCTCATCATAGACTTCGAATCCGATCAACTCATGGAAGAAATATTGGTCTTCTTTCAGTTCTGGCAGCGCAGTCAAGGGAAGAAATACTCCCAGTCCCACCAAATCTTCTGCCTGATCCAAAGAGTTTAAATCCTCAAATTTCGCCAATGCTTTATTTCCGGGTTGGAGTACAAAATGCTCCAGGAAAAAAGGCACAAGCCGGGATTTTTGCTCTATAAAGACATGCTCAAGCGTCTCATAATCCTCAGGATAGTCCACATCAAGCATGATCACTACTTCTCCACGAAGTCCATGAACTTTAGACACGTAGCCTAACTGAAAGCTTTGGTCCTTATTCATGGGGATTTATATTATGCTTTTGCTTCGTCTTCGCCAGCTTCAGGAGCTTTTGCTTCAGGTGCTTCTTCAGCCTCAGCAGCAGGAGCTTCTTCAGTAGCAGCTTCTTCGGCAGGAGCAGGATTGTTTGCAGCTTCAGCAGCAGCTAGAAGAGCTTTTTGCTCATCTTCTCTTGCTTTGATCGCATCAAGTCTTGCTTGGTTCTTAGCAGTTTCGGCATCAAGAGCTTTCTTACGGGCCTCAGCTTTAGCGGCAGAGATACCTTCTGTCTTACCTGCAATTTTTATTTCTTTTTCGTTCAACCATGCTTCGAATTTCGCATCTGCTTGTTCTTGCGTGATTGCACCTTTCAGTACACCGATCTGAAGGTGTTTTTTCAGCATTACACCTCTGTAAGAAAGCATGGCTTTCACGGTGTCTGTTGGCTGAGCTCCGTTCAACAACCATTTAAGAGCGCGCTCATTGTTGATGTTGATAGAAGCAGGATTCGTGTTTGGATTGTAAGATCCGATTTTCTCGATGAAGCGTCCATCACGTGGAGCTCTTGCATCAGCTACAACCACGTCGTAGATAGCCATTTTTCTTCTACCTCTTCGTGCTAATCTGATTTTTACTGACATAAATTATAATGTATTTAGTGAGTGGATGGAACCCGTCCATCCTAATTTTGGAGTGCAAAGATAGGGTAAATACTTGTAAAGCCATAAGTTGGCTGAAGAATATTTGCCTAAAAGGATTGTTTTGGTTTATCTTGCGGGAGATTTGCTCGAAAGGCACCAGATCTCCGAAGAATCTTTGAAATAAATGGCCCCGTAGTTCAATGGATAGAACAAGCGTTTCCTAAACGCTAGATCTAGGTTCGATTCCTAGCGGGGCTACTAATACAAAAACCTGTTCGCCTCAAAACCTTTGGTATCCATTTTCACTAAAAACACATCACCGCTTTTAGGAGAGCTTTGCAGTTCCTCGGAACTCATGTTTTCCTGAGCGGTGGTGATCAAAAGCAG
>CBFGUY010000402.1:0-2500 GCA_965651895.1 uncultured Algoriphagus sp. | reverse complement strand
ATATTAGGTAATGCCGTCCCAAAATTCTTTGGTGGCTTAAGAAACACAATCACGTATAAAGGCCTTGAGTTATCAATGCTGATAGATTTCAGAACAGGAATGGATCAGTATGACCAATTTGGCAATTTCCTTACTGCATTTGGTAAACATGAAGACTCTGAGCGAAGAAATGAAACGGTCGTCTTTCCTGGTGTACTGGCAGATGGATCACAAAACACTCAAGAAGTTTGGCTAGGCCAAGGCATAGGCCCTGACGGAGTAGATTATGGGGCTGGATATTGGAGAAATTATTACAGAACCACCTCCGAGAATTTTGTCAAAGATGCAAGCTTCCTGAAACTTAGAAATATCACGTTGGCTTACAGCTTACAGCCAGAATTATTGTCTAGAACCCCATTTAGAAGCGCAAGGGTGTCGTTA
Source organism: uncultured Algoriphagus sp. (assembly GCA_965651895.1). Classification (GTDB taxonomy): domain Bacteria; phylum Bacteroidota; class Bacteroidia; order Cytophagales; family Cyclobacteriaceae; genus Algoriphagus. The sequence continues at coordinate 2,080 of CBFGUY010000402.1, read as the reverse complement.
GCGGCAAACAACATCATCCTTTCCACTCCATGGGATGGATTTGACCCTGAATCCTTCTCAGCAGGAGCTGGAGGAAACGCCATAGGATTTACTGGCCTAGGTTTTCCAGGGGTACAGAGTTATTTCTTCACGTTGAACTTGGGACTTTAATCACTAAATGAAAGAAATGATGAATTATAAAAATAAAACACTAGCAATAATAGGGGTCTCGGTCTTACTCACAGCTTCAGCATGCGAATCCTACCTGGATGTAAATGAAAACCCAAACAATCCAACGGACGCACCGATTCCCGGACTCATGACCAATATCACCTATGAGACCAGTCTAAATGTCTATAGACAAGGAAGCGCTGTCAGCAATTACGTGCAATACTTGGCCTCTCCAAACCCTGGCAGTGGTTCGGACACTATGGAACCTCTTAATTTCAGCACGTTGTGGTTCAATCTTTATAATGTGATGACTGATCTCTACACGATGAATGAAAAAGCTGAAGCCGCTGAAGCTTCGCACTACCTAGGTGCTGGCCAAGTACTTATGGCCTTAAACCTAGGCATGGCCGTGGATTTCTTTGGCGATGTCCCTTTTTCTGAAAGCTTTAACTTCAGCACTGTGACACCAGCCTATGATGATGATCAGGTACTTTATGGACAAGTCCTCTCACTATTGGATCAAGGAATAGCAAACCTTCAAACTTCTACCTCTATTTCTATAGGAGATGATGACTTTATTTATGCAGGAGATATAGATTTGTGGTTGAAATTTGCGCATACATTAAAGGCCAGATTCATGCTTCACATGAAAGGAGATCAAGGGTATAGTGCATCCGAAGTCTTATCCACGATAGAAAAAGGCTTCACTTCAAATGATGATGATGCCCAGGTATTTTTCTTCGAGCAAAGATTCAACCCATGGTCGCAAATAGCAATTAACAATGCCAATCTTCTTTTGGGTGGTTGGATTTCAGAACAGTTTATTGAAGCTTTAGACGGAACTTCCTATCCTATTGAGGATCCAAGGTTACCACTCATGATAGGGACTACAGATGATGGGGAATTTATTGGAACCGTAAATGGTGCCGGACGAGGCAATGCTCCTGAGCAAGGAGCAAGATCTACATTGGTGGAAGGGCAATTTTATACCTCAAGACAATCTCCGGTATTAATCGCTACTTATGCAGAATTGAAATTCATAGAAGCGGAAGCAGCATTCGATACTGACAAATCCCGTGCTTATCAGGCCTATCTAGCCGGAATAGAAGCCCATATGGATATGCTTGAGGTCGAGACCGCAGACAAAGAGGCGTATTTGTCTCATCCAAGCGTCAGCATGGGAGCAGATGCACTGACGATCAATGATATATTCAAAGAGAAATATGTGGCCCTCTTCTTACACCCTGAAACATGGAACGATGCGCGTAGATTTGATTATGGGTACAAGGATTTTACCCCACCTGCTAATATGAATCCAAACCTTGGCGGAGAATACATCAGAAGAATGGCTTACCCAGATAGTGAAATCAGTAGGAACGGTGCAAACGTACCGACAGTAACCCTGCTGGACAGAATCTGGTGGAATCAATAAATCTGAATCAAACAATGATAAGTCTCCCGCTATATTTCGGGAGACTTTTTTGTTTTTTATTTACTCACTAGAACCACCTATGAAAAAACTCCTACTCGCAGCACTGATTGCTTTTTCCTCCTGCACAGTCCAAAAAATAAACAAATCAATCAGCAAGTCCGATGTCTTTGACCAAGGTCATCTGGGTTTTATGCTCGTCGATCCTGTAAAAGACAAAGTGCTTGTGGACATCAACTCTGATAAGTACTTTATCCCTGCATCCAATACCAAACTGTTCACCTTTTACACTTCATACACTATTCTGGGAGACAGTTTGGTAAACGGTCTGAACTACCTGGAAAAAGGAGATTCTCTAGTATTCTGGGGCACAGGAGATCCAAGTTTACTTCACCCTGATCTGAAAAACACCAAGGTAATTGAGTTTCTGAAACAGCAGAATAAACAACTGTATCTCTTGGATAATTTTGATCAGGTTACTGCCTTCGGTTCGGGCTGGTC
>CBFGUY010000401.1:0-2512 GCA_965651895.1 uncultured Algoriphagus sp. | reverse complement strand
CTGTACGAGCGTATGCTGAAAGAAAAGGATGATATGATCATGACGTTGCAGGCTGTGCTGGAGAATATAAAAAAATGATAATGCGGGTAAAAGAGAAATTGATAGAATTACCGGCAAAGCCCATCGGTACAAAAATATCGCTCCTACGGAACTGTTTCCTATAGTAATCTTCTTTGCGAAACCTTTGTGTGCTTCGCGCCTTGGCGGTTTAAAAGAAAAAATCACTCAGCTATTTGGCTCCCGATGAATAGCTAAGATGTAAAGTCGAAGATTGTTCTGAAGATCTGAAACCTTCCAGGTGTAAAAAAACCTCAAAGGTTATCCTGAACCAATATTTCAGGAATTTGTAATACCGTTAATCATAATTATCGGGTGACCTCATCAATGCCAACAAAATGAAATTCGTTTCCATCCTCCTGAAGGAAATGTCATTGCCCTGGCGAACCATAATCTTAGCAAGTGCGATTGGACAACTTCTCGCTTTGACCTATTTTTACAAAAGACCTAAACCCATTAACCTATGCAAAAAACTTTTCTACTTACCCTACTCCTATGCCTTGGATTGACTGTCACCCAGGCACAAAACGGAACCAAAGAGCGAGTCAAAGTACATAGCAAAGCACTGGAGGGCAACCTTATTGGTGACCCTGCAGACCGAGATGTGACAGTCTATCTCCCTCCTTCTTATCAAACGGATCCTGACAGAAACTTTCCCGTACTCTACATGCTACATGGATTTACCGACACAGATTCCCAGTGGTTTGGATGGGAAGATCATTGGATCAACCTTCAGGATGTGATCGAGCAGTCCCTCTCGGCCGGAAGTTCCAAAGAGATGATTGTGGTAATGCCCAATGCTTACAACAGGTTTAAAGGGAGCATGTATGCAAGTTCGGCCACCATAGGCGACTGGGAAACCTTCGTCACCCAAGAGCTAGTGAGCTACATAGACTCCAACTACCGAACGCTGCCCAATAAGGCAAGTAGAGGACTTGCCGGACATTCTATGGGAGGCTATGGTACACTACGACTGGGCATGAAATATCCGGAGGTTTATGCTGCAATCTATGCCCTTAGCCCTTGCTGTATGGACGGCGGAGCGGGCAGCAATCCTGAGATGATTTCCAAGTTGGAAAAATTCACTCCTGATCAACTGCAGGATGCATCGTTTTTCGAGATAGCGGCTCTCGCCACCTCGGCGGCCTTTGCGCCAAATCCCCAAAATCCTCCCTTCTACCTGGACCTCCCAGCGAAGGACGGATCACCAAGACAGGACATTATCAATAAGATCATCGCCAGCAGAACGCTCACCACTATAGACCACTATATCCCAAACCTGAAAAAGCTCAAAGCCATAGGAATGGATGCCGGCACAGAGGATCGAGGCATCAGTGCGGCTACCCAAAAGCTACATGAGGTATTGGACGCATATCAGATCGAGCATCTTTATGAAAGCTACGAAGGTGACCATCTCAACCGCATCGCTGAACGCATAGAAACCAAAGCCTTGCCTTTCTTTACTGAGAACCTTGTTTTTCAGGAAAGCACTGTCAGCGAAATCATTGAAAATGGTGGTACAGGACAATATCCTGCCGTGATGACATCGGAAACCAGCTTGCCTACGCATACCATATTTAGGCCCCAGAATACAGATGCTTTTGGAGGAGCACACAAACTTCCTGTTATCGTTTGGGGCAATGGTGCCTGTTTCGATTCCCCTTGGGAGCATGTCAACTTCCTGAATGAAATAGCTTCCCATGGTTTTCTGGTCGTCGCAATCGGTACGATGCCTAAACAGACCGATATTCGTTCCAAGTCGCAAAAACTACTGGATGCCCTAGACTGGGCTATTGCACAAAATAATGATCCCCAAAGCCCTTATTACCAAAAGATCGACACCGATCACATTGCAGTGAGCGGTATGTCTTGCGGTGGCCTGCAGACTATTGAAGTTGCCGGTGATCCCAGAATCACTACGGTTGGAGTATTCAACAGTGGAGTATTGGGCAATCCAGGAGCTGGGATGTCCGGCATGCCACAGGTCAGTAAGGAGCAATTGCAAAGAATCAAAGTTCCTACCCTCTATTTGCTGGGTGGAGAATCAGACATTGCCTATGGAAATGGAATGGACGATTTCAGCCGCATCAATCATATTCCCATATTTGTGGGCAACCTGGATGTGGGACATGGGGGCACCTATGGACAGCCACATGGTGGAGAATTTGCCCGGGTAGCTCTTAACTGGTATAAGTGGCAACTTAAAGGAGATGAGGAAGCAGGAAAGCTTTTCACCAGCAATCCTCCGGCATTGGCAAAATCAGCAGGCTGGGTTGTGGAAAAGAAAAATATGGACTAAGCCAAACGGATTATTTAGCCCGAACTACCTTAAAATCGCCTCCAAAATCTATATAACTCAGATTTTGGAGGCTTATTTTTTACTACAAAAATATCGCTCCTCCTATAACCAGGACTATGCATTAGGATTCGTAGCAGCCGTTGTAGATTTGCCAAA
>CBFGUY010000400.1:0-2532 GCA_965651895.1 uncultured Algoriphagus sp. | reverse complement strand
TTGCTCCTTGGTACCAAATATTACAATTCATCAAATTCAGTTAGTTAAGAAAATTTAACCCAACAAAGAAACAAAAAAGGAGCCAAAACAGGCTTACCAAAAGATCGGTAATTTACGCCCATGCTACAAAAGGTTTACTATTTTTGGGTTGAATATAACAGCAAGAGATGTCTAGTTTTACTATTGTCGCCGGTGCGCGCCCCAATTTCATGAAAATAGCACCAATCATCCATCAATTGACCAAAAAACAGCAAGAAGGTGTTGAAGTCAGCTTCCGGTTGGTACATACCGGACAGCATTATGACAAAAAGATGTCGGGGGATTTTTTTGAACAGCTTAATATTCCGGAACCTAATGCAAACCTGGGAGGCGGCGGTGGTACACAAGCTGAACAAACTGCGGCGATTATGGTCGCTTTTGAAAAGGAATTGATGGAAAACCGCCCAGACATAGTCTTGGTAGTGGGAGATGTCACCAGTACACTTGCATGCTCTATCGCTGCCAAAAAGCTCCAGATCGATGTCGCCCATGTGGAGGGAGGAATTCGTTCAGGAGACCTTTCTATGCCAGAAGAAATCAACAGAATGGTCACTGACAGCATCACGGATCATTTTTTTACCACTTCCGAAATTGCCAATGAGAATCTAAGGAAAAGCGGTTTCGCCCAAAGCAAAATCCATTTTGTGGGGAATACGATGATAGACACTCTGATGGCACAGATGCCAAGGTTCCAGAAGCCGGAAGGAGAGCTGTTTGAAAGCCTGGAACAAGGTAAGTACTTCGTCATGACCATGCACCGTCCTGCCAATGTGGATCAGGAACAAAACCTGAAAGCAATGATCGACGCGATTCTGGACGGGACAAATGGGCTTCCTATCATCTTCCCCGTACACCCAAGAACCGCTAAAAATCTTCAGTCTTTGGGAATAGATGCATCAAACCTTCACATGACTGACCCCTTGGGCTATCTGGAGTTCAACTACCTGGTGAAATATGCCAAAGGCGTGATCACTGATTCCGGTGGAATAACAGAAGAAGCTTCAGTGATGAACGTCCCTTGTATCACCCTCCGTGACAATACAGAACGACCTGAAACCATCCATCTGGGCACAAATGAGCTAGTGGGCACAGATCCTTCCAAGTTAAAACCTTACTTGGAAAAAATCATGCATGGAGAGTGGAAGCAATATCAGGGAATACCGCTCTGGGATGGAAAGACCGCGGAGCGAATTGTGGATATATTGATTGCATCTTATCCAGCAACGTGATATGGAGGTGGACAAAAGAATTGCTTTTCTTGTAGAAAAGTTAAACCTCATACCACATCCAGAAGGTGGGTTTTATTCCGAGACTTACCGGTCTGAAACCAGCATTAGAACCGAGGCGGGGGAAAGAAACCTGAGTACCGCAATTTATTTCCTTCTCACATCTGACAATGTATCCAAATTTCACAGGATCAAAAGTGACGAATTGTGGTTCTTTCACGAAGGAAGCAATCTGACTATCCACATGCTAGGTGAGCAAGGGCATGAACAACTTACTTTGGGTAGTGTATCAGATAAAGCCAATACAGTCCCTCAGCATTTGGTACCAGCCCAAACTATCTTCGGAAGTACGGTGGATGAACAGGATAGCTATTCATTGGTATCCTGTGTTGTCTCCCCAGGCTTTGATTTTGAGGATTTTGAATTATTTGAAGCAAAGAATCTCATTCGACAATTTCCTGAATCAAGCGAGATCATCAACAAATTGACATAAAAAAAGGCTCATTAAGAGCCTTTTTTTATGTGATAGTTGATTCTTTTAAAAAGCGAATGAAACTTTGAAAGTTACCCTCGTCCCTGGCGAAAGACTGCTGAATATCTGATCCTGTGCTTCGTAAGATCTAAAGACATACTCTCTTTTAGAATTTAGGATATTTTGCACTCCGAATCCAGCCTGGATACGCTCATCAGCACCGAAAGACTTGTTGATATTCAAATTCAGGCTGTTGAATGGTACAGAATAGGTGTCTGTGCGGTTACCGAAACCTACGTACTGAAGGGATGATCCCTGTACGTTGTAGAATAAACCGGCTTCCCAACCTGTGGTGAAGGAATTGTAGCTAAGTCCTGTATTGATCAAGTAAGGTGCCTGACCAGCCATGTCTCTTTTATCATCGATCACCTGCCCTTCCCTGGCACTTAGTTCTCTTGATCTAAATTCCGATTCAGACATTTGGATCTCTGATTTTGTTAGGGTCACATTGGTGTTCCAGTTGAAGTTCTCCAAGCTAGGAGCTATGAATTTCAAAGATTTCCTGAATTCAAATTCCAACCCTGCCACGGTTCCATTTCCTACGTTTCGTGGCTGGAATGTGCCTGGATCGGCTAGGAACTGGACCATTTCTATCGGCTTTTCAAAGGTCTTGTAGAATGCACTTACTGATAGCATTTGCCCTTTCTCCTGAAAAGCTTCCCATCTTAAGTCAAAGTTGTTTACTCTCGTGGAGACCAAGTTACCATCCCAAAGAACTTCTGTTCCTCCATTGGT
>CBFGUY010000399.1:0-2535 GCA_965651895.1 uncultured Algoriphagus sp. | reverse complement strand
GTGTCTTTGTATCTGACCAATCCTGCTGCTTTTGAAAGAATGGAGCAAACAATCCACTATGTCCCCAATGGATCCTTTCCCGAAGTCTACAAAGGAAAATGGGGCGCATTGGAGCCTTATGCTGAAAACACACCGGATATCATACAGTTGATCCACTGGGATGCAGATGTAAAAATCTCGCAGAAGCTGGATCATGAAATGCAGAAGGCTGAGTTGGCTTATTTTCTGTATGCATGGCCTTTTTTGAAGCAGTGGCTGCCGCAGCAGAATTTTGATGTAGTATATGCCTATCTCAAGGATAATTGGGAGAAAGAAACGGTGGAGGAGTATTCCACGACTAAATATGACCTAAGCCCGGGCCATAATCTATTGGCACTGAAAACAAAGCTCGGAACTACCAAAGGAGAACTTCCTCCAGGGCATTCGGTCATTCCCAACCTGATGATGTACGAAGTGTCAGAGCTAATTGGAGAACGGGACACACAGAAATATTTTGATGCAGCATTTAATCAGCTTAACTGGATGATCAAGTACTTGGATTGGAATGATCCTATGACTACCAAGGGCCAGCGGATGTCTGAGCATATCACCATGAGAGCCTTTGCTTACTTTTCTTCTCAATACCCGGATAAGGCTCCTGAAGGTTTATTGGAGAAGGTGGAGGATTGGGTAAAAGTAGTCTTATCCAGATCGGATAATTATTGGGATTTCAGAAAGTACAGTGAAGAGGAATGGACACCTCCAAGCTGGAATGAAACAGGAAATGTATTGGGTTTTCCGGCGGCTGCCTTGGCTGCAATGTCCGTTTTGGACAAGGAGGTTCTGAAAGATTCACTGGAAGTGCTGGTGTGGTCGCATCTGGATAATTCTTTTGGCAGAAATCCGACTGGGAGACATTTTTCCTTCAGAGGTCCAACTGAAATTGAGGGGGTTGATTTAGGATGGTATAGCTATCACAAAGGCGGAATTGGATTGTTGGATGAGGTCAGATTTGTTTTCGACGGTTCTCCCAAATCCTTTCATTACCCAAATCATCCCCAGGTAGGCAATTTAGGCTGGACTGAAGGTTGGGTGCAGTTTAATACCGCCTTCAATATGAGTATGGCTTATCTGGCCAATTACTATAGCGACATTACTATGGAGCAGCTAGGTGATGAGTTGATAATCAAACTTAAAGCGCCTTTAAACTTTAATCCTGAGTTGAAGGAGCCTATCGATGTAGGATTGATTAATAAGCAAGGAGAGCGCATTACTCTTTCTTTAGAGGAGGAAAATCCGCATGCAGAGATTCTTGTGGGGAAAATAAAAATTGACAACAATATGCTGGAGTCAGGTGGTAAGCAGTTACGGATTCAGCCCGGAGAGAAGCTAAGTGTTCAGTATGGCCATGGGTTTATGAAAATTGAAGATTCCTTGGAAATATCGTATTAATTAATTGATAATCAGTGGTAATGAAAAGCGTTGGTTTTCTGATTGGGTCAGTGAGACTTCAGGTTGGGAGTATTAAGTGTAGTGGATTTCAATTGATATTGATTTGCTTCTTTTTCTTAGTTTCAGATTATTCTATGGCGCAAAAGGTATCGATTGGTCAGGATAGAAAATATACGCTCATGGGCTTAGGTGATTCTATTACTGAAGGTGGAAGTAATTTCAGTTCCTACTTATATCCCTTATGGGAGAAACTCTATCTGGCAGGATACCAGATAGAGTCTGTCGGGCCAAATCAGGCATCCACAACTATCGGTGTAATTGACCATGCCGGCTATAGTGGGAGAAATGCAGAGTTTTTGGCATCTGGGATTGACAGTATTTATGGGCGGTATCCTGCGGATATTGTTTTGCTTCACACAGGGCATAATCATTCTGTTGAGGAAAAGCCGATAGCAGGAATACGCTCGGCCCAAAAAAGTATTGTAGAGAAAATCAAAGAGTTTAATCCTGAAGCCATTATTCTAATTGCCAAAGTGATCGAAAGTGGAAAGCTTCCTAAGTATTCTTACATCCCTCAGCTGAATGAAGAAATCGATCAACTGGTGGCCCAACTACAAAAATCCTTCGACGGGATTTATTTGGTAGATCAGGCTAAAGAGTTTGAATGGGAAAAAAATACCATTAATGATAAAGTTCATCCAAATGCAATCGGTGCTGAAAAAATGGCGGATGTTTGGTTTGAAGTGTTGACAAAAGTATTGGAAAAGCCTACACAAGCATATAGCCCTGAACTGATCACATACAAGGAAACCCTTAACGAAAATCTAAAACTCCATATTTTTAAACCTAAAGAGAACTTTGGTGAAGCGAAAAAAGCATGCATCGTTTTTTTCTTTGGAGGAGGTTGGAAAGTGGGAACTCCACTTCAGTTTTACAGGGAGGCCACCTATTTTGCTTCGATGGGAATGGTTGCTATATCTGCTGATTACCGTACAGAATTTGACAACGGTACCACGGTTTTCGAAAGTGTGACTGATGCGAAATCAGCCATTAGATGGATAAGGAAAAATGCGGCAAAATACGGAATAGATCCGGATAGGATAG
>CBFGUY010000398.1:0-2536 GCA_965651895.1 uncultured Algoriphagus sp. | reverse complement strand
TGGTTTTGAAGTAAGACTCAGAGGCTTGTCCACATTCGGAGCTAACTCCTCCCCGTTAGTAGTACTGGATGGGGTAATTGGAGCTTCTTTAGAAAATGTGGATCCAAATGATATCGAGTCTATTGACGTGCTGAAAGATGGTTCCGCAGCGGCCATTTACGGCGCAAGGGGCTCTTCTGGTGTTATTTTGGTGACCACAAACAAACAGAGTAAACGGGAACCCACTACCAATGTAGCCATCAACTCCTATGGAACTATAAACCAAGCCACCAATCTTATCCCTACACTTTCTGTGGAAGAATTTATTGCAAGAGGTGGGACTGATTTTGGAAGCCGCACAGACTGGAGAGGTGAAATGCTCAGTGACTCCTTTTCATCTTCAAATAGTGCCAGTATTTCTGGAGGATTTAACAATACAAATTACCTAGCCTCCGTCAACTACAGGGATAATAAAGGAGTAATAGATGGAGTTGAAAACAAACGACTTAACGCAAGACTTAACTTACGGCAGGGAGCATTGGACAATAGATTGAGATTCAACATCAATCTATCTGTGACAAACGAGGATCAAACGAGAGTTAATAATGACGCATTTAGATATGCTACCATTTACAACCCCACCGCTCCTATTTTTGAAGATTCTGAAGACTCTGAAAGGTTCGGCGGATATTTTCAACGCTCAATTACTGATTACTTTAACCCTATTGCCCTTATCAATCAGCAAAAGTTCGTTAGTGAGATTAAGTCCTCCCTTTTCTCTACCTTGGTAGAATATGATATCCTGGATAGACTTACGCTTTCCGCACAATATTCTCAGGATACCCGGAATGAACTTAATGGTAACTTTTGGGCAAAACAGGATTTTGCGGTAGGGTTTGGCGCAGGAGGATCCGCACAGCGCACCACCAATGATAGACTCCGTCAGATATTTGAATCAACGCTACGCTATGAGCACGATTTCAATAACAATCTGAATATGACGCTCCTCGGCGGGGTGGGATTTCAATCCACCAAAAACCAAGGCTTCAACGCCCGATCCAGACAATATCTCTTCGATACTGGATGGGACAACCTTGGAGGTGGCTCTATCCGTGTGGGGAACAATACGGAAATGTCTTCTTATGCTAATGAGGATCAGCTCAACTCACTATTCGGTAGAGCTAATTTCAATTATAGAAACACTTTCTTTTTCTCCGCTTCGGTGAGAGCAGAAACTTATTCGGGATTTGGCCCTAACAATCAAACGGGGGTCTTTCCTGCATTTAGTTTAGGCACTGATTTCAACAGATTATTTGATCTAGGCATTGTAAGTCAATTAAAGCCTAGGGTGTCCTTTGGGGTGACGGGCAACTTACCTCCATCTCCTACCCTTGCAATAGGTGCCTATACCAATGGCAACCGGATAGACCTTGACGGGGATCCTCAGACTACAAATGATGTGTATGTAGGCATAGTGCAGAGTTCCAATCCAAACCGTGATTTGAAATGGGAAAGTAAACAAGAGTTGAACTTCGGTATTGATTACGGGCTATGGAATGACAAGGTATCAGGTAGTGTAGATTATTACATCCGAAACATTTCCGATTTGCTTTTCAATGTCCCTGTGTCTCCTGGCACACCTAATCAGTTTGATCCGGGTCGTTTCAACACTGTTGCCTCCACATGGGTCAATTTGGCAGATCTTCGGGCTGCCGGATTTGAATTTGCCGTAGGCGTCAATTCCATAAAACTTGGACGCGTGAATTGGACTCCGAATGCAAACTTCACGATTTATGATAAAACGAAAATCGAGAGTTTTTCTTCGGGAGATCTAGGCTTCGATGAGCTTCGCTATGCCACCCCTGGTTCTCCAGGACAGAATAGCAATCCGATTATCTACAACAAAGTAGGACAAACTCTGGGAGATACTTATGGCCCGATATTGCAAGGATACACTGAGGATGGGGATTACATACTTTCAACAGAAAACCCGGATGAGTTTAAGAAAGTAGGGAATGGCCTCCCGAAAGGAGAGTTTGGTTTCGCCAACAGATTCGCCTACAATCAGTGGGATTTCAGTTTCTTCCTTAGGGGTGTTTGGGGCCACACCTTATATAATTCCTATAGAGGATTCTATGAAAATGCTGATGGTGGATCAAATGCCTACAATTCAGTAATTACTGATAAAACCCCTACGGATCCATTAGTAACAGCTGCTCCTACATATAATAGCTCTTATGTAGAAGACGCATCATTCGTTAGATTGGACAATTTAGAACTGGGGCACAATTTCAAGACTAACTCTAAGAACATCAGCTCTTTGCGAGTTTACTTTGCAGCTCAGAATCTATTTACGATCACAGGATATACCGGAGTGGATCCTGAAGCTCGGCTTACTGATGCCAACAACGGCAATAGTTTCACCACTGCGCTATCGCCTGGGATCGAACGGATGAACACCTACTTTCAGATCAGGTCGTTCACTTTAGGGCTATCACTTAATTTCAAATAGTTAAAAATAAATAGCTATGTCAAAATATATAAAAAACATCTGCCT
>CBFGUY010000397.1:0-2538 GCA_965651895.1 uncultured Algoriphagus sp. | reverse complement strand
AGTGAAGCGCAGCGAAACGATGTTCCAGCCTCAGCAGTGCGTCAGCCTTCTCCATACAACCGCTGTTATCCAACACCGTTCGTCCTACGGACTCTCTTGATCCGGCTTCGCCGGAACAGGATACACGTCGTTTCCTCCGTGTAGCAGGTTCAAAAACAATCTCTTTTGTTCCGTAGCGGAATTTGGAAAAATTTCGACCCCTGGACACTCGAATACCTCAACGCTTCGACCTTTCCCAGCAGCAGGGTCAAGGACCACCCCCAAAAACCTGTTGCGCTCAGCGCATCCTGTTGGACTGGCAAAAGAGGGATTCGTTTTCGGTGTATTTATTCACCCAGAATTTAGATGCAGAGGTGTCGGTAAATCACTTATCCAGAAAGAAATAGAAAAGAATGATTCTGTTGAAATTTGGACACTTGAGACCCCTGACTACGCAAAGGGCAATCATCGATTCTACGAAAAAGTGGGGTTCGTGTTTTTGGAGAGAACCGAAATTGTGCCTAGCCTCGGCTTCAGCTTTCACATGTATAAACGAGACCTAGCAAGTACCCGCTCCACGTTTCATCAACCCTCCCCTTGACGTTGGCGAAAAAGATGGATTGAAGAATTCGGCCCCTTAGGCAGAATTCAATCATCCCAAAATTTCCAGATTTCTCGGAATTGTGATCCGAATGTATCATCCGGGAGCACAACGTTAGCAGAACACAATAATGAAATACCCCGAAAGCGCCTATATTTTAACGGAAAGAATTGTTTGGTTTGCACGTCTGTGCAGTAAAATCAGACTCATGCAACAAGACCTGCTCCCCAAAGATTACCACGAATATTATGGGGTGGGGTTTGATGGTCGTTGCTGCCGTTTTTTGAAAGTTTCTCATAAGGAAATAGAGAAGCTAGTGAAAGAAGGAAAAAGTAACGAGGAAGCACTCCAATGGTGCTACGAAAACGGTTACAGACCAAACGACGAGGAAGTATTTATTTGGAACGCATTCATGGTCAAGAGGGGCTGGAACGATGATGACAGTGTGCTTGTCCAAAAAGAAAAGGAAAGAATTGGATTAGGAAACCGGGATGAGATTCAGACCTTATTTGAGTTTTATGAGTTTGATGAAAAAAGAAAAAAATAGATGCTAGCAAAACCATCGGGTTGTCCTTCATAAACCAAGGATTTTACGATCTTTATCATACAGAATCAGGCCTGCAGCACTACGCCAAACCTCGAACCGGATACTCACTCAACACCCTCCACAACCACAGACACGCGATTTCGTTCAACAAGACGCAGACAAGATGCAATGATTAAAACAATCCTCAAACTCCCGCTTCCGCTTCAAGTCGTTGCGTGGCTTAATTTTGCGCTGATGGTTATTACAGGAATAACGACCATTGGATCGCTTCAGGCAGCATCAAGAGCAGATACAATTATCAACATTCTGTCCACGATTCTTTATTTGATCACAGTGGTGGCAATCTTACAAAAATCAAAAGGGGTAAGAATATTCATTTTGGTGTTTTCGTGGATCAATATTGTTCTCTTAGTTCCAGCATTTCTCATTGGGTTATTTACAATCGGTTTTGCTGCGTTTTTTACGGCTATCCCACTGTTAGTGAGTGGAATTTATGTTTGGGGACTGAATTCAAAAGAATCGAAATATTATTACGGCATCAAAACCCGTATTCCTGAAGCTGAAAGCAATACCCCGATTTCCATTGAACCTCCTGTAAAAACAGAAAAAATCAAAAAAAGACAAGAACCTAATATTCTCTTTAAACCAAGGGAAATGGTAACTCCAGGAATGTCTTTGGCTGAGGTTAAAAAAGTCCTAGCTGGTCGTTTTATTCTCGAAAGCGAGCAGATTGTCGGAATCACCGAAGAAACAAAGACAAAATTATTCACTTTTTGCGACTCACGAAGTTCGTCCAATCTTTTTAGATTTGAGTCAGAAAATGACGTCGTCACAAAAGTACACTAAAACTAACCATAAAGAATGCCAATCATCACAACACTAGGCTTCAAGGGACGCACCGAAGAAGCTCTCCATTTCTACAAGAGCGCGTTGGACGCAAAAACGACCTTCCTGATGCGTTTTCGCGATTGTCCCGACCCATCACACACCAAGCCTGGTATGGAAGACATGATTTTCCACGCCACTTTTGAAATCGAGGACACTGTGTTCATGGCAAGCGATGTGGGATGGGGAGAAAACGAAGAGTATGGTAACTTCACAGGATTCTCCTTAGCCATCAGATTGAGTTCGGTCGAACGAGCCATGAAGATTTTTTCGGCATTGAGTCAAAAGGGACGAGTCGTGATTCCGTTGGAGAAATCAGAATTCACATCATGGTATGGCATTGTCATCGATCCATTCGGCGTTTCCTGGAAAATCAACGTCGATGTAAATGATGGATAACCCTTCAGCTCAGACAACATCCACCCCCACGAACCTGAGGCGAATCTCAGTTGGATTCCACGCTCCGTTTTGTAGGTCTGTCGAGGACGAGTCAGGCATTGCACGGACAGCAGACAATACTCAACGG
>CBFGUY010000396.1:0-2615 GCA_965651895.1 uncultured Algoriphagus sp. | reverse complement strand
TGCATATTCCGCTTAAAACGGACACCCATTCCGCTGGAAAGCGGACAGTCATTCCGGATTAATACGGACACCCGTTCCGTTTCAAAACGGACAATGATTCCGTTTTAAAGCGGACACCCATTCCGGAGCAAAACGGACACTTTTCTCATCTTGGAGCCATTAACTTATAAAACGAAGGATAATGGCCAACATTCCGATAGGTATGAGAGAAGTACGCGAACTATTACGTTTATATTTTGAGCAAGGGCTTAGTGGCCGAAAGGCGGCTAAAATTGTAGGCATCGGTAAAACCGCAGCCAGCCAGTATATTGCGGGTTTTAAAAGCAGTGGTCTTCCCATTAGGGGAATCTCCGGGATGAGTGACAGTGAGCTCATCCACTTACTCAATATCAGGAAGCAAACCCAAAACCCGCGATACATTGCTTTAGAAAAGCTTTTCCCCTATTTTGAAAAGGAGCTTAAAAAGGTAGGGGTCACCCTGCAACTGCTTTGGGAAGAATACCGGCAGATCCATAAAGAAGGCTATGAATACAGCCAATTTTGCCATCATTATTATCATTGGCGTAAAGAGAGCAAAGTCAGTATGCATATGGAGCATAAGGCTGGCGATAAGCTCTTTGTGGATTTTGCAGGACAGAAACTTTATATCACGGATCGGACCACTGGTAAACGAAAAGCTTGTGAAATTTTTGTCAGTGTTCTTGGCTGTAGCCAGCTGTGTTATATTGAAGCAGTTCCCTCGCAAAAGAAAGCCGATTGGGTGGCCGTAAATCAAAATGCCCTTCGCTTTTATAAAGGTGCTCCGGCAGCCATTGTCCCGGATTGTTTACGTGCTGCGGTGAGTAAATCCCATAAATACGAACCTGAAATCAATCAGACCTATCAGGATTTTGCCGCGCATTACGGAACCGTTATTTTACCGGCCAGAGCTTTACATCCAAAAGACAAGGCCTTAGCGGAGAACTTTGTGCGCATTGCCTATCAGCGTATCTATGCCCCTTTGCGCCATCGGGTCTTTTATTCTATAGAAGAACTCAATGAAGCCCTTTGGGATCAGTTGGATAAACACAATCAAAAGTCTTTTCAAAACAAACCCTTTAGCCGGCAAATGCTCTTTGACCAGGTGGAGCAACAAGAGTTAAAGCCGCTGCCCACTACATGGTATGAATTAAAACACTTTTGCAAACTCAAGGTGCAATACAATCATCATATTTATTTAAAAGAAGACAAACATTATTATAGTGTCCCTTTTCAGTATACGGGAAAACAGCTCAGGATCATCTATACCGACCGTTACCTGGAGGCTTATTTTGATCACCAAAGGATTGCACTGCACCGGCGCGACCTCACCCCTTATAAATATACCACAAAGAGTGAACATCGCCCGGCCCATCATCACTTCCAGGCTGCATGGACCCCGGATCGTTTTATCCGCTGGGGCCGATCCATTGGCCCTGAAGTAGAACAGCTCATCACTAAGGTCCTGGACAGTCGCGATCATCCCGAACAGGCTTACCGAAGCTGCATGGGACTGTTGAATCTGGCCAAAAAACACCCCAAGTCCGACTATATAAAAACCTGCAAAAAGGCACTTGAACTGAACTGCTTGCAGTATAAGTTTATCAAAAACACCCTGAACAACAAAACCTTTGATCTGGAAGAAGAACCTTTAGACTTATTCCAGTTACCAGTACATACCAACATCAGAGGAAAAGAACATTTTAATTAAAACCAATAGATATGAATATTAATGCCACTTTTGAAAAGCTGCATACCATGCGCTTACACGGGTTTGCACAAGCCTACCGGGAACTTACCGAAAATGCCTTGGAGAAGAATTTCTCCTTAGATGAGCTTATCGCTCATCTTATCGAAGCAGAGTACGAGAATCGGTACAATAAAAAACTAAAACGCCTGATCACTCAGGCCCGATTTAAACAACAAGCATCTTTTGAACAAATTAATTTTCATCAACCCAGAGGAATGGATAAAAACATGCTTTTGCGTTTGCAGCAGGGGGACTGGATCAAAAAATCAAAAGACCTGATCATTACAGGACCCACCGGAGTCGGCAAATCGTTTATTGCTTGTGCTTTAGGCTTCCAAGCTTGTAGCCAGGAACTCAAAACCATCTATTACACCGCTAATAAGCTACTGGATCGTATGACACTGGCCAAGGCTGATGGCAGCTATTTTGAGTTTATGGACAAATTAGCCAAGACAAAACTCTTAATTATCGATGACTTTGGACTCAAACAAATTGATCATAAACAATGTAATATGCTTTTGGACCTGGTGGATGAGCGCCATGGAAGTTCATCCACTATAATCACCTCACAACTACCTGTAAAGGCTTGGTTTGACTGCTTTAAGGAACCCACTATTGCCGATGCAATATTAGATAGATTAACTAATGGGGCTTACAGAATAGAATTGCAAGGGGAATCCATGAGAAAATTTAGAAAAGAACAGTAAAAAAAATTTAATTAATTTAACCGAAAGTTTTTGAGAAAAGTGTCCGTTTTGAAACGGAACACCTGTCCGTTTTCAGCGGAATATGCAGGTTAGCGCACATACGCTCCGGCATTCTTATGCTACGCACTTACTGGAAGACG
>CBFGUY010000395.1:0-2620 GCA_965651895.1 uncultured Algoriphagus sp. | reverse complement strand
ATTCCTACTATGAATGGTTTTTTCATAAGGGCAAAGATATGCTGATTTTCGGCTTTTCACAGAATTATATATGGCTTAAAAAAGCAATAAGGTCACTGACAGCTTTTCCGCGATGAGAGATTGCGTTCTTTTCCGATAAATCCATCTCCGCAAAAGAACGGTCAAATCCTTTCGGCAGAAAAACAGGGTCGTAGCCAAACCCTCCATTTCCGGTCTTCTCCCTCAGAATCTCCCCTTCAGCAATTCCCTCAAACTTATACTCCTCGTCCCCAATCAATAGTGCTATTACAGTTTTGAATCGTGCAGTGCGTAGCGAAGTATTTCCAAGATTTCTCAACAATAGCTCAATATTCCGTTCATCGCTTCTAGGCTCCCCGGCATATCTACCAGAGTAAACGCCCGGCTGTCCCTCCAGGGCATCCACTTCCAAGCCTGTATCATCTGCAAAGCAATCCACACCATAATGCTCTTTAACATATCTTGCCTTTTGAAAGGCATTATGCTCCAGCGTATCCCCGGTCTCTGGGAGCTCTTCCATGCAACCAATAGCTTGAAGTGAGACTATTTCTATGGCAGCTCCCAGGGCGGCCTTCACTTCCTCGATTTTCTTTAAGTTGTTTGTAGCAAAGCAAATTTTCATAGCCCAAAAATAGAATTTTAATGGCGCTAAGCCCCTATTACTCTTTCAAAAAACTTTCATGAACTAGAATTCACCTATGGAAATGAAAGAAAATCTGATTATCCGCAATGATGTCAGTTGCCACCAAATCTTTGCTCAGCTGCCTGCCGGCCAGTGTGGCCATTATAAAACAATTATAAGCACATGAATAGGAAGTTTTTCTTTTATGTATTTCCGCTTTTCTGCCAATAAAGAGTTTAAGGCATTTTAGTTTCCGGGCAACAATAGCATTGAGGTCACTTCGGTCTCCTGTCTTCCCTGCCTATCGGCAGTCAGGTCTTCGGGAAAACTATTTTAGGCTTTCAAAAACCTTCTAAAGATTTATCGCATTATGCTTTTGTAAAATCTCATGCTTGACTGGGCATTGAAGATGGATTCACTTAATTTCGGTTTTCATACTATTCCCAAATCATATGAGTAAAATCACCATCTATTGCGGTTCTAGAAAAGGAGACAGTGAAGTTTATGAATCAGGCGCCCGGGCTCTGGCCCAGGAGATGATCAAACGGGATCATTCCCTTGTCTATGGAGCCGGAAGAGTGGGATTGATGGGAGTGATAGCGGACGAAATGCTAGGAGCTGGCAAGGAAGTGTTGGGAATAATCCCTCAGAAATTGGTGGATAGGGAAGTGGCGCACCGAGGCTGTACCGAACTTATCATCGTGGAAACCATGCGTGACCGAAAATGGCTGATGGCCGAGCGTGGAGATGCTTTTATTGCCATGCCAGGCGGAATAGGCACCTTGGAGGAGCTTTTTGAGATCATGACGCTGAACCAGCTTTATTACATCCAGAAGCCGCTGGCTCTTTACAACGTCAATGGCTATTATGATAAATTGATTGCCTTTTTAGACCATGCCATGCAAGAGGGCTTTATGTATCCTGAGCAGGAAGAACTTTTGATCATCTCTGATGACCCCGCAGAACTGCTAGACCAAATAGAGGCTTACGAAGCGAAAAGACCTGCGGACTGGGGGTAATTGTCCGGTGTTGGATGCCCAATGTTTGTCTTGAGCAGCTTACCCACCAGGGAAGGAAGTCAATAATTGAAGCAAACCAGAAACCCTAAGGAAGATAAAATTGTAATCCTATTTTAGTCCAGCTTCTGGAGATGCAGGACAACTGTAAGAGTAAGACAGAAGTTGGACGACAGAAGACCGAAGTGGTCATATCGACAAAGTTAAGCCTAATTGGTTTACCTCAGGATAGCTTTTAGAAGCCGTGTCTTTTTACAAAGACTAAGATTAAGCATGTAACATCAAATAATAAACTTTATGGTATCCACTTTTCTACCAATAGAGCTATGAAAAGATTTGGTAAACACTAGCATTGAGGTTACTTCGGTCTTCCGTCATCGGTCTTCCATCTGCTAAAGCAACAAAAAAAACAGCAACTGGCATCATCTGATACCTATCGGATTCGAGTGGAAACATAAAACTTAATTTAAAATCATCCTAAAAAGATAATTTATTATTTTTGCGGAGCAATGATCCAGAAACTGTTTCCATTAGATAAAAATTATATTCTTCGCCAAGCGCAATCCGTGCTTGAAGAGGAGCTGATTGACCGGATGGTTTTTGAACTGAAACGCTCTTATACTTCTCTGTATAATCCCCTTCAGTTGATGGACACTACTTACGCCCAGATCCTGGACACCTTTGATTTTCCGAGAGACCATGTGCGTCTGATCTACCGCCAGCTCTGCGGGATCTATCGCTATAAACATGGGGATAACCAGCTGGAAATGCTTTTTGATGGGAGAACGCATCTAGAAAAATTCCAAGAAGACTGGTCGGCTGCTTTTATTGCTTATGTGCGGGAATTGGGCAATTACGGTCAATACGTAAAGACCATGCTGAGAATGACCTTACTTTTTGACACAGCGTCCCGCGCAGAATGGTCAGAGAATCACTGCAAGGCTTTTATCAACCAATACTTTGA
>CBFGUY010000394.1:0-2645 GCA_965651895.1 uncultured Algoriphagus sp. | reverse complement strand
ACAATCCACAAACGCTGTACACCTCCTCGGGACAAACTTTCGAGTTATCACCATGCTTCATGTAACGAATAGCCCCTTCTAAAAGAAAATAAATAGCAAGAAACGGGTTTTCAACATACTATAAGTGGTTGATCTTTGGATTAACAAAACTCTAGCCCATGCATTTATCAAGTGAACCTTCAATCTTGTACTTTGGAACCCCAGTTGTGCTGATCAGCAGTGAAAATGAAAACGGCACATATAACCTCGCACCGATTTCTTCGGCTTTTTGGTTAGGCTGGCGCTGTATTATAGGGATCGGGACAAATACCAAGACAGCGCAAAACCTGAAAAGAAATAAGGAATGTGTAATTAATATACCTTCTGTAAATGAAGCAGGGATAGTAAACAGGTTGGCAATGCTCACAGGCTGTGATCCGGTGCCTGAAAGGAAACAGGCTAAGGGGTATCGTTATGAGCCTAATAAGTTTGAAATAGCCGGAGCTACTCCGGCGGAGTCTGATTTAGTCTCTGTTCCCGGAGTAAAAGAATGTCCAGTACAATTAGAAGCTGTTGTCAGCGTATTTAATCCAATTGGTGAAGATGATCTTTCCTTAAAGGATCGGATAGTGTCTATAGAACTTAAAATTATAAGGGTTAAGTTGGAGGAAGCCATCTTGCTGGATGGAGATTCCAACCACGTGGACCCTGATAAATGGAGACCCTTAATCATGAGTTTCCAGCACTTCTATGGCCTTGGAAAACAGGTCCACCCCTCAGCCCTTGCGCAAATTCCTGAGAAATTGTACCGTTGAACTGCTGTTCAGCCGATAACCAGTGCTATTGATTAATTCTACAAAACCTGGTTTACTCCAAATCCTCATGTGAAGATTATTCCTCATCGTGGAACATATGGGTTGATATTGCAATTCTGTTCCACAGGTTGGCTGTTCCTATCTGGATGATTATCTGGGCTATTTCCTTGTCGCTGAAAAACCTGACGGCTTCCCCAAATGTTTTCTCCTTCAAGCCCCCAACGGAAATTAATGTTACTTCATCGGTGATTGCAAGCAGACTTTTTTCCTTATCTGAGAATAGAGGGGACTCCCACCAAGCACTGAGGGCAAATATTCGTTTGTGGGTTTCCCCATCTTTCAAAGCCTCGGCGGCATGTGTTTCTATACAATAAGCACAGCCATTTAGTTGAGATGCCCTGATATTGACCAGGTTCCTGAGAGACTTGTCCAATCCGGTAGAATTGAGATACTTTTCCATCCCAAACATTGCTTGGTAAGCTTTGGGTTCTAGATCTTTAATACTGATTCTTTGGTTCATCTGCTTAAGGTTTGTTTAAAGGTCAACACAGCCCCTCCTGAAGCTGCCTACCGCCAGGAAGGTTCGGTTTCATATGCTTTGTTATACCCCGTAAAATCTATTAGGACAAAAGTAGGAGGGGGACAGGTATGGAATGCTTAAACCAGTTTAAGAAATGTCCCTGTTTTTTTTCCTTAATTCACTTAGATATTCAGGAGTGAATCCCAGATAGGAAGCCAGCATATATTGTGGCACACGCTGGACAAATCCTGGGAAATTGGATAGGAAATGTTGATAGAGGTCTTCTCTGGATAAACCATAAAGGAGCTTTATCCTAAACTGGGCGGCGGCATAAGCCCGTTGCGTTACCGATCTAAAATATTTTTCCACCTGGGGGATCTCCTCAGCGAGCAGTTCCATAGCTTCGGTTTCCAGCTCTATGATTTCGCTGTCTTCAATAGCCTGAATGTAAAAGGATGAGGCTTTTTGGGTGATTAAACTCATGTAATCCGAAATCCACCAGTCTTCAATAGCAAACTGGGTAATTTGCTCAGCACCGTTTTCTTTGATAAAGTACATTCGCAGACATCCATGTGATACAAAATAATCTGATTGGCAAGTACTGCCTTCCATTAGTAGGAATTCTTTTTTTTTGACCTTATTAACTTGTATGAGTTCATTGATCCGTTTGATTTGGGGATCAGTGAGGTTTACATATTTCTGTATATGCCGTGTTAAATTCGTCATCTATCTGTTGGGATTATTGGTTATAAATGCCCTATCTGCATATGGCCGATGGCATTATTATGTTCATCCATTGGAATAAATGAATTATAAGCTACTTCGAGAATATTCCCTTCTATATCTTCAAAGTAATAAATTATTTGACTATTAATTTCAGGGATAAGGATGGATAATTCTGACATAAATGAGCATTTCCCATTTAGTTAAAAACCCTTCCCAACTTAAAGACTGATACTGATTGAAGAAAGTTGGAGTATGAGTACTATAAAACAACATTCCATTTTTTCCTTTTCCCATTGGTGTCTTACCCTGATTCACCTAGGACAGACTAAACTACAAACTTTTCCGATCAAAAGATGTTAGGAAAATCGAAAGCTAACTGGTGTTGAAAACAGCAAAGCCACTGAAACTGATCAGTGGCTTTCGTCGGGGCAGGATTCGGCTGCAATTATACACTGGTTTCCGGCAGGTTGACCGGATCTTATAAATATTCAGCATACAAGTGATAACTTTGTGGATATGTTCCATATCCCCCTCATAACCCCATATGATAGCAGATTCACTGGCCAGGCAATTCCTTGTGATGCACAGACATTTTTTACGCATAT
>CBFGUY010000393.1:0-2650 GCA_965651895.1 uncultured Algoriphagus sp. | reverse complement strand
CCCAATCCATGGGAAAAACGGTCAGTGCCGGGTACATTTTCTTCTGAAAGCGCATGTCGCTTCCATGCCGTTTCTCCGGGAGAAGTAGGGGCTTGGAGCCAAATAATCTGTCTCTTTTCATAGTCTCCACAAAGTATATCCAACCGTCCATCCCCATCGATGTCTATAAATCCCGGAGATTCTATAGAAATTCCCACTGAATCGGCGATGATATGTTTTTGCCAGTTATTGCTTTCTGTCTTTGGGTTTTCAAACCAATAGGCCGGAGTGCCTGGATAGTCAATGATTACCACATCGTCCCAGCCGTCCAGATTGACATCCATGCCAAGGTTGAGGAAGGAATTGCTGTATTCTTTCCAAGGGTCAAAAACCTGCGAGGGGGAGATTTCATGACGTACCCAATCCGGAGCTTCAAACCAGTAATAACCCGCTACTATATCCAGCTGACCGTCATTGTTTATATCTGCCACAGCGACACCCTCAGAAAGAAAATCCCTCGTAATCACTGTTTTCTTAAAGCCGGACTCACGTTGATCTTGACTTATTACAGTATGTGTAAAGAAAGAAAAAGCCAGGATGCCAATCATATTCAAGCTTGTGTTCTTAAAAATTGTACTCTTCATAGTGCTTTGTTAAAGTTCTGACTGATTTTGTCGTATTGCTTTTCCACTTAATGATTGTTGTGGGATTCGGATTTTGCTAGGGAATTCCTATGCTTTTGAATGGCGGCGGATGCTTCTGTAGTTTTTAACTCATTAAGTTTCCGCAGCGTGTATTCCAAAATGAGAGGATTTTTAGCTTTTTCAGCCAAAACAACAGCCCGCTCTGCGTCCAAGTCAGCCAAGGGCTCTACCGCATACCAAAGCATGAGTGGCAGATTGTGATCATCCAGATCTTCTGACCGTTGTACCAAAGCCTCCATTACTCCCCAGCGTGTTTCAGGGGCCAGGCGAAGCATGGCAGAAGTTAAGTATAAGCGAACCAATGCGGATTCGTCATTTTTTGCAAGTGCCGTGAATTGCTTCAATGTTTCAGCTGATACGGTTTTGTCTTCTGTTTCTAGTTGGATCGCCCAGCTTCTCAGGTATTCATCGGGGTCTGCCATCAGTAACCTTAGCTCATCTTCCGAAAGCCCATTAGTTACGTGCAGTGTCCAAAGTGCCCTTAAGCGATTTGAGGTTTTTTGGTCGGTGGCCAGAATCTCTTTCAGAACTTTTTTGGCCTCTGGTGTTGCCCCCCGCTCCTGTAAGATGGTTCGTGCCTGTCTTGCATACCACTCGTTTTTATGGGTTTGGTAGTTAGCTAATTCAACACTACTCGATTTTGAGAGGTCTACTTTGACCCATTGATCAGCTTCGTGGGAGATTTTGAAAATCCTTCCCAGTGACTTGTCGTGTACATCTGGATTGGGACTGTGACATTGGTTCTGATCGTACCAGTCAATTGCGAATACGGAGCCGTCCGGGCCATAGTTGAAATTAAGCCATTGCGACCAGGAATCATTCATTGCCATAAAGTCATTTTGATGTGTGGCCAAATAGCCCGATCCTTCACGGTTAAGCTGGTCAATATTCAGACGGGAACCATTGATATTATTCATAAAGATGTTGTCACGGTACTTCTCAGGCCAAGTATCACCTCCGAGGTAGATCATTGCACCGGCATGGGCATGTCCGCCACCAGCGGAAGCAGACCTGAAGTTGCCTGCATGTGGACCACGGTCTCCGACCCAGTGAACATGATCGGCGATAGTTTTGATGTCATCGTAGGTGTGGGGATTGAAATGCTCACCGGCCTGTCTTTGATAGCGTGCGCCCTGAATGACATGATACATGTGTGGGATTACGCAGACCGTGATAAATGGGTGGCCTTTGCTGTTGAAATCTATTCCCCAGGGATTGCTGCTGCCTTCGGCAAAAACCTCAAATTCATGCCGGGTAGGGTGGTAGCGCCATACGCCGGCATTGATCTTTGTGCGCTGAGAATCCGGAGCTCCGGGCTTGCCCACATTGGAATGGGTAAAAACGCCGTGTGTACCATATAGCCAACCGTCCGGTCCCCAGCGGAGATTGTTCAGTACTTCGTGGGTATCATCAGTGCCCCAGCCATCAAGTAGTTTGACTGGCGGGCCACTGGCTCTATCATTTTCAAAATCAGCAGGAATGAATAATAAATAAGGAGCCGCTCCCAGCCAGACACCACCCATGCCAACCTCGATTCCACTGACTAGGTTTAAGCCTTCGGCAAATACCTTTCGGGAATCCAGTATGCCGTCCCCATCCGTGTCTTCAAAAATCAGAATTCTGTCCTTTCCTTCACCTTCCGGGGCCGGGGTAGGATAAGTGTGTCCCTCGACCACCCAAAGCCTCCCGCGATAATCCAGCGTAAAACTGATCGGTCGGATCACATCAGGTTCTGCAGCGGCCAACGTTATTTTAAAACCTTCCGGTGGGGTCATGGCTTTTGCAGCTTCTATTCCGGAAAGCCCAGAATTCAACACAGGATCCAAAGGAGGCAAGATGATTATATCTTCCGGCTTTAATTCATTGGGGAAGTGTGGTCGACTTGGATGAAACTCAAAATTGTCAAAATTGATATGTGCCCAGGTGTCGTGCGCTACGTATGGGATTTCAGAGATTCCGGTTTCATT
>CBFGUY010000392.1:0-2679 GCA_965651895.1 uncultured Algoriphagus sp. | reverse complement strand
ATCTAAATTATCTAATGGTAAACTATTAATTCCCTCTACCGCCTCTGGACGCTCCTCCACTGCTTCTACTTGCTCCTCCAGCTGGTGAACTGCTTCTTGAAGGAGCGCTATAAGTTGGAGTGCTTCTGGTAGGTGCGGTTGATCTAGATGGAGTTATCGTTCTTGTGTTGGTGTTACCTCTATTATAAGAAGGGGATGCGTTTCTAGTAGGCACATTACTTCTGTTGTAAGAAGGGCTTGCTGATCTGCTGTTCGAAGGATAAGTAGATCTTACTGAGGATCCTCTACCGGTATTGATTGTTCTTGAGTTGGAAGGATTTACAGTAGGTCTAGCTGAAGGCATCGCACTTCTGGTTCGAGAAACAGGCCTTTCCAGTGCAGCAGAATTTACATTTCTAGCGTTTTCAGATCTTGATCTGGTGTTATAGTAATCATTTTGTGAAGTGCTAAAGTCTCTGGCAGAAACTCTAGAGTTGTCTGAATTGGAAACCAGTCTGCGGGAAGATGTCGCAGTGTTGTTACGGTTTACTACATCTCTTCTTGCCTGAGCTCTGGCAGTACTTGGCTGAAGTGCCGTGTTGTATGAGCCTGTCCCTCTAGCACCTGCAAGTGAAGAGCCTCTGGTAAGTCTAGAACCTGTGGCTATCCTGCGGTCTCCATATTCGCCTCCAGGAAGTACATAGATTGGTCTATATCCGTAAACAGGGTAACCATACATAGGATATCCTCCATAAGCAAAACCAGGTCCCCAGAAAGGATCATAGAATCCATAACCCATACCAGGTCTCATCCATGGAGAACCATATCCAAACCCGAATCCGATACTCATACTAAATCCCGGTCTAAAGCCATATCCCCACGGGTTATAAAAACCTCCCATACCCCAAGGGCTCATCCATGGGTTCATTCCCCATGCACCCATTCCATACATCATTCCCATGTTGAATGCCATAGAATTATTGAAGTTGGAATTGTTTCCGTTGTTTCCAACCCTATAGTTATCATAAGCATTGATATCGGCACTGCTTTCTTCATTCCCTCCCTCATCGAAATAGACGACCTCATCCTGTGCGGTAGTTTCTTCTGCCTGGTATCTAGCCAGGTAGTCAGGATTCACATTTCTAGAACTAAAGCTCTCTTGGGGAACAGCTTCTGCTGATGTGGATGAAAGTGACTGGAATTGTTGTGGGTTGTTGTTTTGCACAGCATATTCAGTTGCCACTCTGGCATCAGAGGCCATGAAATACAAATTGTCATCAACTCCCGTCGTAGCCAACTTATTAGTGCTACAGGAAGCCAAGACTATTGCGCCTAGGATAAATGTTGATGTTTGAATTGGGAAATTCTTCATGGTTGAAGTTTTATTAGTTACTTTCTTATACGGCACGATGGGTGAAGGGTTATACTTTTTACTTTATATTTGCCCCGCATAAGTTAGCAAAAATAACTATAATCTGTATCTCAACCAACCAAAATGAGTAAAGGACTACCTAAGAGAAGCGAAGATTATTCGCTATGGTACAATGAATTAGTGAAAAGAGCCGATTTGGCAGAGAATTCAGCTGTAAGAGGATGCATGGTCATCAAGCCCTATGGCTATTCCATCTGGGAGAAAATGCAGGCTGAGCTTGACCGTATGTTCAAGGAAACCGGCCACTCCAATGCCTATTTCCCACTTTTTATCCCCAAATCCTATTTGAGCAAGGAGGCTAGCCATGTAGAAGGATTCGCTAAAGAATGTGCAGTAGTTACTCATTACAGGTTGAAAAATGCTGAAGATGGTAGCGGAGTGATTGTGGATCCGGAAGCAAAACTGGATGAAGAGCTGATAGTTCGACCTACCTCAGAAACAGTGATATGGAGTACATACAAAAATTGGGTGCAATCTTACAGGGATCTTCCTTTATTGGTGAATCAGTGGGCAAACGTCGTGCGCTGGGAGATGAGGACTAGGCTTTTCCTCAGGACGACAGAGTTCCTATGGCAGGAAGGCCATACAGCCCATGCCACTAAAAAGGAAGCTGAAGCCGAGACCATGCAAATGATGAATGTCTATGCACAGTTTGCTGAAGATTTTATGGCTTTACCGGTAGTGAGGGGCAGAAAGACAGAAAGTGAGCGATTTGCCGGTGCTGATGATACCTTATGTATTGAGGCGATGATGCAGGACGGGAAGGCACTTCAAGCGGGAACTTCCCACTTTTTGGGACAGAATTTCGCCAAGGCTTTTGATGTGAAATTTGCCACCAAAGAAGGCGGTTTAGAATATGTCTGGGGTACTTCCTGGGGTGTCAGTACCCGCTTAATGGGGGCATTGATCATGGCTCACTCAGATGATAATGGGTTGGTATTGCCTCCCAAATTGGCTCCAATACAAGTTGTCATTATCCCGATCTATAGAAAAGACGAAGAACTGGATGCCATCACCGAGAAAGCAAACGAGATTATCGCTGAACTGCGCAAAGCGGGAGTTTCAGTAAAATATGATAACCGTGATACGCATAAGCCTGGGTTCAAATTTGCTGAGCATGAACTGAAAGGTGTTCCATTGAGGATTGCTATCGGCCCTAGGGATTTGGAGAACGGTACTATTGAGATTGCAAGAAGAGATACGTTGACTAAGGAGCAATTTGAACTGGCGACCCAGCCGATTGCTGGGAAAATATCCGGCTTGCTAGA
>CBFGUY010000391.1:0-2706 GCA_965651895.1 uncultured Algoriphagus sp. | reverse complement strand
GTTGACGATGCCGAAAATGATGAGCGATTTATTCATGGGGGCTTCTATAATAATACCTAAAATCCGCAGGTAGTTAATTAGGATGTTTAAAGATTCTGATTATCCGTTTATGCACCTGTTATATTCGCAATTACTAGTCTGTCAAAGAGTTTGTCTCCAAAATACCGTCTGTTTAATTTGTAAATAAACTCGTTGAGATACAACTGTAAGTATTTCCTTTTGATTTTATGGTAGTTGCCCAGCAATGTCCGTTTTGCATTACTGATTGCGATATGCACCCATTTGAGTGTTTCCTTGGTGGTTTTGGCGTCTGATTTCTCGGTGACGTGCAATTCCACCAGATCGGAGATGTCAACGTAAGAAGTGCTTTTGTCCGAAAATACGATGGCATCATCCTCCATGCAGTCCCTGACCACGCCGTTGATTCCTTCACTTTGATGGCTATCCAGTACCCTGGCCTTGAAATAACGCACATGCTTCTCCTTTTTGCCCGTTTCGATATCTTCCAACGGGGTGCTTTCGGCCATCACCGCAACGTTCTGCTTTCCCTCGGCTCCCCGGCCACGTGTACCCTTGCCTCGCTCGATTTCCTTACTGGCCACCGAAAAGTAACCCTCATCCAGTTCTATCATCCCTTCCAGTGTATACCTTGCATCCCGGTTGCCCATCGCCCTGCGGAGTTTGTGTACCATCGCCCATACCGGTTCGTAACGCTTCAATCCTAATTGCTTCTGGAGTTCGTTGGTGGAGAATCCCTTTTTTGTGCAACTCATCAGGAACATCGTTTTGTACCACACCAGAAACGGCAGCTTGGAGCTCTCCATGATCGTACCGCTGCGCAACGAGGTGCGGAAACGGCAACCTTTGCATTCATAACTCCATTTACCCTGTAACCAATAATGGGAAGTGCCCCCGCATCGCTTGCAGACAACCCCTTCCTTATCACGCTGCTCCTTGAAATGCAAACGACAATCTTCCTCCGAACCGAAATGAGCCGTAAAACTGAATATGTTCATAATCCCTGCTTTTTGAGCGCTAATATACTAAAAATATTAGGTGTGTTTGCGGAGAATCAGATTAAAGATTAAATATAGCAACCATTTTGCTTTTATTTTTGTCCCTTTTGGGTCGTTACTGACCGGGTGCCGGGAAGTAGTCAGTGTGAATTGCTGGGCCAAACTGGTACAGAGGAGGTTTTTCCGGTTTTTTTGTCGTTTTCTGGCAGGCTAAGACATAGCTTCCCTGTAATGTTATTGATTTTCAACAGGTTGCACGGTTGCTTATTTGGCTTTAGGTCAATAAAGGCGAGTAGTCCTTTTCGGTATATAGCTTGAGCACATAGTTTCTTCCCGTCCTGATCCATTTCCCCGCCACTGTTATGAAACGGAAGATGAATTTTTTCAGCCTATAGTTGGGTTTCAGCCAGGAAAGCTTTTTGGAATATTCTCCGACCAGGTAACTGTAAAAATTGGCGTAGATGGCCGTCATGATCATAAAGGCGGTATTCTCCGATAAAAAAGAGCAGGGCATTTTGGCCCAACCGAAGTCGTTGTTCATCACATCGAAAATCCGCTCGCTTTCCCCTCTGGCATTATAGAAGGCCACCACTTCCTTATTGGGACTCTCCAAGTCATTGGTCAGGATGCCCCTGTAGGTATAGGCCCCACCGCTGAACATATCGGTCTGTGCATCCCTTCTCTTTATCCTGCTGATGACCAGCCGGTAGGGGTTGTCCCCGCCAAACGGTCTGTAACCGGGGATGTCGGCCACCTCCATCTCCTGGATGCCCAGGCGGGTCTTCTCCCAGTCCCCTTCGGGGACAGATCCGATCATCCCATCCATCTTTGCACATCGGTTTGCCCTGATGTAAAAAGACCTGCAGTTCTGTTCCACCATGTCCACTACCTCTTTCTGGTAAGAAGCCGAATCGGCCCTGAACCTGCCTATGCTGATCCGGTTACCGGCCAGGCTGGCAAACGCCCTTTCCAGCGTCTCTGCCTGAAGGTATT
This sequence comes from uncultured Algoriphagus sp., assembly GCA_965651895.1. GTDB lineage: Bacteria > Bacteroidota > Bacteroidia > Cytophagales > Cyclobacteriaceae > Algoriphagus. Next base: position 697 of record CBFGUY010000391.1, on the reverse strand, counting down.
TTGCCGGACTGTTTCCGTTCCTGCCCTCCAGGTATACCGGCATGTTGTCTATGGAGGCTATTCCCGGCTGGTAGCCGTATGTCTTTTTATAAGTCATTCCAGCATCGTATTTCTCTGTCGGCTGGACCTGGTTGTCATAGTCAAGGTCATACCGTTTGTTTTCCCTGAGCTGGCCGGTCAGCTTTAATGCCTTTACCAGTAAGTCATTGAGTTTAGGATTCAGGTTGAAGCCGTGCTTTACCCCGGTAACAGGATTTTCAAAGACTTCGGTAGCAGTGGCCAGTTCCTTGATGCCCCGGAGGATGGTATCCGCACTGCACACCTGAATACCCCTGACATTGCGCAGATGTTCCCTGAGATGGTCATTGACATCCTCTGTACAGTCCCCTCCGTTTAAATAGATGGCAAGGTGGTTGGTGAAAATATCGCTATAGGAAAAGCCGAAGGTCTTTACCCTCATCCCCAGCTGATTATCTATCAGATCCGGAAGGCCGGAATCTTTAAACGAATTGAAAACAAAATTAAAGCCGCCAAAGGGTGTGATTTTTTCTGATGAATTGGTTACTTTCATGCCAACTTATTTATCTGAGTGGTATCATCTAAATAAGTGAAAAAAAATGAGCCGGAAAAGCCTGAATCCAATAAATTCAGGCCTATTTCGGCTCTTTTTATTTATCTATTTGCGGATTTAAGGTAA
>CBFGUY010000390.1:0-2707 GCA_965651895.1 uncultured Algoriphagus sp. | reverse complement strand
CCGGCAAGACCTGAACTCAGGTTTGCATTTTTCAGTGGTGGACGAAGCTTGCTGTATAAGTATCTGTAAACAGGTTGGTCAGAATTTTTAGCATGGAGATCCAGCCACTTCCACGTAGAATAAGCAATGAACCTATCCGCCGCCAAGTTGGTTGCGGATCTTTCCACTTCTTTTGCATCGGTATGCGGATGCAAACTCAATACTTCTTCATATTCAGTAGGATATGCTTCTTTCACTTTGGTGATGAATGCTTCAGGAGTGTAAGGCTGGCCTTGCATAAATGCCATACCGGGGATTTCGGCAGAATTCCATCCGGCAAGAAGTGGCACCATTGCCTGCTCTCTTGCTTCGAAAATCTCAGGAAGTGTTTTTGGAAGAAAATAGCCATCCAATACTACAGGAAACCCAAATCGCTTGGACTCATTGTATATCTCGTAAATGTCCTTGGTAGAAAGAGCCCTAAGTTGCCCAATGGTGGCATAACCAGCATTTGAAGCGAATTCTTCGCCTTGTTTCTCTGCTTCAGCCAGAGGTGTTGGCGCCAAAGTCGGATTGATACCGGCTCCACTTTCCCCTATTGCTCCTGCGATAAGATCTTTGGAAAGCGGAGAAGCCATTTGGTAACTGACAGAAATGGAACCAGCCGATTCGCCTGCGATGGTGACTTTTGAAGGGTCTCCACCAAAAGCTGAAATGTTCTCCTTCACCCATTTCAAAGAAGCCATTTGATCCATCAATCCGTAATTTCCAGATGCTTTGTAAGGAGCTTCGGCACTCAATTCAGGATGGGCGAGGAAGCCGAAAATGTTCAGTCTGTAGTTTACCGTGACTACCACGATTCCTTTTTGAGCCATGGCTTCTCCATTATAGCGGGGTTCAGAGCCGTCACCAGCTACAAAACCACCCCCATAAAAATAAACCAGCACCGGAAGATTGTCTGTATTTCGGTCTGCTGGCGTCCACACATTCAAGTAAAGGCAATCTTCACTGATCCCGTCTGATTTGAAGTCCATGTCTCCAAAGACGGGAGCTTGGACAGCTCTTGGTCCAAATTTTTTGGTTTCCCTCACTCCGGACCAGTCCGCCAATGGCTGGGGTGCTTTCCAGCGTAGTTCACCTACAGGAGGCTGTGCAAACGGAATCCCAAAATACTTTTGTATGCCTGTCTTGGTGTCATAGGATCCGGCAATCAACCCGTTTTTGATTTGGGTCTGCACTTCGAAGGAATTATTGTCCTGGGCTTTCAGAGAGGAAGTCACTCCAATAAAAAATATCAGGCTGAAAATCTGAATGGATTTTAGAAATATTCTCATGGGTTTTAATTATTGTTTCTTTGTGAAACAATAGTAACTTCTTATTTTTAGAATTCCTATTATTTACATTAGTATTGCATATGTCTTTACCTCAAGAAGAGTACCTTCCAAATATTTCCTATGATTCCGTCATTTTTGGTTTTTCCGGTGAAAAACTGAAAATATTGATACTTGAATATCATAATATGAAGACTTTCGCCCTTCCTGGCGGTTTTGTGAAAATAGGTGAGCCACTGGATGAGGCGGTCAAGCGTGGTCTTAGGGAGCGGACAGGGTTAGATGAAATTTATCTGGAGCAGTTTCATACGTTTGGCTCTATGGAGCGGTTTAACCCTGATGTAATGCGCAGAATACTGGAAGCTCAAGGCCACGTTTTCGAAAATCACTGGATTCTGGGCAGATTTGTCACAGTAGGATATTATGCCCTCATCAATTACGAAAATGTAATCCCTAAGCCGGATGAATTGTCAGATTCCATAGAATGGTATGATTATGATCAGGTGCCCAACCTGATGATGGATCATAATGAAATCGTGGAAAAGGCACTGGAACATCTGCGTTTTAATCTGGATCAAAAGCTCCTGAGTTTTAACCTTCTGCCGGAGCGATTTACGATGAAAGACCTGCAGCAGGTATATGAGGCCATTTTGGGACAGGAACTAAACAGGGCCAATTTCCAGCGGAAAATGCTCAGTTTAAATATCTTGGAAAGACATGATAAGCTGTTTTCAGGAGGTTCCCACAAGGCTCCTTATTTATACAGTTTCAAGGATAAAAACCCTAAACAAAATACTTAGGTACGATTCTGGAGATTATTTGGTCAACCGATTTTAATGGCATATTTCCCAAGTAGTCCCGGCAATCCATCTAAATCAAATCTGGCTCCTTTGATTCTGTTTGTCTCCGGATCTATTGCATAATGGATGGCATTTCGGAAATCAGCCTTTTCTAAAACGCTCTGGTCAAAAATCGCCCCGCTCAGGTCTGATCCCTGAAAATCCGCAGCGCTGAGCTCAGTCTGGGTGAAGTCCGCTTCTAACAGCCTACAGTTGATGAATTTTGATCTTTTGATTTTCAGATTATAGAAACTGCAATAATCAAGCTGGCAACTGGTAAAGAAAAACTCCAGTAAAAAAGGGTTGCTTGCGTGGAAGTGAATACCCAGCATTTTGCATTGATCAAACTTCACCTGCTGAAAAGACACATCAGCCACCTTTACATTGCTTAGGTCACAGTTTTTGAAGCTGCAGCTTTCAAACATTTTTCCTTTCAGGTTTAAGTTGGAAAAATTGCAATGCTCAAAGGTACACTGCTCATATTCCGCGGTTTCAAATTCGGTTTTGGTAAAATCAAGTCCGGAATAGATTTGTTCTGATATATATGTCATTGCTGTG
>CBFGUY010000389.1:0-2714 GCA_965651895.1 uncultured Algoriphagus sp. | reverse complement strand
CTTGGTTTTTATGCAAATTTGCCCATGCTGATAGGCACTGCCTTAGAGGCTATCTTGCTGTCTTTAGCTTTGGCAGATAAAATCAATATACTTAAAAAGGAAAAGGAAAAAGAACATATAGAGCGGCTTCAGGCTCTTGCTGCCAACGAGAAACTTGTGATTGAGCAGAATAGTATGCTAGAGGAGAAAGTAAAACTTAGAACTGATGAACTAGAACAGGCGCTAAGAAACCTACAGAATACTCAAAGCCAAATGGTCAGCCAGGAAAAAATGGCTTCACTAGGCCAATTAACGGCAGGTATTGCTCATGAAATTAATAACCCAATTAATTTTGTGAGTTCTAATATCATGCCTTTAAAGCGTGATATTAAAGATATATTGGAGATTATATCGTTTTATAGAAGCACAGGAGCCAAAGAATTTACAATGAAATCCCAGCAGGAAGCCAAACAATTAGAAGAAGATTTGGAGCTTGATTATGTTTTGGAGGAAGTGGATCAATTACTTAAGGGGATGGATGATGGTGCCAAAAGAACAGTAGAAATTGTTAAAGGCTTGAGGATTTTTTCCCGGGTAGATGAGCAGGATGTCAAAAAAGTGGACTTGCATGATGGTATCAACAGTACCCTGATCTTGTTGAATAGTTCCATACCAAGTAAGATTAGGGTTGTAAGAGACTTTGGCGAACTTCCTTTGGTAGAATGTCTGGCGGGTAAGCTCAATCAGGTATTTATGAATATCATCACAAATGCCATCCATGCACTAAGCGATCATTTAGAAACCATAATCGACCCTAAAATAGAGATCCGGACCAGAAGCTTGGATCAAGACATTACCATTGAAATTAGTGATAATGGGCCGGGAATCCCCGAGCATGTCAAGCAAAAAATATTTGAGCCGTTCTTTACTACTAAGGCCGTTGGGAAGGGTACGGGTTTGGGGCTTTCAATAGTTTATTCTATTATTGAAAACCATAAAGGAACACTGGAAGTGATTACGGAAGAAGGCCAGGGGACTACTTTTAAAATAACCCTTCCTATACATCAAAGTACTCAAAGCTATGAATGATAAAATTCATGTTCTCTACATTGATGATGAAGATAATAATCTCAAATCATTTAGAGCCACTTTAAGGAAGGACTTCAAAATACTTACAGCAATAGATGCTGAGGAGGGATTGAAAATCGCAAGGGAAGAGGAAATTCATGTAGTGATTGCTGATCAGCGCATGCCGGGAATGACCGGGACAGAATTTTTTGAGGAATTGGTGAAATTCAATCCGGATCCAATCCGGATTCTGCTGACAGGATATTCCGATATAGCCTCGGTGATAGATGCGATCAACAAAGGTGAAGTTTATAGATTTATAGATAAGCCCTGGAATATAGAGCAGATCAAAAATTCTATTAAAAACGCTGCCGATATCTATTTTATGAGGCGTGAACTGAAGGATAAAAACCAAAAGCTCCAAAAGCTCCATTCGGAAATGAATCAGTTTGTCTATAGTTTATCGCATGAATTGCGGGGGCCTCTGATGAGTATATCAGGAGTTTCCAAACTGGCCAAAATGGAACTTAAGGATCCGGATGCTTTGGAGTATTTTGAAATGATAGATACAGCTACGGATAAGCTGGACGATTTCATCTATAAAATGCTGGACTTCTACAGATCCACCAAAATCGAGAATAAGCTTACCGATATTAAGTTTTCTGAAATTGTCGACCAGCAACTGACTGCCTACAGAAAGAAGTTCAACATTGAGCATATTCAAGTAGAAATAAGCATCAACCAACCTTGTACGTTTACCTCAGATGATGCCAAAATCCGGGTCATTTTCAATAACCTTTTTAGCAATGCCGTACAATTTCAAAAATCCGGAATAGAGGATAAAAAGATTAACTTGACGGTGGATGTCAATGATACAGAAGCTGTAATTCTACTGTCTGACAATGGGATAGGTATTGAAGACAAGCATCATCCTGATGTGTTTAATCTCTTTTCCCGAGCTACACAGAAAAATGTGGGAACAGGGCTAGGCCTGTATATGGTGAAGGAAGCGGTAGAGCAGATGGGAGGCAAAATTGAACTGGACTCCGTTTTTGGAGAAAGTACCACCTTCAAAGTCAGCTTGCCAAATATGAAATAACTCAAGGGTCTGGGCATTTTCGAGCTAAACCGTATCTTTGCACGGACTTTGCGAAAAGCTTCACTTTTTATTAACTAATTTAAGAAAATATGATTAATCCCTGGCATGACGTCAACATCGGGAAAAATGCCCCTGAATTCGTAACAGGTGTAATTGAAATACCTAAGGGTAGTAAAGGAAAATATGAATTGGACAAGAAAACGGGCATGCTGATGCTGGACCGGGTTCTGTTCTCTGCGGTGCATTACCCTGCAAATTATGGATTTATTCCACAGACTTTCTGTGAAGACCATGATCCATTGGACATCCTGATTATTTCCCAGATTGATATTCCTTCTATGTGTCTGGTTGAGGCTAAGGTAATAGGAGTAATGCGGATGATCGATGGTGGTGAGGCTGATGATAAGATCATCGCGGTAGCTGCAGGTGATCAGTCTGTGAATTATATCAATGATATTGACGATCTTCCTCCACACTTGATGAAAGAAGTCCACAGATTCTTTGAGGATTATAAGAAGCTGGAAAACAAAGAAGTAAAAGTAGAGGATTTTCTTGGCAAAGAAGATGC
>CBFGUY010000388.1:0-2725 GCA_965651895.1 uncultured Algoriphagus sp. | reverse complement strand
GCTTGGAAGAAATCTATTTCCCGGGAGATTCCTATCCTATACATATTGATAAGAAGTCCGAAAGTCTGCGTCTATTGCAGCGAATCCGGGATGAAGCACATAGATTTGCAATCACCTTTCACAGAAATGTGCGAAGCAAGAATGCTTTCGGAACCGAACTTACTGCGATCCCGGGGATTGGTAAGAATACTGCTGACGCACTATTAACTCATTTTAAATCCGTCAAAAAAATCAGCCTGGCCAGTGAAGAAGAAATAGCTAAAGTAATTGGCAAAAGCCGGGCAAAAGCCCTGATAGAATGGAAGGATAAAAATAAAGGGGCTTAAAAGCCCCTTCTTTATTTACCACTCCCAAAGGGAGTTCTCATATTCCAGTAATTTGTATTCGAATTCAAGGGCATCTATGTATGCCTGCATTTCAGGATTAGGATGATCTATTTTTACCAAATCTGCTATCAAAGCATCTTCAGAATTTGTAAACCTCCTCACGACAGACCTAAAAAGCCTGGTTTCAAATGCCTCATCATAGGTCAGGCTTTTTGAAATGTTTTTGAAGTTAATCCATCTTGCTTCAGGATGATCTTTGAAGTAATTATAGAAATCTTTGTATCGGATAAACCCAATGGTTTTTTGGCCAGCATTGGAGTTTGTCTCAGAAGGCATGACCAGTTCCAGATACTTGATATCAAATACCATATCTGAATGGTGCTTATCAAAGACAAAATCCTCTCTAAAATCCAAGTAATAGAGCTGCTTGGAAAAGATACTATCTCCTGTGGCGTTCATCCAGAAATTATCCTGAAACTCAGCAATAGATAACGGCTGAGTGAAATCTTCGTCACCAAATACCTCCAGGGCATTTTCTTCTACAATAGCTTTATAAATCTGGTTTACGATCCCGTTAGATTTGGTATCTCCAGATCCGTACAGCGGCTTATTATACTTCTCGCGTAGGTCAATTCTTCTCCATACACCAATCTGATACATTTTATCATCCTCACGGATTCTCTTGGCAGAGTATATTGTATCTATATCAAACTGACGATCTCCATAGCCCGAAGGGCTCACACTAGTAGCAGGAATCTGTGCCACACTTGCAAGTGGTGCAAATCCTGCTGCTATCAGCAGGGACAAGATTAATTTTGGAAGAAACTTTTTCATAATCATTCGTTTATCTTAATCCCCAACGATGTTTTATTTAACTCGAATAGGGACAACTTGTCTTAATTCCGATGGTATCTTATTACCTCTGAAGTTTGTTCTGGTTACTTGTCTTACTTCGAATACCACCACATCACCAGCTCTTGCGCTTTCCAATAACGAACGCATGGCCAGATTATTTCCACTGGAGATCTGAACTGTCTGCCTAGGGACTTCATTTCTAAGCAATCTCATCTCACCACCAGTCACCTCAAAGTTGGCATCCTTAGCCATAGTTCTGGCAAAGGTAGGCTCAGATTTAGCAAGAAGCTTAAGTCCCATCAAGGAACTGATAGCCTGTGCTTGGCTCAAATCAAGCTCAGTGCCATTAGATGTCGCAGCAACTAACGAAGGGGAAGGAACCGGACGTATATCGTAGTCAACAGTCCCGATTTTATTCCCTCCACTGCTTACACCAATATTTACTTTACCTGATGCTCCAGGAATTACAGTCAGCTGACCAGGTTTGTTTCCTTTAATAGACTGTCCATTACTTACAGCAAACTCTGGAGAGTAGGTATTTCCCAATGCGGGTACTTCGATCAACAATTCATTCGCACAATCAGCATACAGTTGTTGCACTACTTCAGAAGATACTTTAATCACCGGCTGAGCCACGAAGTAATCATAGGCTACCGGTAGGACTTTGTCTTCCCCTCCTATATTGGTGATAATCTCTCCATTGATTGTTCTTTTCGCCAATCCCCGCTCATCGTATTGTCCTGCGGGAGTTACGGTAAATTCAATCTTACCAAAACCACTGGCATCCACAGGGACCGAACGGCCATCAATCGTCATGGTAGGCACTGCAGACGTGGAACTGGAAGCGATAAACATATCCGCTTCAAATTTGGTCCCAGCCGCCACCACATTGGATAGGGCTGCTATTCTAGCTTCGGTCACATCCGCTTTGAAAAAGAAAGACCCAATTGTATTCTGCACAGCGGTCAATGATTCACTTTCAATATTCAATACCTCATTCTGATACTGAGAAATCAATGCGATCACCGCACCTACTGGAGACTTTATGAAATTCAAAGCAACAAAGTCTTTATTCCTCGCTTCTCGATCATTGGCAAATAACTCGATTTCAGACGCATCCTTCGCGATATCTCCAAATTTCAGGTCAGAAAGCCCTACAGAAGTAAGTATTTCAGAAATTTTAGCCGGATATGCATTTAGAGTTTGTTTCATCTCTTCCCCCTTACCTTTGTTGGCGAAAATATTACCTGTAATCTCGGTATTTTTAAGCTGTGCATTGACAAAGTTCCCTTCGTCATTTTTCGCATTGGATTCGAGAATCAAATCCTGCTTAAGCTGCTCCAAATAATCAAAGGTCTCTTTAGTAGCCTCCCTGATTTGATTGGCGGCATTTACCTTCGGCACATCTACTTCTTTATTTCCCTGTTGATCTACTGTATAGGCGATAGATTCAACTGTCTTTTGATTTTTGTTGATGAAATTTCTGGAAGTTCTTTCCATCCCATCGTTAATCAACACAAATTTCTGGAGGATTTGGTTACTTA
>CBFGUY010000387.1:0-2749 GCA_965651895.1 uncultured Algoriphagus sp. | reverse complement strand
CCTCCGAAGTCATCAAATCGGATATTTTCCTGAGGAATTCCCAGATCATCAAGCAGCTTTAGTACTGCTGAGTTCATCAAAGGAGGGCCACATAAGTAATATTCCACTTCATCCGGCTCAGGGTGGTCTTTTAGATAATTATCATAGAGAACTTGGTGGATAAATCCAACATAACCATCTCCCTCTTTGTCATCCAAAGACTTTTTGATTTTCCAGTTGTCTTCAGGAAGAGGCTCAGACAAACCAATGTTAAATTGGAAATTAGGGAATTCTTTTTCGATTTCTCTAAACTGAGGAGTGTAGAAAAGTTCTTTTTTGGATCTACCTCCATACCAGTATGAAACTTTTCTGCTAGTCTTCTCAGTATGGAAAAGATGGAAAATCTGCGCTCTCAGCGGAGCCATACCAGCACCACCACCAATGTAAATCATTTCCCGCTGGGTTGGGTTGATATGGAATTCACCATAAGGCCCTGAGATAGTCACTTTATCGCCTGGAACTCTAGAGAACACATACGAAGAACATACCCCTGGATTCACATCCATCCATTTATTATTGGCTCTGTCCCATGGTGGTGTAGCGATACGGATAGTAAGCATCACTATGTTTCCCTCTGCAGGGTGATTGGCCATAGAGTAAGCTCTGAATAGCTCCTCATCATTTTTCATGGTCAAGTCCCAAAGACCGAATTTATCCCAGTCACTTTGGTAAACATCTGCCGGGTGACCTAAGTCAGGGTGAGGAGTGATATCCATACCCTTGAAGTTCACCGTCACCACAGGGACATCAATCTGAATGTATCCGCCTGCTTCAAAATCAAGTATCTCTCCCTCAGGAAGTTTCACTTTGAACTCCTTGATAAAAGTAGAAACGTTGTAGTTGGAGATAACCTCACACTCCCACTTCTTGATACCGAAGATTTCTTCCGGTACACGGATCTTCATGTCGTTTTTCACTTTCACCTGACAAGCCAGACGCACGTTACTTTGCTGCTCTGCCCTGCTCAAGTGACCAACTTCGGTAGGAAGAACTTCTCCCCCACCCTCTTCTACCACGCATTTGCACATAGCGCAAGTACCACCACCGCCACAGGCTGATGGAAGGAAGATTTTTTGGCCTCCAAGAGTAGAAAGCAGGGTGGTGCCTGCCGAAGTTACTATCGGAGAACTCTCATCACCATTGATTACAATGTTGACATCCCCGGAATTGACCAGCTTAGACTGGGCAAAAAGGAGAATAAATACCAGTAGCAGGATAATAATCGTAAAAGCTACAATGGAAGTAATAATTACTGAACCCATGAAATTTTGGTTTAATTTTTCTTATGGATTGGCCCAATACGGGAGCACAAATATATTTATTAATCACTAAAAGAGACCAAATCACTGTTCAAATTTGGCTTTAATCCTCAAATCCTCTTTCTACTTTCCCAATTAATTTTTCAAAAGGTTAAGTAAGGTGGTTAATCGGCCTTTCAACTGGCGGCGATCCACGATAAAATCAAGAAATCCATGTTCAAGGACAAACTCTGAACTTTGGAATCCCTTAGGCAAATCCTTACCGATAGTCTCCCGAATCACTCTAGGCCCTGCAAACCCTATCAATGCTTCCGGCTCAGCAATATTGAAATCACCCAACATCGCGTAGGAAGCAGTGACCCCACCTGTAGTCGGATCGGTAAGCATGGAAATATAAGGTATCCCCGCCTGATCTAACAACGCAAGCTTGGCAGATGTTTTAGCCATTTGCATTAAAGAAAATCCTGCTTCCATCATACGTGCTCCTCCTGATTTGGAAATCATCAGAAACGGTATTTTATTTTTAAGCGCATGGTCAATCGCCCGGGCGATTTTTTCCCCCACTACAGACCCCATAGATCCTCCGATGAAATTAAAATCCATGCAGGAGATGACTATGTCCAAGCCGTTCATCTTACCTACCGCCGATCGTACAGCATCATTCAGCTCAGTCTTTTTGATTGTGGCTTCTATGCGGGAGACGTATGGTTTGGTATCCGAAAATTTCAGCGGATCCCCCGAAGTCATATTGGTATCCAGTTCCTTGAATTTGTTGTTATCAAAGAGGATTTCGAAATATTCCTTGGAGCCGATTTTTACATGAAAATCATCATCAGGACATACGTAAGCGTTGTTTTTCAGTTCTCTGGTATGGATGATGTTTCCATTTGGAGTTTTAAACCAAAGGCCATCAGGTGCATCTTTCTTTTCAGCTGTAGATGTTTTGATGCCTTTGTCAGTTCTTTTAAACCAAGCCATAATGAGTTTTTAGGTTGTTTTTGACGAGTCAAAGGTTACAAATTTAGTCGTTAAATCCCGTAAATAAAACCAGATTAGAAATTGGCGGGGAAATCAATTGCATACGTGCAAACGGCACATTGTGGAAAATCCCTTTTGTAGCATGTACCTTTCTATAGGAAAACAGGATTACGTCCTGCTAGAATCCCCTTATTACGACAGTATCCTCAACGAGACTTCAGCCTGTTTAAATCATTGGTAAAACAAGGCTATTTGCAGCAAGGAATTCTGCAAGTAGCACAGAATTAGCTGAACTTGAGGAATGTAACCTGCTAAGCAGATTTTTATTGAGGGAAATTATTCTTTCCTTTAAAGGACAATAAATCTTTTTGTGATGAACAGCTATTTGCAAAACTCTACTTCCATTGCGGCTTATAGGATCGTTTGATTAGATGTTGAAGTATTTTCACTCCATATTATCCATTTTGAAATTA
>CBFGUY010000386.1:0-2773 GCA_965651895.1 uncultured Algoriphagus sp. | reverse complement strand
AGAGGTTTGACCACTTCGTGGTCATTATTTATTTAAAGCTTGGTTTCATGGAATTATAACTTGTCTTTTAAAGGACAGGTAACCTGTTCCATCCACTGCGGAGGATAGGTAGAATCTAAGCCTACATTAGAATCATCACTCTGTGTATGTCACCCTTCGTCATACCTGTCTGTATCCTCAGGCATACTCGATTGTAAATACTTATAAAATGGGTGATCCTGAAGGGATTCAACCATAAATAGCCATGGGTGCAACCCATGGTTTAAATGATCGATCATTGATAGTACGACCCCGAAGGGTGTCGAACATTGTAGCAATTCAAGGGTATTGTATTTAAACTAAAACACCTTGGGATTCCACAATCCCAAGGTGTTTTACCCTTATCTTTATTCTTAAAAACTTACTTCTGCTGCTCCAGGTAAGTAATCAGCGATGCTAGCTCCTCAAAGGAAAGTGAATTTGCCAGGCCGGGAGGCATCATGGAAGTTTCCATCACCTTACGGGCTTTGATGGTGCTCTTATCCAGTTTGGTAGCTGTACCGGTGATGTCCTGAAGCACCACTTCATCGGCGGTCTCTGCCGTCACAAACCCCATATAAGACTTATCGTCTTTGGTGTCGATCAGTACAGATGCAAAACCTTGTGATATGGAAGCATTTGGCTTCAAAATAGATTCAGTAATCTGGGACCGGTTCATGATGGAGCCGATTTGACCCATGAACGGACCTTTCAGTGGCTGCCCTTTTTCTATACTGTGACAGGCTATACAACCCTGGCTGGTGAAAAGTGCTTTTCCTGTGACCGGATCTCCCTTAAGATTCTGCACGGCAATCATTACATCCTCAATGGAGGATTCGCCTACCTGACCCTTTTTATTCTTTATTTTCTCCAGATCTACTTCTGTTTCCTGGATTACCAAGTTGGATTCTGCCTCCCCGAACTCCTCAATGTCCATGCGGTTCCGCTCGTTGAGATCAGCGAAAAATTGCCTCTTCGTAGCCTCAAAATTAGTACGTTCGCCTATTAGGAAGTCCTTGATTTGGTCAGAGGATTCCCAGGTGATGGCTTTGTAATAAGGGCCATGAGTATCCGGACGGGTGCCCCACCACCAAGAACCGTCGTACGGAGCCTCTTTCTTATACAATCGGGAAAGTGTCCCTAAAATCTCCATCTTCAGCTCTACGTCATCGGTGTCTCTATAGGCTTTGATCAAGCCATCCACCGCTTTTGGATCATGCATGTAGCGAAGCGCCCATAGCGCAAGCGTGGAATTTTCAGATCCTATGGCATCTATTGCAGCATCCACGGCATTTAGGGCTACCAGGGATTTTACAGCTACATGTGGAAGAACTATGGCAGAATTGGGAGTCGCATGTGGTCCTTCAGTCCCTTTCTCAGGTTGCTTAAATGAATCAGGGACTTTTACTTTTAGCAATTCCGTGGCTGCTTCAGGATTGCCTATTCTTCCCAATGCCACAATGGCCGCAGACTTTACGCGATCATTGGGATCAGTGACCCCTGCTACAAATGGGTCGAGAGGAACTCCCTGAAGACAGGTTTTTCGGTCAGCAAGGGCTCGCAGGGCAAACTCCCGTACTTTCTCTTCTTCGGCCAATTTGACCAATTCGTTGCTTCCACTTACGCAAGTCGCCTGGGCGTAAGTGTAAATCCCCGCAACCCTGGCTGCCAGAGGCAATGACTTGTCCTTGGCTACAGAAAGGGCAGCATCTCCGGCTTCATCTGGGAATCGGGCCAGCAATTCCTGCTGAGCATGGAAGCGGGACACGGAGTTGTTTGCCTTTAGTAGCTCGGTCAGTACTTCAAGAGAAGCAGAAGATAGCTCAGGAATAGCTTGGTAAGTCCAGTCTTTTGGTACCACGCGAACCACGTAGCCTTTTTCTTCACTACCATAATATCCTGCTCCATCCCAGGCGGCAAGGAACATTCTACCTGAAGCATCCACGTCTATATCTGTAATCTGTGCAAGCTTGATAAACTCTTCGTCCTGTTGGGTGAAACTGGGCCCATCCATAGCCACACGATGGATATACAAGTGGCTTCTTCCCCAATCAGCCATCATCGGCACATGGTTGTACTTGGCTGGCCAGCGATCATCATCCATGAAATAACTGCCTGTACCGGAGCCTCCGCCCAGATCGACCAATGCGGGAATAGTCTCTTCCGTGAAGTTTTTAAACAGATTAGGATAGCCGTATTCACCGGATTGGGTATAGTGGATAAAGCGGATATTCCATCCCCCTCCGTCATTGGTATTGCCACGGGTGTAGATATTCATAAATGGATCAATGGCCACATCGTAGATATTTCTGGTGCCATGGATGTATTCTTCCATCTCGGTGCCGTCTGGCCGCACCCGAACTATGCCTCCGCCGAGCATGGTCAGTTGGGTACCGTCACGGTCGGTGGCATTATGAAAACCAAAATCCCCAACAGCAATATAAATCCAGCCATCTATGCCCATTCTGATCCCATTGGTAGAGTGATCGGTGCCACGTGAGCGGATGGATTCTGTGGAGGAGATTCCTTTGATGAGAATTTTTGAGGGGCCGTCAGCCACCCCGTCATTGTCCTTGTCTTCAAAAACGACCAGATTCATCCCTTCAGCTTCTCCTGTTTCTTCGGAGAATTGGGTATGAAGCACAAATACCTGATCCCTTACAGCCATGATGCCTCTGGGATTATCCACCTTGACAAATTCCGTGTGGGAGTCCAGTTCGCCATCATTGTTGCTATCGACCAAGCGGACAATGGC
>CBFGUY010000385.1:0-2778 GCA_965651895.1 uncultured Algoriphagus sp. | reverse complement strand
CAGTGGTCAGTGGTCAGTGGTCAGTGGTCAGTGGTCAGTGGTCAGTGGTCAGTTAAGCCAAGACGAAAGCACGTCAAAGTAAGTTGTGCAGCTTCTAAGGAACCTCAATACTCATTTTCTACATAGATTTCCCTCATATGGAGTTAAAGATGAAAGTCAGCAGAAGAGATATAGGATAGCCCAGCGGGCCAACATCCCTGCAACACAGAAGTGGCATGTAGCATTAAAAGATCCAAAAGGTGGACGCCTACAGTACGCACACCGTTAAAAATTCTAACTACACCTTATTTCAATACCCCTTAACCCATTTTAACCCTCAAACTCATTATTTTTCCCTATTTTCAAATCTGAAGAAATCAATTAATGATATCGATTTGCAAGCTGAGATAAATATACACAGCGAGAGATCCCCTGTCTGGCGACGGGCATATATGACAGTTAAAACTCAAATTTTCAGCAGATGAAGAAACACTATACCTTTTTATGGCTTTTTTGCCTATTGTTCAGCTTAGCGAAAGCTCAGGAAGAGACCCCAAAACCCATTACATGGAAGGACATCCCCTCCTGGAAGTACATGCAAGGCGGCACATTCAACATCTCCCCTGACGGAAAATGGATCGCCTACGGAATGGTCGCACTGGAAGACGATGGGGAAATCATCCTCCAATACGTTAGTGACCCGGATTCCACCAAAAGGTTCAAAATCGGTTTTACCAACTATCCATCCATTGCATTCAGTGAAGACAGCAAGTGGATTGCATTCAAAGAGCATCCTACCTTCAAGGAAAAAGAAGCCAATAAAAAATCGAAAGGCAAGCCTCTTCACGACAAGGTTACCTTGATCAAACTTGGCTCAGACGACAAAGAAGATAAGAAGACCTTTGAAAACGTGAGCAATTTTTCATTCAATGGAGAGGCATCTACCGTATTGGCAATCAACTTGACCAAAGATGGAGGAGGGGATGCCAAGGGTTCCGATCTCCTGATTTATCATCTTGCTACTAAAAAGGCGCAGAACATCGGAAATGTCGCTGAGTTTTCCTTCAATAAAAGCGGAAAATACCTGGCTTATTCCGTGGATGCTGCCAACCAAACGGGGAATGGCATTTACTTAATGGACTTGACCAACAACAGCACTACTGTGCTGGACTCTGATAAGGCTTCTTACAAATCCATCAACTGGACAGAGAAAGGTGATGCTTTTGCAGCCTTGAAACTGGTAAAAGACAAAAAATACAAGCAGGATCAGGGGAAATTAGTAGGAGTTAAAAATCTCACTTCCCCAGTCGTTACTGTTTATGACCCAGTGGCAGATTCTACAGGTTTTTCAAAAGAATATACCATTAGCCCAAATCGTCGCCCGATGTGGTCAGAAGATTTAACAAGACTATTTTATGGGATTCATCCTTTGGTCTTAGCCAAAAAGGAAGAAGTGAAAAAAGAACTTGACAAAGACTCAGTGGCTGCAGCGGAGTCTGACGCTATCAAGAAGATCATGTCTGATACTTCCTTGACTTCGGTGGCAGACCTGAAAAAAGCACTTTCTAAATTAGATTCTGGCAAAGTCTCAAAGAAGGAAAACGATGCAGACAAACCTGACATGACCATCTGGCACTGGAACGACAGCCGACTTCAATCCCGTCAGCAAGTCTTGGAAAACCAGGACAAAAACTACAGTTTCTACGCAATGTATGATGTGGCTGCCGGCAAGCATATACAGCTTCAGGATAGCAGTATGCGGGATTTAAGTATTCTCGACAAGCAGAAATATGCAATAGGTTCAGACAATCAATCCTATGAACTGCAAAGCAACCTAGACGGGCAGAACTATCGAGACTTTTACATTGTAGATCTGAAAACCGGTGAAAAAAAGACACTTTTCACCAACTTTTATCTCCCAGGATATACATCATACCCACGTAGCTCGCCTGATGGTAACAAACTGATCTATGGAAAAGACGGCAACTACTATGCTTACGACATTGCAAGCGGTCAGGAGACTAACCTCACAGGCAGCTTACCGGTAACTTTCGTCAATGAAGAAGATGATCATAATGTAAAAAAACCACTTCAAAGCTCTCTGGGCTGGAGCAGTGATAGTCAATATGTGCTGATCCGGGATGGATGGGATATCTGGCAAATCCCGGTGACTGGCAAAGCAAAAGCTGTAAATCTTACCCAAAATGGAAGATCAGACAAAATCAGATACCAGTACAGATTCTCGTTGGATCCCGAAGAAAAAGGAATAGATCTGAGCAAGCCACAGTATTTCAGAACCTATGGGGAATGGACTAAAAAGAGCGGGATTTCCCAACTCAAACCAGCTAAAAATGGATTAAATCCAGGAGCTACACCTCTGATATGGGAAGATGCAGCCATAGGAAGTCTTCGCAAAGCTAAAAAGGCCGAGGTTTATTTCTTCAACAAAGAAGATTTCAACACTCCAGACCAAACTTATGTAGCCGATGCCACACTTGCCTCTCCAAAGAAAATCACTGAAAATGCGCCAGACGCAGGAAAATTTGCGTGGTCATCAGGTACCCGATTGGTTGATTATGTTTCGGACAAAGGCGATACGCTTCAGGGAGCATTGTTTCTTCCGGCCAATTACAAAGAGGGTGAAAAATATCCGACAGTAGTTTATTACTACGAAAAACTATCTCAAACCCGACACAGTTGGTCTAACCCCGGCTTTAGTGGCACTGGTTGGAATCCAAACGTGTATACCAGCAATGGCTATGCGGTTTTCATTCCGGACATCGTCTATACCATGGATGA
>CBFGUY010000384.1:0-2790 GCA_965651895.1 uncultured Algoriphagus sp. | reverse complement strand
CGTATCCGTCCGGGAAGTACATGGGGTTAATCCTCTTGGTATTCGGTTGTAAAGGCAATGTCTTTACCTTCAGCTCTGGCTTGATGCACCATTTGTTGCATGTGTTCAGGAAGGGATTCTATGGGTACAATCAAATCATCCACCATCACTAAATTGTTAAATGGATTACTCTGCTGCATATGACCGGTAGAGAATTCCGGGTTGTAATACCATAGGTCGAACATATCCTTTATCATTCTGGCCTTGGCAGACACTGTAGAGGCCTTGGTGCCAAAATAGTTGTGGATCTCTCGGGTATGCAGATAGGGCTCAAAAGATTTATCTCCCAAAAAATTAATGGAGCCTATGGCATATACAACTGCAGCCGCCCATATTTCCAGTTTTCCCCTTTTAAAAGGAACTTCTCTTTTTCTGCCCATCTTTTTAATGAGTTTCTCGCAGAGTTCAAAGTATTCCTGGTTGAGTTTCTGGGCACAAAAGGTTCCTGTGAGTTCTAATAATTGTTGCTCTTTCTCTTTGATCTGTTCTTTGGTCATTGTAATGGGCTTTAGCTTGTGGTATATCCGGGTAATAACTCTTCGAGTTTCTGGATGTTATAATCGGGGATTCTCTGCAGGGTATCGGTAAGCCACTGCCTGGGATTGATGTTCTGCATCTTACAGGTACCGAAGAAGGAATACAAGATGGCAGCATGTTGTGCCGCCCGGTGTGATCCGGCAAAGAGATAGTTCTTCCGGCCCAGGGCCAGGGGCCTGATCGCGTTCTCGATCAGGTTGTTATCCAGTTCGATACGTCCGTCGGTAAAGATATTCTCGAACTTGGGGTACTGATTGATAAAATAGGCCATAGCCTTGCCCATGGGGCTTTTGGGCAGTACGTTAAACTGCTGCTGTTCGATCCATGTTTTGATTTGTGCCAGTAGCGGCTGTATTTTTTCCTGACGAAGGGCTTTTCTGCTTTCGAAGTCTTCTTTTGTCTGTTTTTTAATCTCCCGTTCCTGTAGGTAGATCTCCTGGAAGATCGCCAGGGCTTTTTCTGCCCGGGCCTTGTCGCTGTCTACCGCATCACTGAACTTCCTTCGGGCATGCACCAGGCAACCGGCCAGGGTCATGGCAGGGTCGGCGCCGATCTTGTCATACACGCTATAACCATCGCACTGCACATAGCCGTTATAGTCCATAAGCAGCTCCTTAGGTCCCTGCTGTCCACGGCCTTTGCGGTAATTAAATAATACGAACCGATGTACCGGGTCGTGATAGACCCACTGATAGCCTTGATGCGTACTGCCCGGTTTGTCACTGTCCAGTACCTTGATCGGGGACTCATCGGCCTGGATATAGCCTGAGGCCAGTATTTTTTGTTTTAAGGTGTTGTATAGGGGTTCCAGCAGTTGGCAGCATCCTTGCATCCAGTCACTCAGGGTACTGGAAGCGGGTTCCCAGCCAAAATCTCGCTTAAATATCTGGATTTGGCGATAGAACGGGCTATGATCGATATACTTGCTCACCAGGATATGGGCCAACAAACACGCCTCGGCAATGGATTTATCGATAGGACGGGTAGGTAATGCTGCTATACACACCCCTTCACCGTCAGCTTTAGCATATTTGGGACGAATGGTCCTTCTTTTGACCAGGCTGGCCGGAGTATATTCTAAAGTTTCGGTGATTTCCTCTCCGATTTTTTTCAACCCAGTGGTATCTTCTTCCGGTTCAATAATCACTTCCCGAACCGGAAGGTGTTCCGGTAAGGCATGACGTCCCGGGTGTTTTTGTTTATCCCGGGTATAGGTGATGGTCTCTGTAGCAGGAGTTGACTGTTCTTGAGAAGCCTCCGCTTCAAAAAGCGATAATTGATGCTCGGCAATGGCCGCTACAAAACGTTCCGATTTAAAACCACTCAGAAGCTTGTAGATTTGGGCCAGCTCTGCTTTTAAAGAGGCGATGTTCTGCTGATACTCTTGTTGCATCGAGAGCATCTGCTCCCGAAGTTCACAGTTTTCCGCTTTGAGCCGTTGGTTTGCTATACGTAACTCCTGATTCATCGGGAACCGAAGATACGAACCCTTCCCCATGTATACCAATAATTATTCTACTTTTTCATAGCGTTTGCGCCGGGACAGATTGGTAATGGCCACCCCGTCAACGAGCAGTACCAACTGAGCGTAATCCAGGCGCAGCCCTTCCACCTCACTATCATAGTGGGGCAGCTCAAAGGTACCCGATTCCAGGCGTTTATAATACAAGACAAAACCTCCGGATTGCCAGTGCAATAGCTTGACCTTGTTCCTGACTTTATTCACGAAGATATACACCGCTCCGTTATTGGGGTTTTGTTGCAGATCGTTTTGAACCAACCCGCACAGACTGTCAAAGGATTTACGCATATCGGTGGGATGAGCGTACAGGTAAAAGCGGTCCGAACTACTCAGTGCAAACATGATACCGGAATTTCTATGGTGATATCCCTTCCAAGACGGATGATCATGGACGTGGAGTCGTCACTGGG
The DNA here is from genome assembly GCA_965651895.1 of uncultured Algoriphagus sp. Classification (GTDB taxonomy): domain Bacteria; phylum Bacteroidota; class Bacteroidia; order Cytophagales; family Cyclobacteriaceae; genus Algoriphagus. The sequence goes on along the minus strand of CBFGUY010000384.1, from coordinate 282 downwards.
GGGTTGGGGGGCGGTTATAGGTATAAATCCCGAAGGCTTCTCTGTAGCGGATTCCGCTTTCCCGGAGGTAGGCTCACCGAGTTTACGCAACCAGTAATACAATTTACTCTCGGTAATACCATGAGCTTGAGCAAAGGCAGCCTGACCTTGACCACTCTGGCGATATTCTTTCACCAGACGCTCCATACGTTTGTAGTTCGTAGTTTTTGACATCGTTCGTTTTGTGGTCAAAATTAGAACACTATACTATACCGGTAAAGATGTACTTAGACGGACGGATAC
>CBFGUY010000383.1:0-2801 GCA_965651895.1 uncultured Algoriphagus sp. | reverse complement strand
GCCATTTCCGCCACTACCTTGCCGTCGGCTTCAATATAGAACGCGCCTTTCTTTCCGTCGTCTTTGAGGTGGATTTGCATTGAAGAACTAGCTTCTCCACAGGAGAACAACCGGTCCTCAGTGGTAAATTCTACTAATGATACGAAGGTTGGTCATTATTTCCTCCTACCAGGGTCAGAACTTATTGTCATTATCGGTGTCGCTAATCCTCACACCGGTACTTGTGGTGAGATAGGTGCCTTCTGAATTTTCACTGTTGTCCCGCAATTGCTGACTTTTCAATAATTCAGGGTTTTTGATGTTCTTGGGGTTATTCAATCCATCCTCGAAAACTCAAAATGGCAAAACAAATACCTGATTCGACTAATCCGTGCTCAAGATTCCGGATGACCTTTGTTCTGTTAATGAAAAACACAAACTATTATGAACAGACAACTTGGAACAAACGGTCCCATGGTTTCAGCCATCGGTTTAGGCTGCATGGGCATGTCGGGAGCATATGGAAAGAGCGATGAAAAGGAATCCATCGCTACTATTGAAAGAGCGCTTGAACTCAATCACAATTTTTTAGACACAGCAGACTATTATCGGGCAGGGCACAATGAACAGCTTATAGCCCAGGCAATAAAAGGCAAAAGAGACAAAGCCTTTCTTTCTGTCAAGACGGGGATGATGCTTTCCCCCGGAGGTTATGGAGGCGTAAACGGCCATCCTGATTTTCTGCGCAACAGTGTTATGTACAGTCTTCAGCGTCTCAAAACGGATTACATCGATCTTTACACCCTTGGACGCGTCGACCCCAACGTTCCCATCGAGGACAGTGTAGGAGCCCTCACCGAGTTGGTACAAAAAGGTGTCGTTCGTTTTATTGGTCTCTCGGAGGCATCAGCCGAAAGCATCCGAAGGGCCGCGACCGTTCACGCGATTGCCGCGCTGCAGACAGAATATTCTATCTGGACGCGCGACATTGAAAACGAGATACTCCCAACCATTCGGGAATTGGGTATTGGGCTGGTCGCCTATGCTCCTCTCAGCAGGGGATTTCTGAGTGGGGCGTATAAGAAGCCTGAAGATATCAAAGACAATCGCGCTCACATGCCCCGGTATCAAGGAGAGAATTTTTATAAGAATCTGGAGTTGGTAGAGAAGGTAAAGATGCTTGCGTCACAGAAGGGGTGCGCTCCGTCTCAACTGGCGATTGCGTGGGTACTTGCCCAGGGAGAAGACATTATCACGATTCCGGGGACGAAACGCGTCAAATATCTGGAAGAGAATATCGCTTCAGAGAATGTGCAACTGAGTAGTGAGGATGTGCGGGCCATTGATGAAATATTGCCTGCCGGTGTTGTATCCGGCACCCGCTACCCGGAACGATTTATGAGCGCGTTAAACCGTTAGCCGATGGTATGCCAATTTTCGTGATTAAATTTATCTGATGAAAAGGGAAGGCAAAGTTCCTCACAGATTCAGATCGCTGACGGAGATACACCGGTTGCTCGGCTTGCCTGAACCGGTGCATCCGTTGTTAAGCCTCGTTGAGAATAAGGGCGACGAAATCGATCTGCGTAAATTTCCCGATTCATTCACCCATGATTTTTATAAAATCTCGTATAAGAAAAACCTCAGTGGAAGGTTAAAGTACGGGCAAGGGTTCTACGACTTTGACGGAGGAGGCATGTTGTTCAAGGCACCCAACCAGGTGAGCGCGGGTGGCGAGAACAACAACGACCATACTGGATTCACGTTACTTTTTCATGCCGATTTTCTGGCCGGATACCCGCTCGCGAAGAAAATCAGGCAGTATGGATTTTTTTCCTATTCGGTTAATGAGGCGCTTCATCTTTCCGAGAAGGAGAGAGGAACAATTGTTACTGTTTTCATGAACATGCAGGAAGAGTTGCAAGGCAGGCTTGATGATTTCAGTCATGACATCATCATCTCACATATTGAAACGCTGTTGAATTACAGCAATCGGTTCTACAGGAGACAATTCATCACCCGCAAAGCAGTTAACAATGATCTTCTGCAAAGAATGGAAGAAATTCTCGAAGCGTATTTCAACGATGAAAAATCGCTGAGCGAAGGCACCCCAACCGTACAATTCCTCGCGGACAGCCTGAGGGTCTCACCCGGCTATTTAAGCGACATGCTACGCAGTCTTACGGGCCAGAATGCCCAGCAACATATACACAACAAACTCATTGAAAAGGCGAAGGAAAAAATATCAACGACTAACCTGACGATTAGCGAAATCGCCTATCAATTAGGTTTTGAACATCCTTCATCGTTCACGAAGTTGTTCAAGACGAAGACGAAGGTTTCGCCGGTGGAGTATAGGCAGTTGTTTAATTGAGGTCGAAAGGTGTTCCACATGATATGTTGCTACACCAGCGATTTTACCTTATCAATGTCTTTATCCTTGTGCTTTGCCATGGCCTGCCAAAGGTCATAGGCAGCCTGCAGATTAAGCCAATAATGGGGCGTGGTTTTGAATGCTCTTGCCAATTTGATAGCCATGAGCGCAGAAATTCCTGCCTTACCGTTGATAATTGCAGATAAGTTTGGCCTGGTGATCAGGAGTTTTTTCGCTGCCTCAGTCACCGTTAAGCCCAGGGGCTCCAAATATAAATCAGCCAGAATCTCGCCGGGATGCGGCGGATCATGTTGAACAAATTTTCTCATTTTTGCGCTAGTTTTTTGTTCTCGCTGTGACCTTGAGAACCTGCGGTTCTCGGTCGTCGCTCAAACAAAAAACACGCCTGATGGCGTGGCCTTACTAATGTTTTGCAGAGGAGGAGGGA
>CBFGUY010000382.1:0-2821 GCA_965651895.1 uncultured Algoriphagus sp. | reverse complement strand
GCTTCAGACATCCGCTATTAGCATTTCTATTGTGATAGATTCACAGCTGTTTAAGTTAGAACAATTGTTAAGGAGCCTTAGCCAGGAATTTGATGTCAGATATAATGAAGGGCTGGAGCTATTGACTGTGCTTCATCCAGAGATGGCTTCCTTGCCCAGATACTTGGAAGGCTATGAGGTATTGCTGGAACAAAGTACCCGAAATACAGTCCAGGTAGTACGAAGAGCAATATAATAGCTTAAACAAAAGTGATTTGCCTAGGTGCAAGGGTATTTGGCTAAAAATCAATATTTTCAGCATCTACAAACTCAATAACCTATACCTTAACTATGAAAACCAGAAGAGTGTTTTTGCAAAGGGCTGGCATATCGGCGATGGCTTTGGCTGTGCCCACTTTAAATCCCCTGTTAGCTATGACAAAACCTGAAGATTCATTTAAAAATAATTCCCAGACACTTAGAGTTGCTATTATGGGGCTTGGGAGTTATGGTACCAGAGTTGCTGAAGCGATTCAAAGCTGTACCCGCACCAAGCTCGTCGGAGTAATCAGTGGCACTCCATCTAAAGTGGTGGAGTGGCGGGAGAAATATGGCATACCCGAGAAAAATTGCTATGACTATGAGAATTTTGATGCGATTAAAGATAATCCGGACATCGATGCTGTATATGTGATCACTCCCAATGCGCTTCATAAGGATCAAGTGATCCGTGTGGCAAAGGCTGGAAAGCATGCGATATGTGAAAAACCAATGGCAGTGAATGCCGCTGATGGTCAAGCTATGGTAGATGCCTGTAAGGAAGCCGGAGTCCATTTACTGATAGGTTATAGAATGCACTTCGAGCCAAATACCTTGGAGGTGATACGTATGCGTAAAGCAGGCGAATTAGGTGAAATTCGTTTTTTTCAGGGATTGAGTGGATTTGTGATAGGTGACCCTACGCAGTGGAGGCTGGATCCTGAGCTTTCAGGCGGGGGAGCTATGATGGATATTGGTATTTACTCCATCAACGGAGCCAGGTATATGATTGGAGAAGAACCGATATGGGTTACTGCCCAGGAGGTCAAAACCGACCCTGAGAAGTTTAAGGAAGGAATAGATGAGACGATCACCTTCCAGCTGGGATTTCCTGGTGGAGCTATCGCTTCCTGTCTTTCTACTTACAATATGAATAACCTTGATCGATTTTACCTGAACGGCAGCAAAGGATGGGCTGAAATGCAGCCTTCCACCGGATATGGGCCTATTAAAGGAACTACTCACAAAGGGCCGCTTACCGAGCCGATCGTAACACACCAGACAGTTCAGATGGATGAAATGGCTGCTATTATTTTTGATGGAAAAGAAGCTGAGGTGCCGGTAAATGGAGCGGAGGGAGTAAAGGATATGAAGATTATAGATGCGATTTTCAAAGCTATAAAAACTGGAGGGAAGGTAGATCTAACTCTTGGCTGATAGTTGCCTAAACGGCCTATCTTATCAGCCTGTTAATCGTTCGCTCGATTCCGGGGAGATAGGCCGTACCGAATAGATTCAGATGTACGAGCAGGGGGTATAGATTGTAGACGCCCATTCTGTTTTCGAAGCCAGGCTCCAGTGGAAGGACAGATTCGTAAGCGCTATAAAATTTATTGTCAAACCCTCCAAACAATCTGCTAAAAGCAAGATCCATTTCCCTATGTCCAAAATAAACAGCAGGATCGATCAGGCAGGGCTGACCATCCCGGTTAGCGATGACATTTCCAGACCAGAGATCCCCGTGGATTAATGAAGGTTTTTCCACAGGGAAAAGAGAAGCAAGTTTAGGGTAGATCTCCTGGAATCTCTTCAAAAAGCCAATTGGAATGAGTTTATCAAAATAAGCTTTGCCTATAAGGGGATCTAAGCGCTGTTCGATAAAGAAATCTACCCAATTATCCATGAGAAGATTTTTTTGGCGGATTGAGGCGATGTAGTTGTCACCTTCCAGCCCGAATAATGTGTGATGAGTCAGATGAAGATGGGCGAGTCCTATGCCGAGGTTTTCCCAATATCCCGGGTGCTGTCTTCCTGAAGTAATAAGTTCTGATAAAAGATAATTGTGATCTCCTATTCTCCCACTTCCAAATGTTGCAGGAATTTTCAAAAATGTAGCTTTGCGAAGCAACCCTAGACCTTCCGATTCTTTAGTAAGTATATCCTTCTTGTGATTGAAATTTAGCTTTAGGAAAAAATCACCGGTATTACTTTGCAGTTTGATGCCCTGATTATGACTGCCTGCTGCTATGAGAGAGGCTGATTTTAAATTAGTGCTAGTCCCTATATTTTGAAAAAGTATCTCTTCATATATGCCATAAAGGTCATGCATAGAGGTGATGAGTTGCAATTAATTGTGCCAGAAAACGATCGACTGCTTCATCCAGAATAGTGTAGATCTCCTCAAAACCCTCTTGGCCACCATAGTAAGGGTCCGGGACGGACATGCCTTGGGACTCAGTCACAAAATCACGCATTAGATAGATTTCTTTTTCACCGAACCCATACCTTACCTTCAAGTTATTCAGGTTTCTAAGATTGTGGTCGTCCATGGCGAGGATATATTCAAAATCCCTGAAATCTGTACGGTTTACCTGTCTGCCGCGATGATTCAGGGGGAGGTTATATTTAGCTGCGCATTTGATTGTCCGCTCATCGGGTAATTCGCCTATATGAAAATCTGATGTTCCGGCACTGTCACATTTAAACTGTGCTTCCATCCCCGCTTCTTTTGCCTTGCTGTTGAAAATTGCTTCGGCGAGGGGAGAGCGACATATATTGCCAAGACAAACAAATAAAACTCGAA
>CBFGUY010000381.1:0-2833 GCA_965651895.1 uncultured Algoriphagus sp. | reverse complement strand
CATCAGTAACACCAATGTAATGAGTGTACATGCAATTAGATAGAACCAGATACCAAAACTTCCAGTGTAAGCAAAATCCCTAAGAATATATACCAGCCCGGCGATCAATAGCAGTACAATGAGGCTAAGGGAAATATAGGTGGAGACTTTTGGTTTAATGACCAACATTGGATTCTTGGATTTCTAGTAATTTCTGTCGTGCAAAAGTCTCTAAATCTTCGAAAAAAGCGAAGAAAATCAGCTGGAATTCCTTTTCCTTTTCCAAAAGGGAGAGATGTGCTACTTCCATTTTTGATTCAAAACGGGTTCGGCGTGACATACCCGAGAAGGTTTGTCTGATTCCGTCAATTTCCCTGTATTTCAGCAGCCAGTTGTCTTCTACCATCAATTGAAACATGTTTGCAAAGCGTTCTGGAAAAAGTACCTGGTATTTTCTCAACTTTAAAAAAGTGTTTTGGATAAACTCCTCTAATGGAATAGTGGAAAATTTAGACCAATTGTTTGCCAGATAATAATCAAAGAAAATATCTGTTATTACCGTGGAATAGTGTCCGAATTTTGGCCTTAAATAGCTCTGTCCAGCCCTCACCAGCGGGTGGGTGTCAGTAAAGGTGTCTATTTCCCGATGGAGTTTGATTCCATTCTGCACTCCTTGGGGGAAAGTGCCCATCATTTTTCCTTTTACAAAATCCCCTATAAAATTCCCCACAAGCACTTCATCTTGATCAAATGAAAGATAGGCATGGGCTAAGTAGTTCATAGCAATAGTTGGTTGTGGAAAACCCGGGAGGATTTCATTAGTTTCGCCTAAAATACACATTGATGGACAAAATCACCGAGGAATTAAAGAAAGGACTGAAACTTTTGAAACTGGAATGGCAGGAAGATCTCGCCCAATACAAGCAGAAATTTCTTAATTCCTCACTTGCAGATAAGAAAAAAGCAGGCATAACCTGGTATCCGGTCCATCTCAAAAAGAGCAAAATCGGAATGGGCGAGCGGCTCTTGGTGGAGGTGGAGCGTCCTGATTCTAATCATCCTTCAGCTTTTGGTTCTGGTAAGTCCGTATCTTTTTTTACGACCCAGGAAAGTTATCAAAGTTCCGAAAACAAGATCAATGGTGTAATCAATTTTGTCAGGAACAATACCATGACGGTGACACTACAGGCAGATGAGATCCCGGATTGGATGGAAGGCAGTCGGCTGGGGGTGGATTTGCTTTTTGATGAGGCCAGCTACCGGGAAATGGAGTTTGCGCTGAAAAGGGTAATAGCTACTGAGAATAAAAGAGTGGGGGAATTCAAAGAGATTCTTTTAGGAGAAAAGCCACCTCAGTTTTCCACAAACAGAATTTCCCCCAAAGCCAATCTTAATTTTTCCCAGAACCAAGCCTGTGAACTGATCGGTAATGCCAAAGATGTGGCAGTGGTACATGGGCCTCCTGGCACAGGCAAAACCACTACATTGATAGAAGCAATTCAGGATGCTGTAATTAATCAGAATTCTGTTTTGGTATGTGCTCCAAGCAATGCTGCGGTAGATCTGTTGGTGGAGAAACTGGTGGATCGGGGAATAGAAACACTGCGGCTGGGACATCCTGCACGCGTGGAGGAAAAGATCTTAAATCAGACCCTGGATGCCAAAACTGCTTTTCATGGGAGCTACCGTGATCTGAAGAAGCTGCGCAAAGAAACCGATCAATACCTTAAACTTGCCAAGCAATACAAACGGAATTTCGGGCCGGAAGAAAGAGCTCAACGTAAATTGATGTATGCGGAAGTTTCAAGGCTGAGGGAAGCATCCAAATCCCTGGAAGAATACATCCAGTACGATATTTTTCAGAGGACAAAGGTCTTTGCGAGCACACTGGTGGGTGCGTCATCCTACAGTTTGAAAGGGATGGAGTTCGATGTGGTGTTTATAGATGAGGCAGCGCAGGGATTGGAAGCGGCTACCTGGATACCTGTTATGAAAGCCAAAAAAGTTGTGTTTGCCGGGGATCATTGGCAACTTCCGCCCACCATCAAGTCCTTCCAGGCTGCTAAGGATGGCCTGTCAGAAACGCTTTTTGAAAAAGTGATCAAGCGGAAGCCTTCCTCTGCCCAGATGCTGCAGCTACAATACCGGATGCCTGAAGTGGTTATGGGATTCTCTAATGAGCAGTTTTATAATGGAAAACTGATTGCGGATGATGGCACAAAAACGCATGTGTTTCCGGCAGAAGGGAGTGCCATAGAATGGATAGATACTGCTGGGGCTGGGTATTCTGATCAGCAGGAAGCAGAGAGTTTAAGCACGTTTAATCAGGAGGAAGCGATATTTGCAGCAAGGCATCTAAATGAACTGGTGGAGAGCATAGGTACGAATGTGTTTCTTGAGGAGAATTGGACTATTGGGCTGATTGCACCATATGGAGCGCAGGTACGTAGGTTGAGAGGGTTGATTTTTGATTCGGAGGATTATCCAAGTCTGCTGGTAGTAAAGGAGCAGCTCACCATAGATACTGTAGATGGTTTCCAAGGGCAGGAGCGGGATCTGATGATGATTTCCCTGACACGATCCAATGAGAAAGGGGAGATAGGTTTTCTCTCAGATGAGCGCAGGATGAATGTAGCACTGACCCGTGCGAAGAGAAAACTGGTATTGATTGGCGATAGCAGCACGTTGGCACAGAACGGCTTTTTCAATCAGCTGCTTCTTTATGTTGAGAAGAATGGGGGATATAGAAGTGTTTGGGAGTTTTTTGGGTGATTGCGGGATTGAAAAAAAATTGAAAGAATCTAAATCGAAAACTCACAAATCATTGGTAGGTGATCACTAAGCAAGATCCAAT
>CBFGUY010000380.1:0-2844 GCA_965651895.1 uncultured Algoriphagus sp. | reverse complement strand
ATCATCCTTGCGCTGGACCTGTACTTTCAGCTGGAGCCAGGGCAGATCAACCATTCCAACCCGGCAATTATAGAACTTTCCGAAGTGCTGAACAGGCTCCCCATATTTCAAGTAAGACCTGATGAAGCCCGCTTCCGCAATGCAAACGGTGCGGCAATGAAACTGGGGAATTTACTGGCCATAGACCCCGGTTACCATGGTAAAGGACTGAAAGGAGGAGGGAAGCTGGAAAAAGTCGTGTTTGAGGAGTTTCATGACAAGAGGGCGGAATTAAGGAATATCGCCAACACGATCAGGGCGGCGGCGGCAAACCCACAGCTGAGCTTAAAACTCTACGAAATACCTGAGGAAGTAGAGGAGGAACAATTGGAGTTCCGGGAAAGCAAAGTGCTTTACAGACTACACAAATACAAAGAAAGAGATACGAAACTAGTACTGGCCAAGAAAACCCAACACCTAAAAAAATACGGAGCACTGGACTGTGAGTCCTGCGACTTCAACTTCCAGGTCAAATACGGCGATCTGGGCAAGGGCTTTATCGAGTGCCACCACCAGACTCCCCTCTATCAGTACGATGGAATCCAGGAAACCCGGCTGGACGATCTGACCCTGGTTTGTTCCAATTGCCATAGAATGCTGCATCGGGGCATGGATACGTTGAGTGTGGGGGAATTAAGAAATAGAATTAATAGATTCTAATAAAATGAATTTCAAGACCACACTATTTTTCATTCTTTGTTTGGGTCATCTACAGCTAGCAAGAGGCCAATCCAAAAATTGCGATACCCAAGAGACCAAGCTCATTGGAACTTGGGAATTTAAGAGACTCCTTGGGAGCCAAGATTGATACGATCTGGCACGAGGTAGTAAAAGGCTACGAGCTACCCAAAGGACCACTAACTACGTTTGGAGCAGATGGAGTTTATACCAACCAGTTCACGCCAGAAAATACAGATCAAGGGCTGTGGTGCTACGATGCTGAAAACTCTAGGATCATCCGAAAGCTTTATTATAAAAGACCGTACAGTCCCTCAGCAAAATATATGATTGCAAATGGCTATGCCATGCAGGAAGAAAAGGGAGATTATTATGAAGTTCAGGTAGATTCGGTAGTCAAGTTAACGCAGAAAACTTTAATCCTTTTAGAGGAAAATAATCGGCAAAGGAAATTTAGGAAGGAGAAATAACTTAAAACTATTAATAACAGGCTACGGCATGGCGCAGTCGTAAAGCTGGGTTTAGCTGTGCTTGAAAGTTCTGTAGTTTTATCTAGCTTTAAATTGTTTTGCTGTGTTAAATCTAGCCCGGCCACATCATCAATCGTTCTGCACTAGTTAAGAAATGACCGAACTATCCGAGAATATATACTACGTTGACCAAAATATTCTGAATAGGATTGAATTGGACTTTGAGCTAATCGACAGAAAAGATTGGTACAGACTATATTATTGCAAGAATGACAACTCGTATTGGCGACTTGATGAATGGGACAACTATCAGGAACAGTTACTTGTTCGACTCCCGTCACCTGAAAATTGGACTACTTATGACGACATAGAATTGAGAATTGACTTGCTAAAACGGCATCATGGAACAACGGCCAATAAATGTATTTGGAAAGATTGTGACAGGAAGGCCCTGAAAGATATGGCAATCTGCGAATTTCACGCCTATACAGAAATGGGAGTGAGGAAATGACGTTTGTACATTCTGGGATTCTCTTTCAATTTTTGTTTAGAAAAGGGGCAGAGAGATGCAGATAATTCTGTCAACAGGGGATAGGGATTAAGGAGCCTATCGGTAAAGAATAGAGTTAACAAAGCCCAACATTAATCTGACTATTTTTAGCAGGTGCTATATTGAGGTGGTTCATTTTATATGATATTGGACATGAAATAACTATATTGTCTTTTGTGAGATTTGTCCTACAGATTTAAAAATGGCTAAAACCAGAAAACTGAACGTCAACACATCAACAATTTCGGTCATTCATCAGAACGAGACGGACTATATCAGTTTGACCGATATGACCACTTCATTTCGGGAGGGAAGTGGACTTATAGGGAAATGGATCACCAACAAAAACACCTTGGAATACATAGGTGTTTGGGAAAAAATCAACAACCCGGATTTCAATTACCCCGAATTCGGGGTAATTGGACAGGAAGCAGGAACAAACAGGTTTATAATGTCTGTTGGGCAATGGATTGACCGGACAAAGGCAGTTGGTATGCTTGTGAAGGCTGGTCGTTATGGTGGGACGTATGCACACAAGGACATTGCGTTTCACTTTGCGATGTGGCTAAGTCCCGAGTTTCAGATTTACCTGGTCAAAGAGTTTCAGCGACTGAAAGACGATGAAAATGACCGCCTAAAACTTGACTGGGATTTCCAGCGAACACTTGCCAAAGTAAATTACCATATCCATACCGATGCGATTAAAGAAAACCTGATTCCGGATGCAATCAGCAAACAACAGGCATCTTTTATCTACGCCAGTGAAGCCGATGTGCTCAATATGGCACTCTTTGGAAAAACCGCCAAACAGTGGCGCAACGAGAATCCTGACCTCAAAGGGAATATCCGTGATTATGCCGCCATTGAGCAACTGGTTGTCCTATCCAACATGGAGAGCACCAATGCCTTATTGCTACATCAAGGGATGGAGCAGAGCGAACGGCTTATCCAACTAAACGAAATGGCTATTACCCAGATCAAGTCACTCTTAAGTCATACTACCGCTATAAAGAAACTGAAATGAAAGCAAAAGAGGGCCAAGCATAAAGAAACAGTCCAGTAGGACTGAGCGTTTAGGATTAATCTAGCGAAGGGCCAGCTTGTAGG
>CBFGUY010000379.1:0-2847 GCA_965651895.1 uncultured Algoriphagus sp. | reverse complement strand
GGCAGTACATCATCCCCTATTTTGAGCGCATACCTTTTTAAAGCTTCAATTTTGAAAATATTGACAAAATAGGATCTGTGGACCTGAATGAAAATACTTTTAGGGAGTTTGATCAAAACATCCTTAGTGGTGCTTCTCAAGGTGTGAAGTTTTCCGTTGCTGAATAGATGGGTGTACACTCCCTCCAGCTTAATCCAATCTATATCCTTGATAATTATTCTTTTAAGCCATCCGTTTTCTCTGACAAATAGCTCTTCTTCATATAATTTCTTGATGTGTCCTTTCTTTTTCTTTGTGTGTGCTTTTCGGTCTATGATTCCCATCTCAAAAACGTTCGGGTCAAACTTCAACCGTTCTAATTTTTTACAGCTTTTAGTTAACCTTTCTAGCTCGCATCCCAGAATTTCCTCGTTAATATTGGTAAATATCAGCACGGAAACGCTTTCAATACCGAAGGTTTTCTCCGGTGGTCTGCTGGTAAATTGCTGACGGAGGGAATGAGAATCGGATGAAGGGGACGACACTTTGTACAGAAAAGCGCGTTCTTCTCCTATAAAACCCAGAGGAGCTGTAAGGTCTGATTTGCAGTAGTTCTCCAAAAATGAAATAGAAGTCTCAATTGAAGAAGTGGCGGTAGGGAAAAAGTAGCCAAAGTCCATCGTTAGTACTAGAGTTTGAGTGGGACATAACTTTCGACTAGTTACGAAGTGACTTGGAGTATTGGATTTGTTTAAGCCAGATTAATTTGAAAGTTTATTGATGTTTTTGAGCAGGTCCTGGTAATATTTCCGCCCGATTGGGATTTCCGTATTTGCAATTTTGACGGCAGAAGAGCTAAAGGCCTCTATTTTGTTCATGTTCACAATAAAAGATTTGTGAATCCTGGAAAACTGCCCCTCCGGAAGCTTTTCCATCAGGTCTTTTACGGTGTTTCTGAGGGTGTATTGTTTTTCATGTACAAACAGGTGAGTATAAGTACCTTCTGCTTTTATCCAGTTTATATCATTTATGATGATCTTCTTTAGCCAGCCATTTTCCCTGATAAATAGATCTGGGACATTGTTTTTTCTATTGTCAGAATTTCTGTGTGTACTTTTGTAATTCTCCATAGCCAATTCAATGGTGGTTATTAAAGAATTTGTAGTAAATGGTTTATTGATAAAACCATCGGGACGTATATGCTTTACTTTTTTGACTATTTCGGCACCTGATGCCGAAGTAAGAAAGACGATGGGAATATCCATTGACCGTCTGAGTTCTTCTGCCAGATCAATCCCAGTTTTGGCTCCTTTTAGCTTTATATCCACCAAGACCAGATCAGGTAAGGATTGCTCGATTATGGACATGGCGGTTTCGGCTTCATCCAGGATTTCAGAAATCTCATAACCCTGAAGTGTGAGTATTTCCCTAATATTTTCTGATAGGTTGAAGTTGTCTTCAACTAATAAAATTTTTGATTTTGTAGATGTTTCGTTCATAGGGTTTGAGTGAAATTTCTTACTTTACTAAAAAGTGAATTTATTTGAAATAATTCAAGCACACTGTACTAAGGTTATAATATTTAGATAAATGAAGGCACAACATCCTACTGTTTTTGAAAACGAGGATCTGGTTTTTGATTTGGAAACACGGAAATTACTCAAAATAAGTGACCGCTTGAAGCTTCATCTGGGAGAAGATTTTATAAAGGAAGTAAAATATCTTGATGAATATGATAAGTTGACTTCACCTTTGGCTGATGATTGTGCCCGTATAGACCGGAGCTATACACAGCCTGGTGACCAAAAGACAAACTATGTACTGAATTGGCAAGGAAATGAATTCATTGTCAATGAATTAGGGTGGATTGATCGCAATAAAAACAGTTTCCACCTTATAATTCACTTTCAAGACAGAAAGAATATTTTCGAGGTGCCCTATGTGTCGCTTCTGGAGATCGTGGAGAAAATGAAAACTCCCGCAATATTGTTTGACCAGGCACTGAGGCGCGCAATAGCTGTAAATTCAGCAATTGTCCCTCTCTTAAAAAAGCCAGTTTCAGAGCTTGCCCCAGGGTTTTTTATCCAGGAGTTTTTCGTCTATGAAGACCAGTATAATGAAGTGATCAACTGGGTGACGGGAAATAAAACATCCTCTTTTTCTATAGTGACTAAACTCAATCTGGAGAAGGATGAAGGGGTCTGGTATGAAATGGATCTTTTCAAAACTTGCCCAGATGAGGAGATGTTGATTCTGTGCATCCTAAAAAATATCACGAAACAAAAAGAAACCGAAGATCAACTAAAACGATCCAACGAGCTATTATCCAGGGTTGTGGAAGTGCAAAGTCATTTTCTGTCCCAATCCGAGGGGGCAAATCCCTATGACTTGCTTTTAAGCAATATTCTGGGTGTAATAGACGCCAAGCTGGGATTTGTAGGTAAGGTTGATTCATGCCCTGATGGCAAAAAAGCCTTGAAAATACATTCTGCCACTGATTTTTCCCATCAGGGAGAGGCATCGAGTAAGTTATATCACGACCATATCAGAGATAATTTTTTGTTCCGCCACCTGGATAATCTGTTTGGCGCATGTATTCTGGAATCCAAAATAATTCTGGAAAACAACCCTAAATCTAACCCTCATACAAAAGGAAAATATATTCCAGGTCACCCCCACATCGATAATTTTCTCGGTGTACCCATTTTCAAAGGGAAAGATGTGATAGGATTGATTGGGTTGGGAAATAAAGAGGGTGGGTTTACGGAGCAAGATATTGCGGATCTGAAGCCTTTCATCACCACCTATTCTGTAATTATAGAGGCGTTCAAATCAGAGCAGGATAAAATCAAATTTGAGAAAGAGTCT
>CBFGUY010000378.1:0-2852 GCA_965651895.1 uncultured Algoriphagus sp. | reverse complement strand
AGCTACTTTTACGGGTTTTCAGTGCGTTTTTTATTTTCGCCACTTTTTTCCCGCTTGTCAAATTAGATTTCTGGTGGGTCAGAGTTTTTGATTATCCCAGATTGCAGAAATTGGTGATCATTCTGATTTTAGGACTTTTGTGGCTAGCGAACTTCGGCACATCCCAAGCCTCTGAACTTTATACCTGGTTAGGACTGTTGGGCATTTGTGCGATCTATCTGACCAGCAAGGTGTTACCATTCACGCTATTAGGCAGTAAAATGATCGATACAGTTCCTTTCGATGAAGAGAGGGGGATCCATATCTTGGTAGCAAATGTCTATCAGTACAATGATGCTTATCATAAAGCTGTGGACCTGGTAAAAAAGACAGATCCGGATGTGGTTTTTCTAGTGGAAACTGACAAAGCCTGGGAAAAAGGCATGTCGGAGATCGAAGAAATCTTTCCTTTTCAAATCAAGATCCCAAAGGATAATACCTACGGATTGCTTTTTTACACCAGATTGGAAATCATTAGAAAAGGAATAAACTACCTCGTTGATGAAGAAATCCCGTCTCTCGAGCTGGATATAAAACTCCGAAACGGGGAAATAATTACCATATATGCGATCCATCCAACTCCACCTGTACCGGGTGAAAACACCGAAAGCACAGAAAGAGATGCGGAAATATTGATCGTAGGAAGAAAATCCAAGGAGAATAAGTGGCCTGCGCTGGTCATTGGAGATCTAAACGACGTAGCCTGGAGCTATACGACCACTCTATTTTTGAAAATCTCAGAGATGGCAGATCCCCGCAGAGGAAGAGGGCTGTTCAATACCTTCCATGCGAAAGTCCCTCTTTTCAGATGGCCTCTCGACCATATTTTCCTTAGTAAGCATTTTGGTCTAGCTACGCTAAAAGTAGAAGATGAAATCGGCTCAGATCACTTTCCTATTTCCATGAAGGCGGTTTTGACTCCCCGGGATACTACGGATACCCTGGAAGCAAACGGAGAAGAGAAAAAAGAAGCCCGCAAAAAAATAAATCGCGGGCTAGAAGATGAGGATTGAAGTCAAATCACTTACTTATTTTCTTTTGCTTCAGCTTTCTGCTTGCGTTTGAAGCCCTTATTGAAAGGCCAGGTATATTCCAAGGCTTCCATACCCCGGTTCAGATTGTAGGTAGCCGAATCGGTATTTTCCAACGTACTTTTCAGCGTTTCGGCAAATTCAGGATCGTTGAGAAGCATTCCCATGGAATTATTAGGATCGTTGAATTTATCGGTGATCTCACTTAACTTCTGGGTCATTTCTTCCGAATTGGCCGCTGCCTGTCTGAAACTTTCCATAGTCTGTTTCAGGTCGCTTGCCATAGTCGTATCAGTCACCAGATCATTGAACAAATTCCCCTCTTGATTCAGCTTTTTGGTGAAGCTTTGAAGCTCAGCTATCATGCGGTTACTATTGACTGAGGCCTGATCCAGGTTTTTCACTATAGCCCGGAAACTCTCCGCAATCAATGAGTCGGTCATTGCCGCACCTACCATTCCCTCGCCCTCAGCTAGTTTCCCTGTCAGCTCTTTAAGGTTGCCAGTGATCTGTACCAGGTTTTCATTGTTGACCTGAAGGGTCTCCATCATCTGGTCAGTATCAAGAGGCATCACCGATTCCAGCCTATCCCCATCTTGGACAGCAGGAGCCATGGTAGTCCCACCATAGATCACGATTATTTTATTACCAATAAGGCCATCGGAACTGATAGTGGCTTTGGAGTCTTTCCTAATGAAATCCACCACTTTTTGCTCCACATTCATTTCGATTTCTACCTGGGAGTCCCCATAGAAATTGATTTTCCGGACTGTCCCTATTTTCACTCCTGAAAACCAGATATTGTTTCCTGCCTGCAATCCTCCGATATCATCGAACACAGCTTTAAGCTGGATTGCTTTTACAAATTTTTTCTGCTGACCACCTAGGGTCAGAATACCCGCAACAAGGATAGCTATGCCAAGAAAGACAAATATCCCTACTATGACTGATCTTTTATTTTCGCCTCTCATGAGTTGATAAAATTATAATCGTAAAATGATTTTATACGTTGATCCTCCGCATTTGGAAACACTGCATCAAAGGTTCCCACTGCATCAAATTGTCCATCCAATAATACCGCCATCCTGTCCCCTGTGACTTTGGCACAGGTCAAATCGTGCGTGATCACTATAGAAGAAGTATTGTACTCTTCACGAATCTGTATGATCAGGTTATTGATATCCATGCAAGTGATGGGGTCAAGTCCTGCTGTAGGCTCATCGTAAAGCATGATTTCCGGTTCCAGGATCAGCGTCCGGGCTACCCCGATACGCTTCTTCTGCCCACCGGACAGTTCTGAAGGCATCTGATTAATGGATTGAGGCAGGCCCACACTCTCCAGCAACCCCTCTATCTTCATATCTTTTTCCTTTCTCGACAGGTTTTTTATATTCCTCACCAGGGGAAACTCCATATTTTCCTTCACTGTCATACTGTCGTACAAGGCTGAATTCTGGAATGAAAAACCAATCTTCAGACGTAATTCATTCAGCTCCTTTGTGCCTAGGTTAGCCACGTCTTTACCCAATACCTTCAAGGTTCCTTCGTCTTGCTTCAGCAGCCCAACCATGATTTTGATCAACACTGATTTACCTGAGCCAGACTTCCCTAACACTACTAGATTTTCCCCTTTGTATAGATCCAGATCTACTCCCTTGAGCACATCCAAATCTCCAAAAGACTTCTCTAGCCCGCGTATTTCTACTACTTTTTCTTCCATGGCTTACATCATTCGAATTGCGTTCACAATCTGAAGAACCAACAATTCTTCAATAAATATCA
>CBFGUY010000377.1:0-2880 GCA_965651895.1 uncultured Algoriphagus sp. | reverse complement strand
GAACTTCTGCGAACCACCAAAAAGTCAATCCGGGATATAGGCAAAGAAGTGGGATACAAAGACACCGCCTATTTCTGCAGAAGGTTTAAGATGATGTATGGAGTGCCTGCAGGAAGAATGAGAAGAAGAGAGTCCTTAATTAACGTTCAGGGATAAGTTCAATAGCGATTTTACTTCAAGGGCTTCCTTCAAAAACCCCGGGGTTCTTTCTACGGCATTGCCAATCACCACTAAATCCGCACCATTCCGGTAGGCTGTTTTTAATTTATCTATGGAGTCGATACCACCGCCGACTATCAGGGGATTGTTGATGGCAGATTTTACCGAGCGGATCACTTGCCCAGACACCGGCGATTTAGCTCCACTTCCTGCATCCAGATAAAAATACCTCATCCCGAGATACAGTCCGGCAAGTGCCGTAGCCTTAGCCAGATCAGGCTTTGAATTAGGCAAAGGAAGGGTTTGGCTCACGTACTGTACACTGGTGATCTCTCCTTCATTGACGAGCATGTAAGCGGTAGGAAGGGATTGCAGTTTCATCTCTTTGATCAATGGAGCTGCGAGCACCTGCTGGCCTATAAGGTATTCGGGATTTCTGCCTGAGATCAGCGAAAGGAATAAAATGGCATCTGCCTCTTCGGTAAGCTGTATTTGTGATCCCGGAAAGATTACAACAGGGATTTCTCCGGCGATTTTCTTTGCCAAACTAACTACTTCACGGAAATTATCACGGCTAAGCTGGCTACCTCCCACAAATACCAAATCCAGATTAGCATGTTTGATCCAGGCATGTTCCTTTTCAAATTGCACGTAGTTTAGGATTTTGTCCGGATCGATCAGCCATGCAAGCCCCTTTTTTCCGCTGCGATGAAACTGTTTAAGGATTTTACTTACGCTCTTTTTCGACCTGGGCATCTTCTGGCTGCGTGGAGAATAAGTTTGGGAGAAATTTTTCTTTGGCAAAAGCTAATCCCATAATCAACAGACGCTGGCTTATGCTGGGCCAAAAGGAAGATTTAGAGCTCGTGGTCAGCTTTTTTTCGATTTCCCGGGTCAACAGTCCTTCTTTTTCGAGCACCGCGAGTACTTCTTCAGTTTTTTTGTCTTTACGTTTTTTACGGGATTGAACCACTGCCAGTGCGATCAGACTGCCCGCTAGTACTATACCTCCAACTTTCAGCCAATCCTCAGATTCGGCTTTGACAAGCTCAAATTGCCTGGCAAGGGTTTCTTCCAGCTCTTTTTCTTTTTGTTTCAGGTCTTTTTTCATTCTTCCTCCTGGCGTTTTTTGAACATGCGTACTCTAAAAATAAAACCTTTTAAGCCCTTTTGCATTTTTTCTTCAGTGGAATCATTATCCCGCAGCAAGTATAATATTACCAAAAGCAACAGGTACATCAATCCCACTAATAAGAACCCCATATGCGGTGATTCAAAATGTTGGCTTAAATAAAAGGCCAGTGATAGGCTAAAAAACAAGAGCACCAACAATAGACTTCCGCCCATGAGGATCAGGAAGATCAGCCTGGTCAGTATCCCGGATACCTGATCCTGGACTTCTAACTTGACCATGTCTATTTTGGTCTCTACGATTCCTTTTAACGTCTGTATTATTTCTCCGATTTTCAGCATAATTAAAACTTGTGAGAGGTTCCCTTTGAAATATATGACAATATACTCCAATTGACAGGAGCAAAAAAATCATGCAATCACATCAACTTCCTGCCCTTCGTAGAATTTATACCTCAAAACTAATTCTAATGCGAATGCTATTGCGGAGTTTATAGTGAATTGTTGGCAGAGCGCCTGGTCAATCTCCTCCAGACGGCTATAAAAGGCCGTTGCGAGGGGGATATCCATATCTTTATTTATCCGGTCGCTGGCAAGGTTATATGCTGCGGGTTTTTCTTCTTTCAATACTTTGCAGATTATGAGGTCTTTTTTGCCATATTTAGTCCTACGGGCCGAGGCAGCAAATAGCCTGCAAATCATGCCGCGTGTAGGATGGCTCCCACAAAATCCTTTTTTCCCATCTTCGGATTGCGACCTATACATCACACAACTGGCATCTTCTTCCATACTCTCCAGAGTGGCCAGCGTTGATTCGGCCAATCCTTTCTCATAGAGGTCAAAGGCCAATGGAAGGAATTCCAATGGGGAGGCAGGTACTTTGGGATTGGCGCAGCAAAATCCACATCCTGCTACACAGCCTAAGCCACTTTCAGAAACAAATTGCTTTGTTTCTGCCTCTAACTCACCAAATACATTCAGCGTAGCCAGAGATTTTTCAGCGAGATTCATCTCTTGTTTTCAAATAGTCCGCAAATGTACGCTAGACGGGGTCGTTTGATTCTCGTAAACGATTATTTTTTTTATATTGACAATCAGAGATTTAACTTTTTGCCATCTGAATAGTTAAAAATATCGGGCCATTTCATGGAATAGATCGTTTTCTTTAAATAAACAGAAGAATATGAGCAATCTAGAAGAACAAAATGCGGAAGAGAAAATCAGGTTAGCCTTCAAGGAACGAGATTGGAGTGAGATAAAAAGTGCGGATTCATGGGTTATTTTTAAGGTAATGTCTGAATTTGTAGAAGGCTTTGAAAAACTTGCCAAAATAGGCCCATGTGTTTCAATTTTTGGTTCTGCTAGGACTCCAAGAGACCATAAGCATTACAAAGTAGCTGAGGAAATTGCGGCAAAGCTGGTCCGCCATGGCTATGGTGTCATCACAGGTGGAGGGCCGGGTATCATGGAAGCCGGTAACAAGGGGGCGCATTCAGAAGGAGGGAAGTCCGTGGGCTTGAATATCGTTTTGCCTTTCGAGCAATTTGATAATATTTATATAGACCGTGACAAGCTGATGACCTTTGATTA
>CBFGUY010000376.1:0-2887 GCA_965651895.1 uncultured Algoriphagus sp. | reverse complement strand
TGCAAAAAACGGATATAGTATACCACTAAAAACGGGTTAAAGTGAGCATAGCACAGCGGGTGAAACTGAGCCACCTAAAACGGATGAAAGTGAACCACTAAAAATCGATTCTATTTGAAGTGTGCGCAATAGTCTTTTTTTGTCAAAAAGATTATGGCCAACAAACAAATAGAAATGCGAAAAGTAAAGAAGATATTTAAGTTATACAGTGCCGGGGTTAGTAAGCGCCGGATCAGTTCCCAGTTAGGGGTCTCCCGCAATACCGTAAGCAAATACATCACTTTTTTCCAGCGCTACCAACTGACCTCTTATGAAGTAGAGGCCATGACCCAGGAGGAACTTCATCACCTGTTTACTTCCACTGAAAAGCCCAAGAGTGAACGCTTACGCATTCTGGAAAGCTACTTTCCTTATTTTGACAAAGAACTGCGTAAAACCGGGGTGACCAAAGAACTACTCTGGCAGGAGTATTATAAAAAACATCCTGAGGGATATCAACTTACACAGTTCCGTTATTGGTACGGGCAGTGGACCAAAGAGGTCTCTCCTGTGATGCATTTTACCCATAAAGTAGGAGATAAACTGTTTATAGATTTTACGGGGAAGAAACTTCCTGTAGTAGATCGACATACCGGGGAAATACAAGAACTGGAAATCTTTATTTGTGTACTGGGTAGCAGTCAATATACTTATGTTGAAGCCTGTGAGAGCCAGAGCGGGGAAAACTTTATAAGATGTGTAGAGAATGCGCTTCGGTTTTATGGGGGTGTTCCTGAAGCTCTTGTTCCAGACAATCTTAAAGCAGCGGTGACCAAAGCCAGTCGGTATGAACCGCGCCTCAATGCTGCCTTTGCCGATTTTGCGGAATACTACCAAACGGCTGTACTTCCTGCAAGGACCTACAAACCCAGGGATAAAGCTATCGTGGAAAATGCCGTCAGGATTATTTACACCAGGGTCTTTGCCCCTTTAAGAAACCAGATCTTTTATGATAAACCTTCATTGAACAAGGCCATTGCTTTTTTGTTGGAACAGCATAACAAGATGCCTTTTAGAGGGAGAGAATACTCCCGTTATTCTCTATTTATGGAAATCGAAAAACAAGCCCTCAAACCATTGCCCACAAAGCGGTATGAGGTTAAATCTTCCGCTAATGGGACCGTTCATAAAAACAGTCATGTGTATCTAAGTAAAGATAAACATTACTATAGTGTGCCCTACAAGCATATAGGAAAGCGTGTCAGGATTGTCTATTCTGACAGCCTAGTAGAGATCTACCATAACCAGGAAAGGATGGCTGTCCATGAAAGGGATAAAAAGAAATATGGATATACCACCACTAAAGAGCACATGCCTTCATATCACAGGTTTGTCAGTGAGTGGAGTTCGGAGAAGTTCATCGCTTGGGCAGGTCATATAGGAGAGGCTTGTAAGGCCTATATCATTAAAATACTCGATAAAAAACAACACCCGGAACAATCCTATAAATCATGTCTTGGTATACTCCACCTGGCTAAAAAGGCGGGTAATGAACGCCTGGATAATGCCTGTAAAAGAGCCTTGGGCTATGAAGCCTATAATTATAACATGATTGAACGTATCCTTGCAAAGGGATGGGACAAACTCGATGAAGATATCGAAGAACATACCGACATCCCCAACCATAAAAACATCAGGGGCGGTGATTATTATAAGTAAACATCAATACTATGAATACACAAACATTAGAACAAATGAAGGAATTAAGGCTCTATGGCATGTATAGGGCTTTTACGAGCGCTCTGTCCTCGCAGAGCATCGCTTATACCAATGATGAGCTGATCGCCTATCTCTTGCAATCCGAGTGGGATGACCGGCAGAACAGAAAAATTGAACGCCTGACCAAGGCCGCAAAGTTCAGGTACAAAGCCGTGATGGAAGACATCGCCTTCGACGCTGCCAGGAACATCGATAAAAATCAAATACAGCGCTTTGCTTCCTGTCAATTTATAGATAAAAAGGAAAACATATTGATTACAGGTAGCACAGGGACTGGAAAAAGCTATATCGCTTCAGCCATAGGCCATCAGGCTTGTTCACTGGGATATAAGGTCATGTACTTTAATGCCAATAAACTCTTTACCATGCTCAAAACCTCAAAGGCTGACGGGTCTTATATCAAACAGATCAACAAGCTTGAAAAGCAGGACTTGCTAATCCTTGACGATTTTGGACTAAAAGGCTTAGATCATATCAATAGGCAAACCTTGATGGAAATCATAGAAGACAGGCACGGAAAACGCTCCACGATTATGGCTTCCCAGCTCCCTATAGAGGCCTGGCATCAAACTATCGGGGAACAGACCATTGCTGACGCTATTTTAGACCGCTTGGTACATACGGCCCACCGGGTTGATATCAAAGGGGAATCTATGCGGAAAAAACTAAGAAATAAAAGCTAACTTTACACCAAGAATGAATCGATTTTAAACACTTCATTTACACTGCTCACTTTTATCCGTTTTAGGTGGCTCACTTTGTCCGTTCTTTCCATTCGGGAGACCCTTTCCATAAAATGAAAGGAAGATAAACACAGGCCCGATCGAACCTGTGCTTTCTTCCCGGGATTAAACAGTAAGTTCATTTCCTCCTGTATGAAAGAAATGCCAGTAATCGATTCTCCCCAATCAGGTTACTGCTAAATAATCCCTGTTGACCAACCAATCAAATTATTATATTCTTTTGAAAATACTTTTCCAAAACCCAACATGGCCATGGGCCGTCTAAAAGTGGGCTTTACGTCACCCTTAACCTGTTTGATTTCATCGAATCTTCGCTTTCAGGGTCCATAACGATCGTCCGATCAGCGTGATGAGATGCTGAAACAAGTCCAGTATGACGATAGGTA
>CBFGUY010000375.1:0-2894 GCA_965651895.1 uncultured Algoriphagus sp. | reverse complement strand
ATCACCATCCCCCCTACCTATCTGCCGGAGGGGTATATCAGTCCTGCCTTTAAGGTGGACAGCGGTTCAGAAAAGAAACAAGATTAAACCCAGAATAGATTAAATTAAGTTGTGCTTAATCCTTCAGTTTGATCCGCATCAAGTATGCATCTGCAGTCATATACAGGTAGGATTCATCAGCATTGAAGGTGCAGTTGGCAGTGCCCTGACCTGTCCTAATCGTCCCCATATGCTCCCCCTGCTCACTGATCACCCAGATCCCACCAGGCCCCGAAGCAAACAGTGTTCCGGAGCTGTGTACGGTCAGCCCATCCGGTAATCCTGGCATCTCCCGTCCTATGCTCCCGGTAGCATCCAGTAAGACCTTTCCACTCAGTACATCACCGCTTTCATCCAGGTCAAATGCATAATACCTGGCTTTTTGAAAATCCGACTGAGCAATATATAAGGTATTCTCATCAGGACTCAGCCCTATGCCATTTGGTCTGCTCAGGGAATCCAGCAACAAAGTAAGCTCCCCATCCGGATCCAGTCTATATACACCCTGAAAATCCAGTTCCTTTGGATCCCAATCATCCAGACCATAAGGGGGATCTGTGAAAAACAGCTGTTCTTTTTTATTTATCACCAGATCGTTCGGGCTATTGAACCTTTTCCCTTCATATTCCGAGACCAGAGCTGTGAATTCAGGTTTGGGATCTCCTAAGGCAGCCTCCATCCTTGCGATTTGCCTCTCCCCATGCTGGCAAAGAATCAGCTTCCCATCCTTGTCCAGTGCCAATCCATTTGCCCCCGGCTCCTTCTTGTTGGTCTCTGAGCCCAAATACCCGGAAGGCTCCAAAAACAAGGTAAGGCTGTCTTTTTCACTCCACTTCCATACCTTATTGGTGGGAACATCGGTAAATATCAGTGCGTCCAGGTCTTTTAGCCACAGTGGTCCTTCAGACCATTCAAATCCAGAAGCTATCACCTCTATCTCCGCTCCTTCTGCCAATAGCATGTCAATCCCAGAAGTAATTCTATCCACAGAACCCACAGTCTGATAGCTGCTTTTTTCTGGCTCCACTTCAGTAGTGGTTTTTGGATTTGTACATGCTTGAACAGAAACAATGAATAATAAAAAGCTTAATTTTTTCATGAGAGTAGCGAATAGGGTTATCCTTTATTTTATAGCTATAGGGTTAAATATCTTCATATAATTGGTAATCAGACAACAAAATCTCAAATAATTCATAGTAAAGCAGGACAGGCAAGGACACCCCTCTCTTTTAGTCTTGCTATATTCAATCATTCAAAGGTTTTACAGTAAATAGATTGGGTACGAAAAGGCGGGGATTTTTCCTCGCCTTTTCTCATTTCAGATTGCTTGTTTTTTCACTTCGCTCAGAGGGTAACAGCCCGAAAACAGGGTTAGGCTTGTGGGCAGCTTTCATGATTGCTTCCAGCTCCTGCACTTTTGCGGGATTATTGGCAGCAATATCCTCCTCCTCCCCCAGGTCCACATTAAGATCATAGAGCTCAATCCTTGGCTCTTCAGCTTCAAACACATCGAGTTTTACCGCCTTCCATTTCCCCTGTCTCACTGCCTGCTTTCCGCCCTGCTCATGAAACTCCCAATATAAAAAGCCATGCTCCTTCTGATCTTTTTGCTGAAGCAGTGTCGGCAAAAATGAAATACCGTCGATACGCTCAGGAATATCAGCTCCGGCCACATCGGCGAAAGTCGGCAATAAATCCCAGAAAGCTGAGATATGATCACTTTGTGAACCTGCTTGAATGGTACCTGGCCACCAGGCGATCATAGGTGTGCGCACACCACCTTCATACAAATCCCGCTTAAATCCTCTAAATGGCCCGTTACTGTTGAAAAACTCCGGATCTGCCCCTCCCTCTCGATGGGCACCGTTGTCCGAAACAAAGATGACTAGGGTATTCTCCTTCAGCCCCAATTCATCCAACTTGGAAATCACCTCACCGACATATATATCTATACGCTCCACCATAGCCGCAAAAGTAGCATGGGGATATGGCTGGGACTGGTAGGCAGGCAGTCTGATGTCCGGTCCATATTCAGTGCCTATCCCTGCCGGATGGGCAATTTCATCTCCAAATTTGGCTCTGTATTTCTGAAAAATCTCATCGTCCGGTGCCGCCAGTTCTGCATGGGGCATGATGATAGGCATATAGAGGAAGAAAGCATTTTCTTTATTTTCTTCAATAAATGAAATTGTTTCTTGCTGAATGAGATCCGGGGCATATACTGTCTTTTTTGTCCAGTCATTCCCCTCCAAAACAACCTTCTCCCCATTGTCCCACAGATAGGCAGGATAGTATCGATGTGCTATACTTTGGCTGTAATAGCCATAGAACCGCTCGAATCCATGCTTTATAGGATCACCAGAATTACCGGCAAAGCCAAGGCCCCATTTTCCAAAAGCTCCAGTCTTATAGCCCATCTGTCTCATCACCCTGCCGATAGAAGCAATGGAATCCGGCAAGGGATACTGTCCTTCGGATCCAACCTGAAGATTCCCCCGAACAGGGGTATGGCCTGTATGCAATCCAGTCAAAAAAGAAGATCGGGACGGCGCACATACAGTAGCTCCTGAATAATGATTGGTAAAGAACATGCCCTCTTTGGCAAGTTTATCGATATTGGGAGTTTCTATGTACTGCTGTCCTAAAAAACCCAAATCTCCATAGCCCAGATCATCGGCGAGGATAAAGATGATATTCGGTTTTCTTTCTGAACTAGCAGAATCCTCCTTCTGATCTTCCCGGGAGTTGCAACTGAAAATCACAGAAGCCGAAAAAATCAGTAGGACACGAGTGGATACAATTGATCTTAACATGTCCTAAGTTAGTATTTTTAGCTCCTCTTAAAAAAACGAATG
>CBFGUY010000374.1:0-2895 GCA_965651895.1 uncultured Algoriphagus sp. | reverse complement strand
CTTCATATTGCAAAGTGGGGAATTCCTTCTACACTTATCGTTTGTTCATGGACACATAATCCCGCTCATTAGCCCCAGTATATACTTGTCTAGGACGACCTATAGGCTCACCGTTTTCACGCATTTCTTTCCACTGAGCTATCCAGCCTGGCAGTCTGCCCAGAGCAAACATCACAGTAAACATGTCGGTAGGGATACCAAGTGCTCTATAGATAATACCGGAATAGAAATCAACATTTGGATATAGTTGACGGTCTATGAAGTATTGGTCATTTAGTGCCGCATGCTCCAGTTCTTTTGCGATTTCCAATACAGGATCATTCACGCCTAGTTTCTCCAATACATCATCTGCGGCTTTTTTGATGATTTTTGCCCGAGGATCGAAATTTTTATAAACCCTGTGCCCAAAGCCCATCAATCGGAATGGGTCATTTTTGTCTTTGGCTTTATCTAAATATTTTTTAGCATCTCCACCATCTGCCTTGATGGCTTCCAGCATCTCAATCACAGATTGGTTGGCTCCTCCGTGAAGCGGCCCCCAAAGTGCATTGATGCCTGCGGAAATAGAAGCATATATGCTGGCCTGAGACGAACCTACTATTCTCACTGTGGAGGTGGAGCAATTTTGCTCGTGGTCTGCATGCAGGATGAGTAGTTTGTCCAGAGCTGAGGATACTACAGGATCTACATCGTATTTCTCAGCAGGAAGAGCAAACATCATTTTCAGAAAGTTTGAGCAATAATCCAGTGAGTTGTCCGGATAATTTACCGGATGCCCCATTTCATTTTTATAGGCCCAGGCAGCAAAAGTCGGCATTTTAGCAATTAAACGAACTATGCTTAGGTTGATCTCTTCTTTGTTTCTGTTTGGATTCAAGGAATCTGGATAGAAAGCAGTCAATGCACATATTAGTGAAGAAAGAACTCCCATGGGGTGGGCATTGGAAGGAAAACCTTCCAGGATCTTCTTGATGTCTTCATGTACTAATGTGTGGTGGGTGATCTCTTTGGAGAAGTTTTCATATTGTGCTTGGGTGGGTAGTTCACCATAGATCAATAAATAAGAAACCTCTAAGAAGTTTGACTTTTCTGCCAAGTCTTCGATCCTATATCCTCTATAGCGAAGTATCCCTTCTTCACCATCTAAAAATGTAATGGCACTTTTAGTTGCGCCTGTATTTTTGTATCCCGGGTCAAGGGTGATCAGTCCCGAGGAGGCTCTAAGTTTTGCGATATCTATCGCTGATTCGTTTTCAGTGCCGGTGATTACCGGAAATTCATAGTCTTGTCCTTTGAAAGAAAGCTTAGCTGATTCAGACATATATTTTTTATTTGGATTGCGTATGTTAAAAAACCTCGAATTAAGCCCGTAAGATAATAAAATCAGTTAGTTTTTGGAAGGTCGAATGTGACCTTTGGGTGATTATTCGTTCGAAAATGGAATTACCGATGAATATCCATCTGTTCCACTAGTGGTTTTACTTAAATTGCATTTAATAGGCTTCAGATTTTTAAGAGAGGTAAAATAAAAAAGCCCCGGAGGGCTGTTTTACTAAGCACAGAAGTGCTCGAATACTTCTACTAAGTGGTCACCGATCATTTTGGCATTTCGGCCTTCGATGTGGTGACGCTCAATGAAATGAACCAGCTCCCCATCTTTGAATAACGCCATAGCAGGAGAGGAGGGAGGGTAAGGAAGACAAAGCTCTCTTAATTTATCGACTGCTTCTCTGTCATTTCCGGCAAAAACCGTAGCAAGCTTGGTAGGTTTCACGTTGGAATTTTCTACCGCATAGGTTACACCTGGTCTTGCTGCACCAGCTGCACAGCCACATACTGAATTTACTACGATCAGGGTAGTGCCTTTATGGTCAGGGCCGAGATGTGTAGCTACTTGCTCAGCAGTTCTGAACTCTTCAAATCCCACATTGGAAAGTTCCGCTCTCATCGGAGCGATCAATTCTTCTGGATACATAATATTACTAGTTTTAAATTTCTTGTTTATAGAAAACCCAATTCAAGTTTAGCTGCTTCGGACATCATATCCTGCGAATAGGGCGGGTCAAAGGTCAACTCTATCTCCACATTGTTAATTCCCTGGATCTGCTGAATCTTATCTTTTATTTCAGAAGGAATAAACTCAGCTGATGGGCAGTTTGGTGATGTCAATGTCATCAGCACATACACATTATTAACTGGATAAACCGTGATTTCATAGATCAGACCTAGATCATACACATCTACGGGAATCTCCGGATCATACACCAATTTAATAGCTTGTATTACCTTTTCCTTGAGGTTTTCTATTTGTCCTACTGGTGTAGTGGTGTTTTCTGTTGACATAGTATCAGGCATTTTGCTTGCTTTGAATTGCCAAAGCATAAAGTTTTATTTGCTTGATCATCGATGCGAAACCGTTTGATCGCTGGCTACCGATGATGGAGCCCATTCCTATTCTCTCAACGAAATTAAGCTCTGCTTTAATAATCTCCTCTGGACTACGATAGTTCAAAACCCGTAATAAAAGTGATATCAATCCCTTAGTAATATCTGTATTGGAATCAGCCAGAAAATGAACTTTGCCATCTTTTTCCTCAGCGATTAGCCATACTTTGGACTGGCACCCTTTGATGGTGTTTTGCTCTATCCTTTCATTATCAGGAAATCCTCCCAGATTTCCGCCCAACTCCATGATATAATATATGGTGGATTCCTTGTCGTCTCCTAGAATTTCAAATTCTGAAACTATTTCATCTTGAACTTCTTGAATACTGCTCATTTATTTTTGATTCGGGCGATGCGGCTTACGCTTTCTGCCAATTTTTCTATTTCTGATTTCGAATTGTAAACGGAAAATGACGCTCTTACAGTTCCTTCGATTCCAAGTCTTTTCAT
>CBFGUY010000373.1:0-2896 GCA_965651895.1 uncultured Algoriphagus sp. | reverse complement strand
AGCTCTACTCCTATGTCAATGTCGAGGACGAATTAGGCTTTGCGGTATTCACTTTCAACTTTTGAATCCATGAAAAACCTACTGACACTCTTACTTCTAGCCTTACTTTTTGCTTGCGGAGGGAAACAAACAACCGAAGAAATAGCTGTCGTAGAAGAGCCCAAAAACATCCTTGAAAACCTAACTTTTTCCATTGACACCCTGGTGGTTGATCCTGGTAAGGAGATTATTAACCTGAAGCATTTAGGTGCTACTTATGTTTCCATATCACCAAGTAAAAACCAATTTTTCTTCTATGATCGCTCGAGGCCTACCCTCCATGAGATAGACCTTAACACCTTAAAACTAACTCATAATTATCCCTTTGAGGAAGAGGGGCCTGATGGAATAGGAAGGATGGTTTACTATTTTAAAAGTCTTTCAAATGGAAACTTTTGGGTTCAGGATTTATTAGGATCTACTTCGGTATTTTCCAAGACCGGAAAGAAAATTCGGGCTATTGAGTTTAATAAAGAAGAACTTCTACAAGACTTTCCTCTTGGCCTAAATCTAACTTATCAGCTTCAAGTGGATTTGGATCGAAAAAAGTTTTATTCATTGCCACTTATGTTTAAAGTGGCGAAGAAACATTTTGCTGTGATGGATTCCTCGGGTCATGTAGAAAAAACAGTAGAACTCCCGGAGTTTGATAAAATAGAAAAATATAAAGTTGAGTATAACAGTGGTAGAGATGGAGGCGATGGAAGAGGGGAACTAATAAGACTAGAGCAACCAAACGACCTGGTTTTAATTTCCTCTACCGTCGGAAATGGCATCTATATCTATAATCCTGACCTGGACAGCTTGATTTACAAAGAGTTTCCCCATGAACTAACTCCCTTGGAGAAAGATATAAAAGTCAAAAATGAAGTGCAAAGTCTCATGGAGCTGGAGGCCGAAAAAGAAAAGCTTCATACTCAAATAAACTATTGGGGTTTTTACTGGGATGAGCATACACAGCGATACTATCGATTTGCCAGCATAGGGATTCCTCAGGCCAGCACTGACTCTCCAAATAAATATGAACACTACCTGTTTGCCTATGACAAGGAGCTAACCCTAAAAGGCGAAGCAAAGCTTGAAGGTCTTGAAAAAATCCCCGGAGCCGGTTTCTTCAAAGACGGCAAGCTCTACTCCTATGTCAATGTCGCGGACGAATTAGGCTTTGCGGTATTCACTTTCAACTTCTGAACCCATGAAAAAACCAATACTCATCATTTTAACCTTAGTTTGTTTTTCCTGTGGAGGATCTTCAGAGACAGAAAAGGATACAAGTTTTGCCTTTTCCTATACGGTGGACACCGTGATGGTAGATCCGGGAGATGGATTGGTTTTTTTGAGATTAGGCTTAAGTACCGCTGCACTTACACCGGATCAAAAAAAACTCTACAACTTCAATCCGGTTGCTTCCGAAATGGAAATCATCGATCTGGAATCACTCAGGCTGTCCGATCGCATTCAGATGGATAGTGAAGGGCCGAATGGCACAGGACGTCCCCGTCAATTGATGACCAGTAGAGACGGGAACACATTTTTTGTAAGCTTTACCGACGTGAGGGAATTTGATTCTCAACTGAAGAATATGAAGTCCTACAAAATCCAAGGCGGGGATTTTGAGGGATTGCAGCTTGATCAGTCATTAAGCTTTGACCTAACCATCTCACCTGATGGGAAATATGTCTATGCTCCCTATGGATCTGAAAATACTGATCAAGCCAGAGAAGGCTTGGCCATACTGGAACTACAAACAATGAAGCTGAAAACCTACCCCATGGAAATCTGGGAACGGATTCATGCCTATATCAGAAGTTTTTTCATGGAGGGACAAATGGTCTCGAGAACCTATGAGGCAGTTTATATCGATCCGGTTGATGATAGGATTTTAATTTCCTCTCCCAATTTCAATGAAGTATATATCCTGGATCTGGAGACAGATTCTATTTCGCATAAGATTTTTCATTCCCAGCTGACCGAAGACAGCAAAAAAGTCCCTAGCGTTACCAATTTCGACTCCCCTGATCAGATTCCGGCAATCATTGCCGAATCAGAAGAACAGGTCAGCTTCAGCAGGTTTTACTATGATGACTTTAATGAGAAGTTTTGGCGGTTTTCTAGGGATTTGGACAGGAAAATCGGGGATTCGGCTGTTTTCAAAGGGGTGGTCACCTTATTCGATAAGGAGCTCAACCAACTCCATGAGGAAGAGTTTGCCGGGAATCATTTGGGATATAGGTTCTTCAAAGATGGCAAGCTCTGGTCTTATGTCAATGTAGAAGACGAACTGGGCTTTGCCGTATTCACTTTTGACTTTTAGACCTATGAAAAATCTACTTCCACTTTTAGCCCTTGCACTATTTGCCGCTTGTGCGGAAAAACCTCGATCTGAGGTAGTTTCAATTATCGAGGAGCCTAAGAATATCCTGGAGAATCTGACTTTTTCCATCGATACAGTAATGGTGGATACTGGTAATGAGCTGCTGAACTTAAAGGACTTATCAGAATTTGGCAAAAGGAATTATTTCTCTGTGACCCAAAACTCCAGCTACTTATATTTTTTTGATCGATACAGTCTTCTGCTCAACGAGATTAATCTGGATTCGCTAGAATTGGCAAACATTTACCCATTCGAAGAAGAAGGCCCTGACGGAATCGGGAGGTTTGTATATACCTTTAAAAGTCTGCCCGACGGAAATTTTTATGGACGGGATTTATTTGGGGCGGCATGGTTCTTTACGAAGAAAGGAAAGAAAATAGCTAAAGTTGAATTTAATAAGGAAGAACTCCTCCAAGGTTTCAATTTTGAACTAATTCTAGCTAATAAGCTATTGGTTGATTTAGAGTACGATAACATATATTC
>CBFGUY010000372.1:0-2898 GCA_965651895.1 uncultured Algoriphagus sp. | reverse complement strand
ACTCATTCGGTTGAAAGTAGGCAGGTAGTGGATGTAGCCGTATTCATGGAGCTGACGGATAATTTTAAAATAAGTGGCAGTGCTGGATATTTTTGCAGCTTTCATAAGCTCTTCCCGCTTGATGGGAAAGGGTTCTTCGCCATCAAATTCTTCCCTTACATGGAGCAGCACGGAGAACAGCCCGATATGGGAAAGACTGATCCTTGGATCTTTATCAATCCCGGCCATAAAGTTCTCCAGTGCTTTTTTTATCTGCTCCATTTTGGGGTGAATCAACCGGCTATTCCTGCACTTTTCCTTTTTCTGGTTTTCTTCGAGGGTAATTCCTCAGACTCCTCAGCGACATCCTTTTTCCGGGTTTTGGATTGTGATTCTGAGGCGGTTTCTTTCTGTGATTCTGAAGTCCTCATCTGGTTGGAGTCATACACGTTTAGGTTCTTGAATTGGGGAGTTGCTTCAATAAACCGTTTCTGTTCCCCGCCTTCCAATTGGAATGTGACCGATTGGCGGTTTCCTTTTTTAAGAGAATCCTGCAGTCTGGATAAATCATCAGGATTATTCAGCTCTTTGATCGGATGTTTTTCCAGTGCTTTGTTCAGGTCAAAGCCGTAGTTTTCGTGGAATTGCTTGAGTTTAAAGTTTCCTTGCTTATCGGTTTCCTTAAAGTCCAACTGTACCCAGGCGTTGTACTTTTCCTGCTCCTTGTTGACCAGATCCTTGTTTACCGCCCTTCCGTCCAACAGATTATATCCCTCTTTCAGGGTGATGTTGTTGTCCTTTCCTATGTAGAAAGTCTGGCTGATGGCAGGTTCATCCTGTCCTGATTTGGTGAGATTCAGATCGTATTTATTGAAGAAATACATATCTGTCATGGCTGATTTTCTGAAGTGTAGATTGGCATTGACCGTATCTCCGCCGAAATCAGCCTGATGCTTGAGTGAAAAATCAGGTTCTCCTTTTCGGATCTGTTCCTTCAGGGGCGCTTCCAGCGAGTCTCCGAATCCGCTGTACTTTACCTGGTTTTTGAGGTAATCAAAGTTTTGCTCGTTCATGGCTTTTGTGTTTTGTGGTTAAAGTTTAAGTATGTAAAATGTGTTCACTTCCGTGGTTTTCTAGTCCACCTGCATGGCGTTCATCAGGTGTCGGTTTTTTACTTTGATCTGTAGGTGACGCCCTCCATTTTCTTCCATCAGTTCGATTTTCAGGTGCTTTTGATCGGGAATGGTGAATTTGGGGAGTACAACAACCAGTGCTTGAGTGGATTGGGCGGGGATACGAGCTGCATTCCCATAAACCAAGAGTGGAGACTGTTCCAGCTCCTGGGATGCGCTGCGTTTGCTTTGCCTGTTGTCCCGGATAAACATTCGAAACTGCCCGATATCATAGGGGATATTGGTCTGGTTTTCCAATCTGAGCTGAAAATAAAGCAGGTCTTTATCAATGTAAATTCCAGCAAGTGCAATTCCTGTCAAAAACCTTCGCTGGCGGATAGCCGGCATGGATCTGTTTTTTGTGGCCACTTTTCTTGCTGTCTCTTCCAGTTCAGATTCTGCTTGAATCTGATTCCCAAAATCTGCCAAGTCTGAATTGCCTGCTTGCTGGATTTTCAGATTGAGCTTTTGGGGAACTTCTTGGTACTCCACCGCAAAGGAATAGAAGCTGCCATCCTCAGTTATTACTGTAAGATTGCTGTTCTGCAATCCACTGTTTTCAGCTTTGACCTGCAGGATGTTTTCAACGGCACTGGCTTTTTGGACCAGGATGTTCCGGTTTCCCCGGTCTACGCTTTTTATCGCATGGGGAAAGATCAGGTTGGTGGTCATTTGATCACTGATCTGGAGCTGGGAGGCAGGGATGGACTGTGAGATACCTTCAGGAATCCCCTGTGCGGTTAAATCAACAGAAGTATAAAGACCCAAAGCAGCAATTAGTATGAGATGAATAATTTTCATGTGTTTTTATTTTGATTTTTATAGGTCATCCCGATTGGTCGGGACAGGCTATGGAATCTCGCATGAATTATTATCATCCCAGTGTGTGACGTTTTCATCATGCTCGATTTCATGGGAGTAGATTTAAGAAGTCGGTGAAGTTTATATGTTTTCAACAATCCAAACCTGATAGCCTGCTTTGAGATTGACCTTGACTTGCCTGATTTTTTTACCCAGAAAGCTTTTGGCGGTTTCTATCCCGGCACTGGTAGCCTGGGCTTCCAGAGAATTGTCAAAGCTGCTGAAACCCAGTCCCTGTAAGGCCTGACTTCCTGATTGCGTAGTGACTTCCTGTGGAATGGAGCCGGGAATCCGAATTCCTTCCATGCCGTCGGCATCATGGATGCGGAGATCTACAGGGATAATAGCGTCGGCAACCCGGATATGCAGGATGGAAATCTTCAACCGGTCACCGTTCAAAGAAGCTATTCCATACACCAGTTGGTCTTTGGGGAGTTGGGTTCCGGCGATATTGGTCTGTTGGGTTAACCTCAACTTGACCGTTTCTCCGGAAACCAAAGTTTGCTCCTCATGGATTACCGCCTGTATTGATTGAGAGGCCTGTGATTTTGCTTCGTCAGATTCCAATCCAAAGAAGCCATTTTGTGCTAGATTATCATTTTGAACGGCATCCTGTGATTGGTTGTCCAGACTGGTGGATTGGGAATTGGTAACTGGTGAAATGACCGGACTTTGATCTGCGCTAATTGCTTTTCTTTCTTCCTTCAGCCGTTGCTGTAGCCGGTCTGGATGTTGGATGTCGAGTATTTTGTCAAGCAGTTCTGCCATTTGCTGAAATTCAGGGTCAGGTCCAGCGTGGGTGTTCTGCATCTGCCGCATCATTTGATCCAACCGGTCCAGATCCCCATCCAAGCCTGAGTTTGATGGAATTGATGTGGAACTGACT
>CBFGUY010000371.1:0-2910 GCA_965651895.1 uncultured Algoriphagus sp. | reverse complement strand
GCAAGTTACTTGGCCATAACAACAGGACCACCCGCCATTGGCGGGTGGTTTTTTTTTGGGTTATATCCTGTCCTTGGGATGGCAGCGGATGGAAATGTTGATTTTTCAATGAATATGATAATTGTGTAACGTATTGTTTGATTATAATTCTATAACATTAATAATAAGTGGATAATAGAAATTATTATTAACAAAAACTTTGAATTGTTCTTTTTTTGGAATAGCTTTAATTCCTTAAAACTAAAAGTGTTAACTAAATCATTTTAATTATGAAAAAAATTACCATGCTAATTTTGCTCATGGTCTGTGCTATAGGTTATAGTCAGATAGACGCAAAATCGATGGGAACAAGTAGTCCCGTCACGATCAAGAAACAGCAAAAACAAAGTCAAGCTGTACAACAAACACAGATTGAATTCAATTATAAGGGTTCATCTGCAACGGATATAGGGATTGATTATTCTACTGAAAACAGAGTCGCTTATAAGCAAAGAGTACCTTTGTTTGTAGCTCCAGATGTACTTACAGCTGAAAATGAAGCTGAAATTTTAGCTGCAGAGCAACAACGGGTTGAGACTGATTTAAATTACAATTCTGTAGTCCAGAACAGAAATCCGCTCGCGGCAATAATACCTAATGCTGGGGCAACAGAAACTTTTGCAGTAACTGCTGGAGATTTCTTTTATGACCCAACAGATGGCGTTAATGGAGGTCCAGGTGGAGATTGTACTACCACATCTTCTGGAGATCCCGGAGACTATCCTAACTGCGGTTGTGTTACCACAACAACGTTAACGGGTACTGATCTCTCAGTAGAATTTTTATCTTTCAATGTTTTTGGAAATTTTGACTGGTTAAATATTTATGATGGTCCAGATACCAGCTCTCCACAAATTTACGATAGTAACTTAAATACAGATACAGACACACTTGCTGGTATGATTGCAGCAAATGGTTCGGCTGTTTTTAATTCTACTTCAGGTGCTTTGACTTTTGAATTTAATGCGACTGCAGTAGTAAATTCTTGTGGATGGGAAGTTGAAGTGCTTTCTGCTGGCGGCGGTGGCGGCGGTGGTGATCCAACAGTATTTGGACTTAACCTACGGGCTTCTTGTGGAAATGACTTTGGTACTTTCCCGTTGCCTGGTCCATATACAATAGCGCCAATTAGTTCAAATGCTAACCCTATTTATGGAGGTGATTTTGATGATAATGGTACTTTATATGCCTTTAACGGTACAGACGCAACTTTATTAACAATAGATACTGCAACAGGCGCTGAAACTACAGTGGCTAATATAACAGGATTGCTTGCTTCCGAAACTTTAAGAGGTATAGCGTGGAATGAATCAAATAGTACAATGTACTTACTTGCGGGACAAGGAGAGGTAGGTTCTATTTATACTGTTGACCTAACAAGTGGTGCAGCTACTTTGGTGGGTAGTACTACAGTTACAGGATGGCTTCCTATTTGGTTGGCAATAGACTCCAATGGAAATGCTTTCATGGCTGATGTAGGATTGGACAGTCTTTTCTCTGTAGATTTGACAACTGGTACGGCAACTCTTGTAGGTGCATTGGGTATTAATATTAATTTTGCACAAGATGCAGATTTTGATCCAGATACTGATACTCTTTATATGGGTGCATATTTAGGTGGTGGAGTTAATGTTTTTGCTTCAGTGGACACTACAACTGGTGTAGCCACACCTTTGGGTTCTGTTAATGCAGATTGTGCAGAATTAGGTGTTGTAGCTATTCAAGGCACTGGTGGTGGCGGAGGCGGAAGTGTATGTAGCCAAGACAACCCTGAGAATTCATTTGAAAACGGATATACTACCTCTTCTGACCAAGCTCAGCGAATCGCATTTGACATCACGGTTCCTGCGGATACTGATTTTACTTTGAATACGGCAACGGTTAATATCTGGATGGACCCAGGCTCAACACTTTCCTCGTCCGATATTTCTTTCTACAGTGACGCAGGTGGTGCTCCAGGTGCTTTAATAACTACTCAGGCAGCTGTTGCGCCAACTTCCCAAGCTGTCATTGGCAGTAATTTTGGTTTTGATATTTCTGAAGTTGTTTTTGATATTACTCCTGAAATTCTTGCTGGTCAAGCTGGTGTGGAAACTACCTATTGGGTCGTATTTACACCTACTATTTCGGCAGGAAGCGGTTATATCAGTGCCACTACGGCAAGCATTGAAGGCTTTGAGGCCTATTTTTCACCAGATGCTGGTGTAACCTGGCTCATTATAGCTGGAAATGATATTGTATATAACTTTGAAGGAAATTGTGAGCCAATTGGTGGTGGCGGTGGCTGTACTCCAGATAGTATAGAAACACTTTATGCTGGGGGGAACAACGGTAGCCCAGGAGGAGCTGTTTATTTTGATATCACCGTGGGAGCTTCAGATATTGAAATATCTACTTTTGATATGAATACGGCACAAACTGGCCCCTTTACCATGGAGGCATATGTATTTGAAGGTACTTACGTTGGAAACCAAGGTAATCCTGCTCCTTGGGGTGCTGCAGCAGCCACGGGATCAGGAACTGGAGCTGGAGTTGGACTTCCTTCAACAGCTACGTTGGATACTCCTATTATTATGTCTGCAAATACTACATATGCAGTTGCATTAGTTTTTGATGGAACACATGCTCATACCTATACAAATGGAGATGGGACAAATCAAAACTATTCAAATAGTGATATAACATTAGACTTGGGTTCAGCAAGTAATGTTCCTTTTACAACTCCTATTTTTGATCCACGTGTTTGGAATGGAGGCATTGGATACTGTGTCGATAATGGCGGCGGTAGCACTTATGATGATTGTTCAGGGGCTATTGCCTTAGCTTGTGGCGACAGTGTAGTTGGAGAGACTCTGACGGCGACGGATTCTG
>CBFGUY010000370.1:0-2916 GCA_965651895.1 uncultured Algoriphagus sp. | reverse complement strand
CGGTAGAAGCTATGCGGATGAGGAAAGAAACCTTCAAGGACAGTGGGCTCTTCCGACATCAAAAGAAAGATGGCAGTATAATACATGTCCATATCAAAAGTAACCCGATAACGTATCAGGGGAAGAATGTGGAGATTGTTACGGCCATCGATCTGACTGAACGTTTCATCCAGGAAAAAAAAGTAGAGGAACAAAAACAGTTTTTAGCTATAATTGGAGCTATTAATGCGATTTTTCTAAAATCCGAGAGCTGGTCATTAGCTTTGGAAGAGTGCTTTCAGACGTTAGGGGATTTCTTGGGAGTAAATAAAATCTGCTTTTATGATGAATTGAAGTTAGATCTATTGGCTTCCCAGAAAGTTTGCTGGCACTGCAGTGACTATACCAGCTCTTCTTCTGATTCTTCGACTCAGGATTTGCTAATTTCTGAGTTCCCCCATTTTCTGAAATCCTTACAAGCTGGGGATTCTGTCCAGATTAAAGTCTCGGATTTACCCCCTTCCCAAGCAAAGAATCTTTTACAGAGTCAAAACATCAAAAACCTGCTGGAACTTCCATTGATTATCAATCAGGAACTTGTGGGTATCCTCAGCATAGAGGACTCTAAGAAAGACCGGATATGGCAGGAAAATGAGACACAGGTTTTGCAAACGCTTGTTTCCAATTTGGCGCATGTAGTAAACCAGGCCCAGATCCTGCAGAACTTGGCGGACAATGAAGCAAGATTTCGTTCATTGGTACAAAATGGGAATGACTTGATTGCTATCATTGACTCTGAAGGAAATTACAACTATGTGGCTCCCACCTCTATGAAAGTGCTTGGGATACCGCCAGAGGAGTTTATTGGGAAAAATGCTTTTCAGTATATCCATAAGGATGATGTGGAGCGATTACTGAAGGATCTGGAGCAGATAGAAACTCGGAAATCGGTAACTATTGCTCCATACAGATTTCAGGATGCCGACAAAAACTGGCGATGGATCCAAACAGACCTCACTAATCATCTTGAGGATCCAGTGATAGCAGGTATAGTAGCCAACACTAGAGAAGTAACGTTGGAAGTGGAAAAGAGGATGGCCGAACAACTGCTAGCTTCCCTTACCAAAGCCATCAGTCAGTCAGGTTCTTTGGCTACTTGCCTGAAAGAGGCGATGAAGGAGATAACTGTGCTTTGTGATTTTAGTTTGGCAGAAATGTGGTGGGTTTCGGAAGATAAAACCCGTCTGGACTTAATAGCCAAGTCAGGAAGTGCTGAGGTGATGAAGAAATTTTATCCAGATAGCCTTTATGTACATAGTTTTACCAAGGGCGAGGGTCTGCCTGGAAAGATCTGGAAACTTCAGGAAATCCAGATACTAGAAAATCTTATTCAAAATGATGAGTTTTTCCGTCATGAAGCAATTTCAAATACCAACCTTCAGACAGCAATAGGATTTCCGGTATTGTACAATGAGGAGTTTTTGGGATGCATGGTATGCTTTTCTTTAAACACTAAAAAAGAGTTGTTACCTCAAGTGAAGCTACTTACCGACCTAGGGGTTCAGATAGGAGCTGTGATGAAGCAGAAGATGACGGAGGAACAGTACCGTAACTTTTTTAATATTTCTCCCGACCCACACGGTCTTCTGGGTTTTGATGGGTACTTAAAAAAGGTAAACAATGCTTTTGTGAAAGTATTGGGCTATGATAAAAGTGAATTGCTCAGCAAGCCGGTTTTTCACTTTCTGCTGGAAGAAGATTTACCTAAAGCCCTTAAACGCCTGAATGACCTCATAAATGGAGCCATTACCAAGTCCTTTGATGTAAGGTTTCGTACCAAAGAAGGTAAGGTAATATGGTTGGTTTGGAAAGGTACAGTGCTCAAAGAATCCAAGATCATCATTGCGATAGCTAAGGACATTACAGACCAGAAAGAAGTGGAACTCATGCTCAACAATTCCAATGAGAAATTGAGAAGAGCACAGAAAATCGCAAAGCTGGGATATTGGTACAGAGACTTTAAATCGGAGGTAACAGAATGGAGTGAGGAAGCCTATGAAATCCATGGATATACACCTGATAACTTTACTCCTTCTATGGAGAATTTAAAGTTGACATTCCATCCAGACGATAGGCATCTGCTAGAATCAGACCCTAACGATCATTTAGAGCCGGGAAAAGTCAAAAGTTTTGAACACAGGATTATCACAGCTACAAAAGAAATAAAATGGGTTCATCAGGAAATACGTATCCTGGTAGATGAAAATCAAACACCTTATAGAATAGAAGGGACTATACAGGATATCACAGATCGAAAAGAAAATGAGCTACAACTGGCGATAAGCAATGAGCGGTTTCAGCTCGCAATCAAAGCAAGCAATGAGATGATCTGGGAGATTGATCACATAAACCAAACCATTTATCGGGGAGCTGGTTATAGTAAACTGGTAAACTACAAGGCAAATGAGCCTTTTACTAGAGTGAATTCATGGTGTAGCAAGCTCCCATCCACAGAAATGGATAGGGTTTGGACCTCTCTTCAGAAGGCTTTGGCTGATAAAAATGAGACATTTTGGTCTGCTGAGTATATGATTAATACGGAAGATGGAGGCATCGCTTATTTTGTCGATCGATGCTTCATCCTCAGAGACGAGAAGGGAAGTCCACTTAGATCAGTTGGGTCTGTGTTGGACGTGACAGCATCACGTCAGCAGCTTGAACGGATCAAGGATCAAAACCAGAAACTCAGGGAAATAGCATGGCTCCAGTCGCATGTAATCAGAGCTCCGCTATCCCGGATTATGAGTCTGATCTACCTGATGAAAGAGCATGAAGGAGGGGGGAGGTCCCAAGAAGAAATTATTGATCTGATCTCTGCTTCTGCGGAGGAATTGGATCAGGTGATCCTTGATATAGTGAACAAAACCGAAGCAGTGA
>CBFGUY010000369.1:0-2954 GCA_965651895.1 uncultured Algoriphagus sp. | reverse complement strand
CATTTTTTTCCTTTTATTGCAGATGTCTTTTAGATACTGAAAACTATCAGTTACCGCTGCCAATCGCCTCCTCTTCAAGGAGAGCCTGTCCCGATGAGCAAAGCGATATCGGGAAGGATGGGGTGAGGTAGAACAGCCAACTTTTATCACCTATCCGGGCTTAAATCCGGAAACCACCAAACACCTTTTGATTCCGATAGCTGGATGATAGCAAAGCCTATCGCCTCCTCTTCAAGGAGGAGGATGGGAGTAGGTAGAACACCCGTCCGGGCTTAAATCCGGAACCCACTTTATTCTGATCAGATAGTAAAATGATAGCAGAGCCGATCGCTCCCGATAGTTCAATCCTGAGATTTCAATCCCGAGAGCAAAGCGATTCGGGAACGAAGTGATTCCGGAAGCAACACGATATCGGGAGAGGGGTGAGGTAAGAATGCCAATTGCAAATTGGCAAGAATAGAAGGGTTGAATTACAAATTCAACCCTGTCCCAACGATAATTTTAATACACCCAGACGGGAAGGCACCGATTTCACCGGATTTTAGTAAAAAATGCAAATAATTCCCTGCTTATCAGCGAAATATATCTTTTACATGGTATGGGTTTTCTTTAGTATTTGCCATAAATTGTACTTGTCATTTACCGGATTTGTGCCGCAACAGAAAAGGTGAGGAAACACTGACAGATAACTTTCATTGTTCTTCCGGCCTTAAAACCAGAACCATATAAATACCCAAGCCATAAATCCTTTCAATTACCTATAACTACTTAAAGAGTAAACAAAGAATATTTATATGGACCGGTAACATTATTTTAAAGGACCCAGAGGATAGATTGGATTAACTAGGGATTAAAGTGATATTTCGCAGAAAATGCCACTGATAAACATGAAATTACTAGTAAAACTCAGTAAAAACCTAAAAGATGGGATAGTAAAATCTAAACATAATTATGGAAGAGTATATGGACTACACAACAATTCTTTCTACTTCGATAGGTGTTGTTTTTGGTGGGGTTTTAACATGGCTATTCAGCTGGTATTATGCCAGGCAAGCTGACAGGAAGTTGGATAAAGTGGTGGCTGATTTAATGAACGAAATACCAGAAAAATCTGCGAGCAAAGTCGTAAGTAATAATTTGTTTAATGCTATTCTAAGCGCAAGCCCATTGATGATAAGAATTATCTCAAAAATGGCTGAGAATTCAGAACCAGTAGGATCTGATAAGCCTCAAGATCAAATGGATCCGGATAAGAATTCAGTGAACTCTTAAGCAACAGGTCATAATGACGTGTTGGACATTACGAGAAGTGTTAGTATTGTCAGTGAAATTCAACTTTTAATTGCATTTATCCAGTTAGGCTAAAGAGTGTTATAGTAATGTGTATATACAAATTAAATTATCATAATTATGGAAGAGAAACCAATACCTAGATCAGTGAAGAAAAGACTTGATGGCTGGTTTATAACATTTTGGGCTTTTACAATTTGCCATTACTTATTTGGCATAGGTGGAGTCCTTGCCTCTACAATAGCTGCGTCATCTGATGAGAGTAATGTGTCGAGAACGTTTGGAACTATTGCTGCTGTTTGCATAGCGTTTGTTGGATTTGTCCCGCCGGATGATAAGTATCGATAGCATGTGATTGCATGGAGGATTCTTGATGAAAAAGTTAATTTGTATAGATTTGGGTTGATTGAACTGAATGACTTGGTTGCAAGTATGAATCTGGCAGAGAAAACGCTGGATCAAATAGAAAGAGAGGTAGGGAAATCAAATTAAAGTATTCCAAAGGATAGCCCATAGTGGGTTGACAGTCATAAACTCAGTATTTTGCAATCTATCTATTAACTTATCATTCGAGACCCTTCGCAATCAATCGGTCTGTGGCTTTACCTATTCAAATAAAGAGATAACCACCAGAATCGATCCACCAATCAATCGGAATGTGGCTTTAGCCCATTCCAATAAAAGGCTTGCTATACCTCCCAGGATTTAGCCAAAAACTCCCCAATCTCCCTTCTATCCGTAACCTCTTCATCCGTCAATTCAAATTCCTCAAACTCATGCCACTCATGATCCACAGCCGGATCATAGGGCAAGGCATGCAGTCTGGGCAGCCCCCACTCATCAGGAACAAAAAACTCCTCCGAGATCAGCTTGGACTGAAGTAGAGCATCTTATTGCTTAGACAAGACAATACCGAATTAGCACTCTAGTTTAATGTGTGGGCGGGCAGGAATGACGCAGCAGCGAGCCAGGCGGCTGGTAAGTGCGGTGGTAGCTTTGCTGGCGTCTTGGGTTTTGCTTCCCGCAGCCTGGCCTCTCGCTAAAAATGTCCACTGGACATTTTATTAACGCTCGATCCCCATTGGGCTAAGCCAAAAGAACGGAGAAAATCAACTAAACATTATCCATATGGGTAAATGGAGAAATTGAGAATCGACAAAATATAACAACACATCTTTCCGCCTCGACATTTTATTTACGCTCAATCCCAATTGCGTCAAGGCAAAAGAACAATATAAAAAAACAACCAAAAAGATTGTCAATTGTCAATGAAGGCACAATTTATTTACTGTGGCAAGAATATTCTACACTTCATCCCCCTTCTCCACCTCCTCCAAAAACTCCCCAATCTCCCTTCTATCCGTAACCTCTTCATCCGTCAACTCAAACTCCTCAAACTCATGCCACTCATGGTCCACAGCCGGGTTATAGGGCGAGGCATGGAGTCTGGGCAGCCCCCACTCATCAGGGAGGACCGAGCGCTAAGAAATGATCCCTTTGGATCATTTTAGCGAGGGGCCAGGTTGTGGGTGGCTGTGAAGCAAACCGAGCGCTAAGAAAAAGTCCAGTAAACTTTTTTGGCACTGGCTTCTTCCACGGTCACGCCAGAAGGATTAGAAAACACCACCGAGCCAAACTCCTTGTAGTTATGGGCATCCCGGTAG
>CBFGUY010000368.1:0-2964 GCA_965651895.1 uncultured Algoriphagus sp. | reverse complement strand
CAGCAGCTTGCTACCGCACAAACCAACAATTACAAACCTGTAGAAGGCAAAATCATGACCGAATGGGCCAGTCAGGTGACACCTGAAAATGTCCATCAGGAATATCCCCGGCCCCAAATGACCCGGGAAAACTGGGTAAATCTTAATGGCCTGTGGGACTATGCCATTAAGCCAAAAGGGCAGGCAATCCCGACCAGCTTTGATGGAGAAATTCTTGTTCCTTTTGCTGTGGAATCTGCACTTTCAGGGGTAGGTAAAACTGTCGGCAAAGACAATGAGTTATGGTACAATACGACTTTTGCTACCCCAAAGAAATCAAGCAAAGACAAAGTATTGTTGCATTTCGGAGCATCTGATTGGGAAACTGAGGTTTTTATCAACGGCAAAAGTGTAGGAAAGCATCAGGGAGGATATGATCCATTTGAGTTTGATATTTCCGATCATCTAAAATCCGGAAAGTCTCAGACTTTGCACGTGCGCGTATGGGATCCCAGCGATGATGGACCGCAGCCCCGGGGCAAGCAGATCAAAAACCCACATGCGATTTGGTACACTCCAGTAACCGGGATATGGCAGACTGTTTGGCTAGAAACTGTGCCGACGGCATATATTTCAGGCTTGAGAAATACTTCAACTATTCAAAACAGTCAGATTCTCGTCACACCGGAAGTGACTGGAGCTACCGAAGGGCAGCAAGTAAAAGTAACCGCCTGGAAAGACGGCTCAATGGTGGCTGAGCAGACAATAAAACCTTCCGAGACAGCTAAATTGTCCATAGCAAATGCCCAGCTTTGGGAACCGGGAAACCCGGTGCTCTATGATCTAAAGGTAGAATTACTGGACGGAAAAAAAGTACTGGATGCAGTGGGAAGTTATGCGGCATTGAGAGAAATCTCTATGGCGCCGGATAAGAATGGCATTCAACGAATGATGCTGAATGGGAAGTTTTTATTTCAATACGGCCCGCTGGATCAGGGTTGGTGGCCTGACGGTCTATACACAGCACCAAGTCATGAAGCGATGGTTTTTGATATCCAAAAGACCCAGGACATGGGCTTCAATATGATCAGGAAACACGTGAAAGTAGAGCCAGCCACCTGGTATCATGCCTGTGATAAAATGGGGCTACTTGTATGGCAGGATATGCCGAGCGGAGATATGGGCAATGGCTGGGAGATGAAACTAGCAGTACTAGGTGAGCAGACAGACCGCGATAGAACACCTGAATCCGAAGCGATTTTCAGGGAAGAATGGAAAGAGATTATGGATGATTTTTATAATTTCCCTTCTATTGTAGTGTGGGTACCATTCAATGAAGCTTGGGGACAATTTAAAACCCAAGAAATCACTGCATGGACTAAGGAGCATGATCCGTCCAGGTTGGTAAACTCCGCCAGTGGAGGCAATTTCGAGATGGAAGGAACCAAAATTGCCGGTGACATCATCGATCTGCACAACTATCCAGACGCCAAAATGCCTGATCCAAAAATCTATGGAAAAGATAATATTCTAGT
This sequence comes from uncultured Algoriphagus sp., assembly GCA_965651895.1. GTDB lineage: Bacteria > Bacteroidota > Bacteroidia > Cytophagales > Cyclobacteriaceae > Algoriphagus. The sequence continues at coordinate 1,450 of CBFGUY010000368.1, read as the reverse complement.
GCTGGGTGAATTTGGAGGTTTGGGACTTCCTGTAGATGGGCATGTGTGGCAGCAAAAAGACAACTGGGGCTATCAAAGTTTTAAGAATCAGGATGAGCTGTTTGACCGATATGCTGGTCTGGTAAAAAGACTTGGCGAATTGGTGGATGCCGGTCTTTCGGCGGCAGTCTATACCCAGACCACAGATGTGGAAGTGGAAACAAACGGACTGATGACCTATGACAGAAAAGTGATCAAATTTGATGTCTCCAAAATGAAAAGCATACATTCCCCTCTTTACAAAAAATAAGCGCCATGAATAATCATTTTAACAAAATTCTTGGCGCAGCAGCGCTGGGAGTTTTACTTTACAGCTGCGACAGCAAACCTAAACAAGAAACCAAAGTTGAAGAACCTGCACAAGAGCAAGTCTTTGGCACAACCTATCAAGATAAAAACGTGGAAACATACGAGATCAAAAATGCCAATGGCATCAAAATGAAAGTCACCAATTTCGGGGCAAGAGTTACTAATCTATGGGTTCCGGACAAAGACGGAAATCCGGTGGATGTTGTCCTAGGATTTGAGACCTTAGACGAGTATCTAGAAAGCAGCGAGAAATACTTCGGTGCAGCTATCGGAAGGTACGGAAACCGGATCGCCAACGGAAAATTCACTTTGGACGGTGAAGAATATACTTTGCCACAAAATAACAACGGTCAGACCCTACACGGTGGCCCAGGAGGCATGGACTATGTGATTTGGGATGTGGAAAAGTCCGGAGAAAATGCACTGATCTTCACTTATACATCTCCTGACGGGGAAGAAGGTTTTCCAGGCGAACTCAAAGTGAAAATGGTCTATTCGATTACAGATGACAATGAATTCAAGGTGACTTACGAAGCCGAAACTGATAAAGCCACGCCGGTCAACCTGACGCACCACTCATTTTTTAACCTGAATGGTGCCGGAAACGGGAATGTGCTGGATCATACTTTAAAGCTGAATGCCAGCAACTATACCCCAGTGAATGATGTGCTCATACCCACTGGAAAAGTGGAGTCCGTGAAAGGAACACCTTTTGATTTTACTTCGGCTACCCAGATCGGAGAACGTATTGATCAGGAAAACGAGCAGTTGAAATTCGGTGGCGGATATGACCACAACTGGGTACTGGACAAATCAGGAAGCGAACTGACTCAAGCAGCAGTTATTTCTTCTCCGCAAACGGGAATCGAAATGGAAGTGTGGACCACTGAGCCGGCGATCCAGTTTTATAGTGGAAATTTTCTGGATGGAACTATCAAAGGAAAAGGAAGCAAAGTATATGAACTGAGATCAGCATTTTGCCTGGAAACCCAGCATTATCCTGATTCCCCTAATCAGCCTAATTTCCCTTCCACGGTGCTGAAACCGGGCGAGAAATACGAACAGACATGTATCTATAAGTTTGGAACCAAGTAAAAACTAA
>CBFGUY010000367.1:0-3034 GCA_965651895.1 uncultured Algoriphagus sp. | reverse complement strand
CCAGCGTCACTACATATATCTAACGTTGTACTTGTTCCTGTAGTTAAAGGCGCTTCAACTGTAATTGTGATAGTTGTACTATCATCCACACAAGGTGCAGACGCCGCTACATAATAGGTAAATTGGTAACTTCCGGGGGCTACTGCCGTCGCATCAAAAATATTTCCGCTTAAAGCACCTGTACCGTCTGTATCTTGCCACACACCACCAACATCCTGTGTGCCATCCAATCCCGTATTCAAATCAATGCCAGTATTTGTACCACAGGCTATAATGGGCGCACTGGGATTTCCTGCATTTGGCGACTGGTATATGGTTGCGATGACTTGTGTCCTTACAGAAGATTCACAGCCTGTTGTTGTATCTGTTTGACTGGCAAAATAATCTTCACCGTCAATTAAAGCATCTGTACTTGCTAGAGGTGTACCTCCTGTCGCATCGGCATACCATTGAATGTTAGTTCCGGTTGCCACCAAATCGGCTATTGTTGCCGTATCGCAAAACGCTTGGGGTGTTGCAGCCGTTGGGGCTGCTGTATCATTTATAATAACACTAACCGTTACGTTTACATCATCACAAGAACCTATGGCGGCTACATCATAAGTAAAATTATAAGTGCCTTGAGCTAAACCATCCAGTGTTAGTGTATTTCCAGTTAAGGCACCTGTAGCGTCATCGTCGCTCCAAGTACCAGTTTGGTCTTCACCTGTCAACAAATCAAATAAATTATAGGTTTGACTGGCTGTAATATCAGAAAGACAAAACTCTACTGGTGTATTTGCTGTTCCCGATTCGGGTGCGTCTACGATTGCAACTGCGACGGTAGAACTATTTGTACAACCATTTGTACCGGTAATTGAATATGTAAAATTGTAAGAACCTATGGTAAGCAATGTTAAATCTACATTATTGCCGCTTAAAGCTCCCGTGGCATTATCATCCGTCCAAGTGCCTCCGGCATCCTCTCCTGAAAGCTGTGTAAATAAATCAAGTGGTGAATTGCCATCTAAATCATTTTCACAAAATACGGCTGCGGTAGGTGTGCCTGTATTTGGCAACGGATTTATGGTTACCGAAACAGTTACCAATACGTCATCGCAAGTTCCAATAGCATCAACATCAAACGTGAAATCGTAAGTTCCAGCTGTATAAGAAGATAAGTCAACTGGATTTGAAATTGCAGCCCCTAAATTATCGGTTCCAACATACCAAGTACCTGTTTGGTCTTCGCCTTCCAACAAATCGAACAAATCAAAACTTGTCGGGGCAGCACCCTCACAATAGTCTGGAAAGGTATACACAGGCGTTCCCGATTCGGGTGCAGGCTGAATGGTAATTGTTATGGTTTCGGTATCAGAACAGGTGCCGTTATCTATCGTGTAATTATATGAATAAGGACTTCCTGCCACTGTTAATGCCGTTAAATCTAACGTATTGGATATGGTTGCATTGCTGGCATCTGTCCAAATACCACTGTTATTATCTTGAGAGCCATCTAAAGCATCAAATAAATCGAATGGTGAATTGCTTGCTACATCATTTTCACAAAACACTTGATTGACTGCAGTACCCGCGTTAGGATCTGCTAAAACAACTATTTGAACCGTTGTTGATTCCTCTGGGCATGGCGTTGCTATATTTTGTGTGTATGTAAAATTATAGGTACCTGGTGTAAAACTTGAGATATCTAATGCCGAAGGGGAGGCTACAACGGGGTCTGTACTTAAAGTCCCCTGAGTCCATTGCCCGCCAACATCTTCATTTTCTATCAATGTGAATAAATCGAATGTACTTGGTAAACCAGATTCACAGAATGAGGCCGGGTTTAATGTGGAAGGTGTGCCCGACGTCAATGTTTCATGGATTGTGATTACAATATTGGCTGAACTTCCACCACATGACCCGTTGGCCGGTACTGAATATGTAAATGTATGAATGCCTACTGCAAGTGTTGAAATATTAACAGTTCCCAAATTACCGTTAGATGTTGATAAAGGACCAGACCATGTACCGTTTGCATCGGGTGTACCTCCCAGTTCATCAAATAAATTGAAATCGGAGGCTGGAATGTTATCATCACAATACTCTAAAGTCGCATTGTTTCCAGGACTGAAAGGCGTATTTATGGTTACTGTAACCGCAACGGCATTACTATCACAAAAAACATCGTCAATCTGCACATAATACGTATTGCCATCTACTAAAGGTGTGGCATCAGACAATGGTGGTTGTATAGGGTCTCCAGAGCCATCTACATTACTGTACCAACTGTAGCTTACCGATGTTGTACCTGGATTCAAATCAGCAACCGTAGGATTAGAATCTGTACAGAACTGTTGATTTATAGGTGGCGTTGGGTCGGTCGGCGAACTAAAAATAGCTGTCTGACCGATTTCTATCTGGCTTTCACAATTACCAGCATCCACAAAAACTATGTAATAGGTTTTACCACCATTAGGAATGGCATCTGAAGCACTGGCTTCGTCCGTTAAACTAAAATCGTTATAAATCTTCACTGTTCCTCCGGGCGGAATACTTTGCTGTAATGCCTGATCTACATACATTTGGACTGTAGGATTCTCGTTGCTACAAAAAATGGCATCCAAATTCTGACCGGAAACCGGTACTGTAAACGTTACTGTTATCGCACTCCTTGACACACAAGAACCAGAAGTATCGTCTGCATAATAAGTGCCTTCCCTAACTAATTGTGATGGATTAAAAGCACTGCCTCCAGAACTTTGGTCATACCAAACAATACCGCCACCATTATCGGTGGCATAATCTGCACTTAACTCGGCAAAGGTATAGCCTGAAGCATCACAAACTGTTGGGGTTGGGTCATTAACTGTTGGGCATTGGGCCTTAGCAACAATTGTTCCCAAAAAGAAAACTATAATATAGATAGCAACTAGTCTTGCATACCTAAACAAGTAATTTGGTTTCATAACATTGGTTGGTTATATTTTCGATTAATAGACATTTACTCTGATAAAAAGTCACTATTTTTAACCTTTTAAGAGTATATGACTTT
>CBFGUY010000366.1:0-3037 GCA_965651895.1 uncultured Algoriphagus sp. | reverse complement strand
TGGCTTTAGCCCATTCCAATAAAGAAAAACTACACCAATAGCAGGAGAATACCACTAGGTCTATCATAGCTTCTCAAATAACACATAAGCTCGTGTTTAGGGCGGGGGTGAGGTAGACCAAACCGACTTTTAGCGCCCCATTCGGGCTTAAATCTGGATATCTATCAAACATCGTTTGATTCTACTACAAGGCCAAAGAGTACTGAAAGAGCCCGTATTTTAACAAATAGATAATAAAACATGGATATACGGAATGATGCCAGTAGCCGTAATTTCTTTGCTACCAATGACGTATTTAAATGTTGTGTCACCCTGAGTGGAGTCGAGGACCCTTTGACTCCGCTCAGGGTGACCTAATGTTGTTCCTAAATCCCTTTCCGTCATTATTCTTTTGTAAATTCTAAATTTTTCTTACTCAGCCGGACAGAAGACCGAAGACGGGTGACCGAAGCGGCCTAAATTCTAGCGTTAATCATATTCTATTTTGCTTTAGCCCCATTACTGGTATAAAAGCGGATATACATACAATAAAATCCCTGTGTTTTCAATTTCAGCTTGATTTCGAAAATTTCAAAATTTAGTATCTTAGTGATATGGCTACAAAAAAAGATAAGCTTACTCTGCAGATAGAAGATTTGACTAAAAAAATGAAAAGCCAGCTGCCGCGCATTAAAAAGGAGATCCGCATTTATGAGCAGAAAGCTGCTATGGGTACACTGACAAAGAATCCTAAGGTGTCTCCACTGACTTGTCCTAAAGAATGTCTGGGTGATAGTTAAAGTATAGAATTAGAGTTGATTTTGCTCAAAGAACCCAACGTTACAAAATGTCTCAAAACTGTCCGGGATTTCGTAAGTTAGACTTCCATCACAAGGGTGCGAGAATTAATAAGGTAGAACAAGTGAGTTATAGCCATACAGTTTATTCAATTAATCAATCCAAGACCATTTATTCATCGCGGTATGAAGCTTATAAATCGCTAGATAGGCGCCATACTGGATTGAATTTTGATATCTGCACACCCATCTAGGCTAAAACAGCTGGATTAAACTCAGACATAGATCCAAAAATAAATGTGAGAGTGATTTACTGGAAAAGCTAAATCAACATTCAGAAAAATGAGTCAAACTCCCAAATCCAATAATATCCCAGCAGATTATACTGATTTACTGCAACTCGCAGTTACCGAAATCAGAGCCGCCAGAAAGATCATTGCCAAGCAAATAAACAGTTCTACGAATTCTGTTTATTGGAATCTTGGAAAGTTGCTCTTTGACAAACAGTTGGAAGAAGGATATGGCAGTGGTGTGGTAAAACAATTATCGATGGATCTCAAACATGAGTTTCCGGATATGGGATTGTCTCCCCCGTAACTTATGGAATATGAAGAGGTTCTATGAGCGTTATTATCAGGAAGATACAAAACTGCTACAGGCTGTAGCAGTTTTACCATGGGGCCATAATTTACTTTTACTTGACAAAATACAATCTTCAGATGCGGTAGCCTTTTACGCAAGTGAAACCCTGACCAAAGGCTGGTCTAGAGATCTATTGCTGAATGCCATTAAAATGGACAGCTTCGGTCAGGCGAAAAAACAGCTGAAGGCAAACAACTTCGAACATATCCTTCCTGAAATCCATGCCGAATACGCCAATGAAGTATTCAGAAGTACCTATAATCTGGGGTTTTTAGGCATTAAACCCGGATTATGCATTTGGTTTAGTTATGAAGGCATTAATTGCAAGAAAATCAGGCTGTTTGGAAACTGAGGCATAGCACAGCTATGGTGAAGTTGAAAATAGCAATGAAATGACTGATTTTGAAGCAATTAAGGGCTGTAATAGAATTGCTAATGCATATTTCGGGTTAAAGAACCAGTCAAGGAATTAGAGCTTGAAAACCGTTTAATTGCCAAGATCAGGGCTTTTATACTAGAGCTAGGCAAAGGATTTAGCTTTATTGGCAATCAGTATAGGCTGGAGTACAACGGAAAGGAATATTTTGTGGATATGCTATTCTTCCACAGAGGATTACAATCCTTAGTGGCTATAGAGTTAAAAATCGGAAGTTTTAAAGCAGAATATATAGGTAAAATGAACCTATATCTTTCCCTGCTGGACAGATTGGAAAAGGGAGAAAAGGAAAATCCTTCCATCGGAATTATTCTTTGTGCAGACAAAGACCATTTGGATGTGGAGATTGCCTTGCAGGATATCAACAAACCGATAGGGGTAGCAGAATATCAACTGTTACTCCCGAAAGAGCAGCTGCAAACGCTGATTGTAGATGAAATAAACAATTCTGAAAAAGAGTAATCTTTGGTGTTACAGAAGGCACTGTAAATAATACGCAACTGTGGAAGGAACTAAAGGAAAAATATTATGGGAACTAAAGAGCAGTTAAAAGAAGAGCGGGACAGAATAGTCAAAGGACTTGAAGAGACTTATAGAAAGCTTGTCGAATACAAGAAACAGAAGAAGAGCCCGAGGATTATGTTAAGAAATGGTAAAATTGAAGCAGTTGACCCAAATGAAATATTGCCTACAACACTTTAATAAGCGAAATGCTGGCTGAAAAGTAACACAACTAGGAGTTATATGCCTTGGAATTCCACAAATTTCAGAACTTGATATAGTAAGGTATAACGCATTCAGAGCCAAGAGCTCCGTTTTTTTTGACACTGGGAGGATGATTAGACAATGAAATTATTGCCAACTCCTTAGACAATAATTTTTTTGTCAAAACAAGATGGGTTCTCGGTTCAGATTCCGGCGCATAGCCTATCCCGAGCATCGGGACTCTGATCGATCCTTTTGTTTTTTTAGCGGACATGTTCGATAACCGCTAACGATAATCCCACGGCTGAAAAACCTAAATCGCTGAGCCAAATAAAGTACACGACACTACTTCATAGCTAGGAAAGAGAGCCAGGCGGCTGGTCTGCGGGGGAGGACAAGCCGTTAAAAATTCTTTCGGTGAAAGAATTTAGGCTTGGGCCAGTTTGCAGGAGGGCCAAGCGTAAAGAAACAGTCCAGT
>CBFGUY010000365.1:0-3056 GCA_965651895.1 uncultured Algoriphagus sp. | reverse complement strand
TTCCACCAGTAAGTAAATTTCAGCACCAACGAGCGGTTTTTGGTATAAAACGGTGCAGGAAGATAATTATCAGTATAGACTAAAAACAGATCGGAAGCCGGCTTAAATCGCCATTGGAACCGTGTATTTAAATTGATGTTTTCGATTTGCTCATTATACTGGACGAAAGCTGTAAAGAAAAGCGTATTGGTCATCGTCACATCAACTCTGGGGCCGATCAGCCAAAAGCTAGTGGTGTTCCACGGTTCTGGCAAAAGGATCTCATTGTAGCCCGCATTCATAGTGATACTAACGTACGGTTGAAACCTGTAACCAAGTTCTGCTGTGAAATTGTATCGCTCTCCATCTGCATAATATCCACCTAATCGGGTACTGAATGCATAGGTGAAAATACTTTGTGGCTTGGATGTATAATCTGCCCCCACCGCATACCATTGATGTTCTGTGCCCGTAGACAGGGTGTCCCCACTATAATTTGTGGGGTCAAAAGGGCGCTGCAATTTCACGTAGTCGGTACTTGTCCAAAGCATAAACGTGCTCTGGCTTCTCCATTTAAGACTATAAGCCAAGTAAGTTGTGTTGTCCGTCTTTTCTCCATCCGTATTGAAGAAAAAAGTAGAGCCTACATCTGGGCCGTGACTTAGGATTTTTTCACTTTTTGGAAACCAGCGATATCCAATCTCAGGGTCGATTTTGATATACCCTCTTCTAGGAACATAACCTACTTCAGCAGTGTAGTTTTCGGAAACATACTCGTGCTGCCAGTTCCAGGTGAGGTTTCCAGATGAGTATTTTAGGTTGGCAGCATGGACAAACCCATTTCCGGTATTATCAGGGCCAAAGCTTTGCAGAACCATTGCCTTTCCAGTCCAGAGATTGTTTGAGGAGGCAAGATTATATTCTAACCCTACATTTCGGTTAAATTGGGAATAAACAGGGTTATCTGATTCTGGTTCAGGATTGTAATTCAATGACTGTTTGTTAATAAACATTCCTGTAATATTGGATCGGGCACCTACTTGCCTCTGAAGTGCCAGCACCGTGAAATTCTGAGAAGGTAAAGCATCTTCTTCAACCGCCCCCGTTTGCATGTTCATCGCCCCCACTCTCCAGTTTTTATTAATTTTCCCACTAAGTCTTGCCCCAAATTGTATAGGTGCATTCAGACCGATTCTTCTGGAGAAAAAAGGACGAATTGTATTATATCCGAAACCGGCAAAGAGATCTCCGTTTTCCAGGAAAAACTGCCTTCGTTCCGGGAAAAATAATTCAAAGCGGTCCAGATTTGTTACTTGCCGATCCACTTCCACCTGTGAAAAGTCAGGATTTACTGTAAGATCCAGATTAAGGGAAGATGTTAGGCCTATTTTAGCATCCATACCGATTTCTCTTCGGTATTCTGTCTCCCCTCCTTCTGAGACTTCCTTGCTGAAGCCTCCCAAAGCATAAGGAATCAGTGAGATATTAGCCCCTGTCTGTGGTGGTGCTTGATCCCAAACCAGAATACCTGTGTATGCTAAGGAAGCCGATGGGAATTGGCGGGGAACTGGTGCCCAGCCTGATTTCTCCGTGGTTTTCAGATCCAGTCTGGAAAAATTAATCCCCCATTCGGTAATTCCCTTTTTATAGCGAATAGATTTGAAAGGGATTTTTGCTTCAAACACCCACTTATCATCGTAATTGATGACTTTGGAAGTCCATTTATTATCCCAGCTGAGGTCGATACTCCCACCGTTGTACATGATGCCATCCCACTGAGCTCCGGCGGCATTTGCACCAAAAGAAAAGCCATTGGTTTGGTCATCGAAAGGATCCATGAAAAGAAGGAAGTTGTCATTTTTGCCGAAGTTAAAATCCCTTCTAAGGGACTCGACCATATAAGTGCCTTCGACCGCATGGAAATTCTCTACCAGCAGGTATAAGTTTTCATCATCATAGGTCATTCGTACATCCGTTCTCACCTGGGCAAAACTTGTATCCATGGGAGTTATCATGAAAAAATCGGTAGCTATTTCTGCTTCAGACCAAGCCTTCTCATCCATAGCTCCGTCAATAAAAATTTCTGAGCTGGCTTTTTGTATATGTAATCGATAGGGGCTATTGATCTTTTGTGCAGAAAGTACGGTAGCATTGGCTATTCCCAACAGCAATAAGAGTATTAGTTTACGCATAGGAGTACACTGCTGGATAGATTAAGTCGGGTTTCGCTGCCGGAAATTAGATTAATTTTTATTAAAACATCTAATAAGTTTATTAAAAAAATAGCGAAACATTATTGCTTTAATCTGTAGCTTAATGTCATAATAAGCTGACGTCGCTGATATTGGGAATCACCTACGGTATAGAAATTCTCTCCTTCGCTTATAAATCTGTTTCTTCTTGTATTAAAGATATCTGTAGCATTGAACACTAAAGTTCCTCTGTCCTGTAGCACGCTTTTGCTGGCTGAAAGGTCCATGAAGAAAATGCCTTTTCGGACTCCCTGCACGGTTTTTTGCCTAGCATCATAATTTGCACGAACCTGAATATCCAATCCGCTTGCGAAAGTGAATCTCGAAGTCTGCCGGAAAAGCCAAGAGTAGGTTTTGGTCTTGTACCCATTCTGGATATTGGTTCCGTCTATGTCTGCATGAAAGAAGTTGGCATTAAAATCCAGTTTCCACCAATCGTACAGTTGGTAGTCACTGCTAAGTTCTACTCCAAAAGAGTTTTCACCATTCAGATTATAAGGTAGCGTAGTGGAATTCCCATCTGAATCGACTGAGCGTAGCCTTTCGATTTTATCGTCTGTGTTCCTATAATACACCGTAGTGAATAATGTCCCCCGGTCAAAATACTTGATATGTCCCAGTTCAAATGCATTGGTATATTCCGGGTTTAAATCTGGGTTACCACTGAAAAAGTTTCTTGAGTCTGAAAGTGTTACATAGGGGCTCAAATCATTATAGACCGGGCGCCTTACCCTTCGGCTATAGCTGATTTGAAAGGCATTTTCCTGAGTAAGGTTATAAGTTAAATGAGCGCTTGGAAAAAGGTTGGTATATTTTCTTGGGTTC
>CBFGUY010000364.1:0-3059 GCA_965651895.1 uncultured Algoriphagus sp. | reverse complement strand
CAATCCCGAAGCTATCGGAAGAAGAATTCCAAAGACAACAGATAGAGATGCTGCCTACAGTCAAATTGGCAAATCTTAGTTTTCAGAATCAGGGTGATTTAACTTTCACTGATCAGGCCGAAAAATGGGGCTTGGATCACCCCAGTTATTCCAACGGCTCCACCTATGCGGATCTGGACAACGACGGGGACTTAGATTTGATCATCAATAACCTCAACCAGCCTGCATTTATCTACCAAAATCATAGTGACAAATCAGAAAATGCCTTTCTCAGGATAAATCTCCAGGCCGATGGAGCCAACTCATTTGGAATGGGGGCAAAAGTAGGATTGCACTTTGGGGAAAAAAGCCTATTCCAGCACTATTCCGGAAGCAGGGGATTTATGTCCGGCACTTCATCTACGCTGGTTTTTGGACTGGGAAAAACCTCATCTATAGACTCAGTTTCTGTGAGATGGCCGGATGGACTCTTGGAGATTTTTCACCACACTGCTCTCAATCAGTCGCTTACGTTAAAGCAAGGAGAGGGGAAAGAACGCCTAGCCCCTACACTTGAAAAAACAAGGTTTAAATTCCCTGATATAGCTTGGAAACATGAGGAGAAAACCTCCCTGGATGAAACCAAACGGGAATACCTTATCCCGAGAAGTTTCGCAAGTATGGGGCCGGCACTGGCCGTAGCTGATATAAACGGTGATGGACTGGAAGATATCTACGTAGGGGGAGCTCAGGATCAGGCAGGTGCCATATTTCTGCAGCAGCTAGATGGAAACTTTGTGCCTAAAGAGAATCCGATCTTTGACCAGCTTAGCAAAGCTGAAGATATAGTAGCGGCCTTTGCGGACTTCAATGGAGACGGCTATCCTGATCTATATGTAGGCAGTGGCGGCAATGAGGTTCCTAGCGGAGCAGTTTTTAATTATGACCGACTCTACTTTGGAGACGGAAAGGGGAATTTTCACTTCAGCCCCAAGTCAATTCCAATGATTGGGGAAAACAGCTCCACACTTGCCATTTATGATATAGATGAAGACGGTGATCTGGATATATTTGTAGGAAGTGCGGTAGTAAGTGGGGCATATGGCAAAAGCCCTAAAAGTGTATTGCTTATCAATGATGGCAATGGTTTTTTCAAAGAACAAACTACAGAGTGGTTTGGGGAGGATACTGATCTAGGTATGATCAATACGGCTGTATGGGGGGATCTGGACGGCAATGGTATCAGTGAATTGATTCTTACAGGCGACTGGCAGGGAATACGGGTTTTTGAACAGACAGGAAACAAAACGCTAAAGGAAAAAATAGTCCCTGGCCTGGAATACTCTGCTGGATGGATCAATCAACTGTCCTTAGCCGATGTGAATGGAGATGGGAGGTTGGATATTATGACCGGAAATCTCGGTCTAAACAGTAAACTAAAAGCAGAACGTAATAAACCTGTCTGGCTTTATTACGGGGATTTTGATGAAAATGGGCAGACCGACCCTATCATCTTCCATTACATGGGAGAGCACCTTCTGCCCTTTGCTTCCCGCGATGACCTCATCAAGCAAGTTCCAGGGTTAAAGAAAAAACATGCCTACTATCAGGATTATTCCGAAATAGAAAGTCCTGAAGATTTATTTAGCGAGGAGACTTTGTCCGGGATCTCGAGATTCCCAGCCTATGAATTCCGCTCCGGAACCTACTTCCAGCAGGCCGATGGAAGTTTCACTTTTGAGCCTTTTCCTTTTCCTACTCAGCTTTCTCCAGTACTTTCCCTTTATTGGGACGAAAATGAAAAAACAGTGTTACTTGGAGGGAATTTTTCAGGCTTCAGAGTTGACTTAGGTACCAATAAAGCATCCGCATTTTCTTCTTACCAATGGCAAGATGGAACCTGGGAACAAAAGAAATTAAAAACTACTATTCCAGCCAGATCAGAAATAAGACAACTTCATAAAATCACAGTAAACCAAAAGGGGTATGGACTGGCAGGAAGTAATTCTGGTCCACTATACTGGGTCAAACTTTATTGACTTCCTTTGTTACTTCCTTAATTTCCAATAGCTTTAAGGTCCAAACACAATATCAGGTATCTCCTGTACCAATAATACTTATGGTACAGACACCAAAGCACAAAATTAACCTACTAAATATGCGTATCGTCAAATTCCTGCTAATTTCAGGGATACTCCTGACTGCCGTCTCTTGCGCAAATCAGACCGATTATTCACAGGCAATAGAAGATGGCCACTATCTTACTGAGGCTCAAAAGAGAATCACAGAGGTAATTATCCATGATATATTTTCTCCACCTGTAGCTGTCAGGATTTATTCCTATGCTTCTCTTGCCGCATATGAGGTAGCCGCTGCCGTGGACAATGATTATGAATCTCTGCTAGGCCAGCTCAATGGCTCAGAAAAGGTGAATTTCTCGCCCTCAGAAAAAGTCTATCCTCCCTTAGCATCCCTAGCTGCCTATTATTATGTAGGAACAGGGCTGATTTTCTCGGAAGACATGATGAATGAGCATAGAGACGCCACCTTTGCTTCATTGAAGAAAAAAGGGATTCCAGAAGATGTTTTTGAGGCATCTGTGGCTTTCGGAAAAGAAGTAGGTGATGTCATCAAAGCCTACTCCTCCAAAGACAATTACCATCAGAGTAGATCCTTTCCAAAATTCACAGTTACCGGTAAAGAAGGAACTTGGCAACCTACCCCTCCTGCCTATATGGAAGCAATAGAGCCGCACTGGAATAAAATCAGAACATTCGTGATGGATTCTGCATCACAGTTTAAGCCCCTCCCCCCACCTCCCTTCTCTACAGATCCGGATAGTGAGTTCTATAAAGTGGCGATGGAGGTGTATGAAGCGGATAAAAGGGCTACAAAAGAGCAAAAAGACATAGCCTTCTTCTGGGATTGCAATCCCTACAAAATGAATGTGAAAGGGCATGTAATGTTTGCAGAGAAAAAAATCACCCCCGGCGGGCATTGGATGAGTATTGCCAGTATTGCATCCAAAGCCGCAGGAAGAGATTGGAAGGGCACAGCTGAAGCAATGGCTATGACCGGAA
>CBFGUY010000363.1:0-3062 GCA_965651895.1 uncultured Algoriphagus sp. | reverse complement strand
CGGCTATATGCCGCAAGTGGAAAGCCGGGGAAGCCAAGCCCACAGGTTTTTCCCAAAGTAAAGAAGAAGGAAAATCCTTCATCAACCCATGAATCTCCTCCTGAGCTTGGAGAATAGCATGGGCAACAGGCTGTAATGCTGCAGGATATTCAGGTATCGGGCCTCTTAGCCAAACTTCAGGTTGGGATTTCATTGCCTTAAAATAGGTTGGTTTTCATATTTAAACAATGGTTCTCTTTGCTTTTACCCTTGCAATGATTGGGGGTAACCTTTTCGCAAAAAAGTCCATAGACGACCATTACTGTACTTATATGGACAATTGTTTTCATAAAACACCTCTTTAAGAAGCCCAGATAGACATTTTTTCTTGGCATGGATATTAATCCTACATTTAGATAATATATTTATTCTTATGAAGAACTTTCAGTTAGGTGAGTTTGAAGAAATAGTAATTCTCACTATAGGCATCCTGAATAATTCTGCTTACAGCGTTGCCATCAAAGATGAAATTGAATCACGGTTAAAGCGAACAGTAAGTATGGGCGCCATGCACACCGCCTTAAATAGGATGGAGGACAAGGGCTATTTAAAATCATTTTCCGTTGAGGTGACGGGGGAAAGGGCTGGCAGACCCAGACGGTATTTTGAAATAACCGCCTTGGGGAAAAAAGCTATCCAATATTCCAAAGATACCCGGGATGAACTATGGGCTGCCATCCCTAAAACGATTTGGCAGTCTAATCTTGCAGGGATTTAAACCATGAGTAAGCGACAACCTGACCCACCAAAACTTTTCCTCCACTTCTTCCGATGGTTCTGCCATCCGAGGATGCTGGATTACATTGAAGGTGATCTTATCGAAATTTATGAGAGAAATTTCAAAATCCTGGGAAAGCGTAAAGCGGACTGGAAGTTTATCCTGGATGTGCTTTTACTTTTCCGGCCGGGCATCATCCGTCCTAGAAAAACTTATCAAAATTTAACCCCCTATGGCATGTATAAAAATTACTTTAAAATTGGCTGGAGGACTATTTTAAGAAACAAGGAATACACCTTCATCAATATCGCCGGATTGGCACTAAGTGTCACCTGCTGTATCTTGATTTTCGCACTGGTGAAGCATCACTTGAGTTTTGATGATTTTCATGAGAATAAGGACAGAATCTACCGTGTGGTTACGGAGCAGCACCGGGAAACGGTATCTTTTGTAAACAGTGTTCCATCTCCGCTTGGGGAGGTACTAAGAGAGAACCACACCTATGGAGAGCAAGTGGCCCGAATGTATCATGAGTCCGATGCCGTGATCTCTTTTGAGCGGAATGGAGTATTGCAGATGATCAAAGAGCCTAACGGCTTTGCTTTTACGGAGTCCTCTTTTTTCGAAATATTTAATTTCCCTTTAATAAAGGGTTCTATTAAGACAGCATTGAGTGCCCCAAATACAGCCATTATCACCGAAAGGCTTGCAAAAAAATATTTTGGGGAGCAGGATCCTGTTGGTCAGGTGATTTCGCATGACAATTTTCTGCCGTTCACCATCACAGGTGTATTAGAGGATTTTCCTGAAAATACGGATATAAAGCCTGAAATTTTCGTGTCATACAGTACCCTGAAAGATTTTAACCCTTGGCTGGCAAGTGATCATGCCTGGGGAGGAATCAGTTCAGGAATGTACTGCTACACGTCGCTCAGACCTGAAGTGAGTCCTGCTGAAGTTGAGGAAGCTTTGAAGCCTTATGTGAAGCAATTTCGTCCGGAGAGTAAAAATGTCCATCATTATAAATTGCAGGCGCTTTCAGACATCCACTTCAATGGAAAATATGGTGGAGCAATGGAAAAGTCTGATATAGGAATTCTAATTGCCATTGGCATATTTTTACTTCTTACGGCTTGTGTGAATTTTGTGAATCTTGCTACCGCACAAGCACTGAAAAGATCTAAAGAAGTGGGAGTCAGAAAGGTATTGGGAAGTTTCCGGGGACAGTTATTCTGGCAATTTATATTTGAAACCGGGATTATCTCTACGATTAGTATCCTGATTGCATTTGTCGCCTCTTTAGTATTAGTACCCTATGTGAATGACTTCTTCAGCGTCCGTATTCCAAATAACTTCTTTGCCGATAGCACACTGCTACTATTTATTTTCGGTCTGAATATCCTGATTACCCTTCTCGCTGGCTGTTATCCTGCTTTGATTTTGACAGGTTTCAAACCCGTTCAAGCGCTTAAGGGAAGGCTTTCTATGCAACAAATGGGAGGTTTTAATACCCGTCGTTCTTTGATAGTGGCGCAGTTTGCCATATCACAGGTATTGATCATCGGAGTAGTTGTGATCATGAACCAACTGCGATTTACCAGACAAGCTGAGCTTGGTTTTGACAAGGAATCTATCCTGATGGTGTCTCTGGGTGATGATTCGCTAAATACCATGAATGTGCTGAAAAATGAATTCTTACGTCTGCCGGGTATAGAAAAAGTCTCCCTCTGTTATCAAGCTCCCGCATCTGATAATTCTTGGAACAACGCTATACGATTTGGATCCGACACGGAAGAAGTTAATTTTCTTACCAATATGAAACTGGCTGACTCTGATTACATCCCTACATTTGATCTGGAATTGTTGGCTGGAAGAAACCTTACACCATCAGATACAGTGCGGGAAATGGTGGTCAATGAAGCCATGCTCCAAAATTTAGGTTTCACTTCATATGAAGAGGCGTTGGGTGAAATGGTCTATGCCAATGGAGGAAATATGAAAGGGCCTATAGTGGGGGTGGTTAGAAATTTCCATGACAGATCTTTGCACCAAGCTATTTCTGCTACGATTATCACTACTGCAAGTGGAATGTACTCTAATTTCGCCATCAAGATTAACGGGAATTCCGTTAAGGCGACCTTGGAAGAAATACAACAGCTCTGGGAAGAACAATACCCCAACAAACTCTTTGAATATACATTTCTAGATGACAACATCGCCCAGTTCTATGCAGCAGAAGACACGCTACTCCGTGGAATTCAGTTCTTTTCTACCATTGCTATTTTTATTGGATGTATGGGGCTAT
>CBFGUY010000362.1:0-3069 GCA_965651895.1 uncultured Algoriphagus sp. | reverse complement strand
GCGAATGTCCGCTTTATGAAGCTGTGTAAAAACCAGCTCAGTCTTGACATCGACGCCAATAATACCTTCTGGGTGATCGACTATCTGAACGGTGGCAAAAAACGACTGCTGAAAACACTTTCCGGAGGACAGACTTTTCAGGCATCCCTATGCCTTGCACTTGCTCTGGCTGAAAAAGTCAAGGCTCTCAATCAGGCAGATCAAAGCTTTTTCTTTATGGATGAAGGCTTTGGAGCTTTGGACAGAAATGCGCTTCGTGTGGTCTTTGAAACACTCAAGTCACTCCGTCATGAGAACAGGATTGTCGGAATCATCAGCCATGTAGAGGATCTGCAGCAGGAAATTGGGGTTTTTGCCAGTGTTGAACTCAATCCCGAGGGAGGCTCCCAAGTGAGTTATTCATTTTGAAAAAAAAACCGCAATTGCTGAAGTGGTTTTACTCTTTAAATTGAGTAAAACCCAAAAGTAAGACCTATTATTTTTTATTAGCAGCACTTTACATAATGCTTTTTGAGAGAATAATCATTTAAATGCCAGCAAAAAATCAATCTTTCAACTAATGCTGTGGGGAAAAGTATCAGAAAAAAATCATGATTTAGGACTTCACAAACGGAGATGAAAGATAAAATCCTGTATTATATAATCTGTGATCATCTGCGTCCTTTTCTGCGATAATCTGCGGGAAACATTTACAGACTTTCAGAAAAAAAATCCCCTGACAAATGCCAGAGGATTTTTTGAACTAAGAAAACCTATTTATACTATGTTTCCGTTTACCCAATCAATTTCTTCCTGACGGATAGAATGATTTGAGTCTGGGAAGATTAACAATTTCACTTTTGCACCCATCCTGCTCAATAGGGTTTCT
The DNA here is from genome assembly GCA_965651895.1 of uncultured Algoriphagus sp. Lineage (GTDB taxonomy): Bacteria > Bacteroidota > Bacteroidia > Cytophagales > Cyclobacteriaceae > Algoriphagus. The sequence goes on along the minus strand of CBFGUY010000362.1, from coordinate 2,201 downwards.
GATTCTTTAATTCTGGAAAGAGGCACATGCATATCCTTTTCGCTGCTTCCTATGAAAACTGGGCTACCCGCAAAATCTCCGGAATATTTATTAGGCCGAATCTCTTCACCAATCAATCCCCCAGTAAAAGCAATGACCCCTCCTAATTTGCAGGCATTCAGAGCGGCAAATTCAAGACTCAAACAAGCACCCTGGGAAAAACCGATCAGCACTACATTTCCCGAAGAAATCCCCGCTTCAGAAATTTGATCCCAAGTCGCCCTGATAGCCGCCAAGGAAGAGGCCAACGCAGCTTGATTTGCTTCATCAGGTGCCATAAAACTATAGGGATACCAAGTGCCTCCGGCTGCTTCTGGTGCCAATAAGGCATAATCATCCAAGTTGAGATGTTGCGCAAGCGAAAGGATACTCTCTGCACTTGCCCCTCTCCCATGGATCATTATTGCAGCCTTTTTAGCTTTGTCCAATGGAACACCAGCTGTTTTTACCTTAGTCATATGCTTCTATTGTTAACTTTACCGGAGTCAAACTCTCTTCTATTTTTTCACGGTTCGGTTCAGCCCATTCCGGCAGCTTGACCAACTCGCCCAAGTGAGCTTCATCCTCATCAATCGCAAAACCAGGCTCATCGGTGGCAACTTCAAATAATACCCCGCCCGGTTCGCGGAAATAGATAGAGGTAAAGTAATTCCGGTCTTTTACCTCAGTCACCTGATATCCATTTTCCATCAACAATTCCTGTACTTCCAGTTGCGAAGCCGCATCAGCCGTCCTGAAAGCAATATGATGGATGGTACCGGCACTTTGTGTGCCTCGATTACCTGATTTATCAATCACTATATCCACTATATCGCCAGGCTTGCCCTGGGTGCCATATCGGTACCTGCCATTTTCCTCCCCAATAAACCGGTAATCCATATGCTCAGTAAGTAATTTTTCAGTCTGTTCCTTGGCCTTAAGATTCAGAGTAGCTCCATAAAATCCTTTGACCGCATGCTCAATCGGCACATTGCCATAAGTCCAGCCATTTCTATCATCCTGATCATTAGCCACCAACTCGATCCCCATGCTATCGTGATCTTCAAACCGGATCAATCGCTCACCAAACCGTGTCAAGACATCAGAAACAGATATTCTGTATTTTTTAAGCCTCTCGATCCAATAATCCAAGGAGTCTCCTGAGATAGAAAAGGCAGTGTATGTCACTTCACCAGTCCCTTTGGTGCCTTTGCGTGCTCCGGTAAAAGGAAACGTGGTAAATACCGTACCTGGTCTCCCTAGTTCATCTCCAAAATAGAAATGATAAACACCTGGGGCATCAAAGTTTATGGTCTTCTTTACCAGTCTCAAACCAAGTATTCCTGTGTAGAAATCAATATTTGCCTGAGGATTTCCCGCTATCGCAGTGATGTGGTGGATTCCTGTGATTAATGGTTTCATAATTGGTATGGAAAAGGGTTGTTTAGAATCGATACTTTATGAGCTTAAGTCAATAAGCTATTTAATTGTAGAAACCTTCGAGGTCTTAAAGACCTCAAAGGTTGTGTGATTTAAGCTTGCTTTACAAGCTGTACACTCAAGATCAAACGTACCTGATCACTCACTACTACACTACCCGCCTCAGTCACTGCGGACCAAGAAAGCCCGAAATCTTTTCTGTTGATTTTACCTTCGATTTCAAAACCAGCCTTGGTCTGTCCATAAGGATCCGCTGCCACTCCGCCAAAATCGACGTTCAGTTCGGTTTTCTTGGTGGTATCTCTCAGGGTCAAGTCACCTACTAATTTATAATCTCCTCCCTCATTGACTATTTTCCCATCAAAAGACAATTTAGGATGATTCTCTGCATCAAAGAAATCCGCAGACTTCAAGTGAGTATCCCTATCAGATTGATTGGTATCTATGCTGTCAATATCAGCTGTAAATGAAACACTGGCCCCATCAAAATCATCAGAATTACTTTCCGCGCTGCCTTCAAATTTCCTGAAATAACCAGTTACTGTAGAAATCACCAAGTGTTTTACTTTGAATGACACTTCAGAGTGTGTAGGGTCGATAATCCATTTTGTAGTACTCATAATTTTTGTCGTTTTAGTTAAAATTTTAATTGTATCACTATTTAATGTATAGACATGTATTTACTTAATTTTTTTTAGCCTCTTAGTTTATCCAGCAACTCATTCATCTTCCCCACTTCCTCC
>CBFGUY010000361.1:0-3088 GCA_965651895.1 uncultured Algoriphagus sp. | reverse complement strand
AGGAGTATGATCACCATAGTTAGAACCACCTATTTCATAAGTAGAAGCTAATTCTTCCCACTTCTGTGTCCGGATCAGGTCATACCATCGGTATCCTTCTCCATAAAACTCCCTTGATCTCTCTGCCAAGATGTAATTAACATCTATCACTGCTGGAGTAGCAGAGATCATTTCAGCACTATTATCCTCTATCCTTTCCTGATTTCCATTGTTATCCCATCTCCACTTCCCTGCTCTTGCACGAAGTACATTTACCAGATCTCTTGCAGACATAGTGCCTGTTGCGCCCTTTACGGCCGCTTCAGCAGCAACAAGATAAAGTTCGGAAAACTTGGCAATATTATAAGGCCTGGTACTTGCGGCGTTTGGCTGGCCTAGCCCCGTACCGCTGTCTGTACGGTAAACCCCAAGCTTCCAAAGCCCTGGATAGACGATTCTGCTGATTCCAGAAGGTGAAATCACGAAGTCAGATCTTCCCGGAAGTACACCCGCTCCTATATTTGCTGCCTGACTTACAGGTAGGGAATAATCTACGGGCTGATCAGGTTCTTCATCCAAAAAGGTAAGTACAGGATCCCCCGGGTTTATTTCAAGAAGATTGGCATTATATAGTGGCCCACTCATTCCAGCCTTATTCCAGTTGCCACGATAAGTGGTGGTGAATGTCCCATCGTATCTGGAGTCATTGCTTTTATCGGCAAAAGTGTTTGTGATCGCACCGATGGTAGGAGCCATCCTCGTCCAGGGTCTTCCTAGTGACTGTACAGCATCTCTTTGAACAGAATTTACCGGGGACCAAGAGTTGGGCGAAGAACTGCTCTGCATCACGGTATAATTCCAGGTCATCATCCATACAGCAAAGTTATCCGGTGCACCGCCATTTCCCCAAGTGAGACTACTTCCATTATAGAATTCGCTTGTCTCGGTACGGTCAGCATACAACAGTATTTCATTGTTCCGGTCATTTTGTGCCAGGTTTACATCGTAAAATGTCTCTTGCAAGCCGAAAGGCCCCGGATCATTGATCGCTTCCATAGCTATATCATAAGCCTGCTGAAAGTACCATTGAGGGTCGTGTCCATCTGGGTCTATTCTGCTGGCTTCAGGATAGGTCGGAATGTTATTCGGATTTTCCAGCCACCAAGCATAGGTAAGATATGCCTTAGCAAGATACAATCTAGCGAGGGTTTTAGTGGCAGTACCGGTCAGACGAGGATTTACAGGAAGATCATTTACAGCCTGTAGCAAATCCGGGAAAATCCCTTTGGTATATACCTCAGGTACGGTATTCCTGGTTGATATCCTTACCGGGTTAGAGTTGAACACCAAATCACCGGCACCTAGATCCAACGGGACTCCGCCAAAAGTCTGTACCAAAAGAAAATAGTCAAATGCACGGAAAAACCTAGCTTCAGCTATCAGCGCATCCGAAATACCTACTTCAGCGGCATTCTCGATAATACCGCTTGCCGTATTGATATTGGTAAACGCTGTGCCCCAGAGCGCATCTGCCCGGCTACTGGTAGAAGTGATTTCACCCTGCCCTGAAATGTCCATCACTTGGAAGTTCTGGTCAGCACTCTGAGCGTAGGTCGCTTCATCTGTACCTGTCAGCGTGGTATTGTAGTAATACGCCTGCCCATAGATGTATCTCAAATGAGCATACATTCCGGTCAATCCACCCAATACGCCGTTTTCAGTTTTGAAGAAACTGGGCTCAAAGGTGCTGCGGGGCTGTTCATCCAAAATCCCGGAACAGCCTGTCAATAATAAAATCGTAAATCCAATTGCAAGTATGGGCTTGCTCGTTCTAATTTTCATGATGTTCATCCTTAAAATGTCAAATTGATACCGAAAAGAAAATTGCGGACAGCAGGTGCGTTGGTGCCTAAGGTCAGCAACCTTCTTTGATAGGCCGAAGTGACCGCCGCATTTTCATTACCAAAGGAATTGGTTTCAGGATCCAGACCGGTTTCCTTGTAGAATGGAGAGGAGATCACCAGAGGATTCTGCACACTGAAATACAGCCGTAATCGGTCAATCCCTACCCTATCAAGCAAGGTTTGGTTGAAATTGTAACCCAAAGAGATATTACGGATCTTCACATAGGAAGCATCAAAGTACCCCATGGTGCTTCCGTATTTTGGATTGTCTCCTGAGATAATCCCCCCTGGTTTAGGGTATTTGGCATCAGTATTCTCCGGAGTCCAATAGTCCACTTTCACGTTATTTCTACGCCCACTCAGCAAGTTCAGGTATCCTGAAGCAGAATGCAGGGTACTGATAAGTACCCCTCCGCTTTTGAAGGCACCGACGATATTCAAATCAAGCCCTTTGTATGCCAGTCGGGTATTGAACCCACCTTGAAAATCCGGCAACACGCTCATGATTTCCCGGTCATCCGGCCCAATCTGTCGCATAGGTTTACCTTCTGAATCAAAATCGCCGTTGTATTTCACCTTGATCATACCCACATTTCCCCCCGGCTCTAAAATATCCAGATGAGGATCTCCTTCTTGCCACAGGCCTATATTTTTATAATCAAATATGACATCTATAGGATGTCCTACAAACCACCAATTGGACTCATCCCTTTGCTGTCCTGAAGCCAAAGACACCAGCTTATTTCTGTTGCCATAGATGTTCACTCCTGCTTCCCAGCTCCATCCATTGGTATTTTGGATAATTACCCCATTTAAAGAAAGTTCAATCCCCTTATTTTGGGTTTCACCGATATTGGCAGTATAGCTGCCCACACCTGAAGTACTCGGGAGATTCACATTCAGCAAAATATCGTTAGTATTGGTGAGGTAGTATTCCAAGGTACCTGTTAGTCTATTGTTCAAAAACCCAAAATCCACTCCTACATTCCAGGTTTCAGAATATTCCCACCCGAGGTTTGGATTTGGCAGCCGTGACACATAGTATCCGGTAGCATAATGATCATTTCCGAAGTTGTAAGGCCTGGTAGCCAGTTGCCCCAGAGTGGCATAAGGTGAAATAGCCTGATTGGAAGTCTGACCGTATCCTACTCGAAGTTTCAAGTTGTTGATAGTGGTACTATTACTTAAAAATGATTCTTTTGCTA
>CBFGUY010000360.1:0-3089 GCA_965651895.1 uncultured Algoriphagus sp. | reverse complement strand
CTACCTTTGCAGCCTCAAAAAGTAGGAAAACTGTGAAAGCGAGAACGTTAAAAAAAGACAAAGTCAATATTGTTACCATGGGTTGCTCCAAGAATCTGGTCGATTCAGAGGTGTTGCTCACCCAGCTTCGGGGCAATGGTATCAATGCTAGCCATGAGTCGGGAACTGATGACAATAACATCATCATTATCAATACCTGTGGGTTTATCGATAATGCAAAGCAGGAGTCTATCGACACCATTTTGCAGTATGTAGATGCTAAGGAGCAGGGCTTGGTGGACAAAGTCTATGTGACGGGATGTCTTTCGCAGCGCTACAAAGACGATCTGGAAAAGGAAATCCCTCAGGTCGATGCATTTTTTGGAACCCGGGATTTACCTGCTATTCTAAAGAAATTCAAAGCTGATTATAAGCATGAGTTGGTAGGTGAAAGGCTCTTGACGCATTCTTCCCACTATGCGTATATGAAGATCTCAGAAGGATGTGATAGACCGTGTTCTTTTTGCGCAATTCCAATAATGCGGGGCGGGCATATTTCCAGACCAATTGAGGAATTGGTAAAAGAGGCTGAGCATAAAGCAGCAGGTGGGACTAAGGAGTTACTTCTTATCGCTCAGGATTCTACCTATTACGGACTTGATATTTACAAGAAGAGAAACCTTGCGGAGTTGATGCGAAGGCTTTCAGACGTCAACGGGATTGATTGGATTCGCCTGCATTATGCTTATCCTACGGGTTTCCCAATGGACGTGATCGAAGTAATGAAAGAGCGGGACAATATTTGTAACTATCTGGATATTCCTTTGCAACACGGTTCTACGGATGTACTGAAAGCTATGCGTCGTGGTACCACACGCGAAAAACAGGAAAATTTAATCCATAGTATCCGGGATATTCTTCCGGATATCGCTATCCGTACTACACTGATTGCCGGACATCCGGGTGAAGGAGAGAAAGAGTATCAAGAGATGGTGGATTTCGTGGAGCGAATGAAATTCGAGCGTTTGGGTGTGTTTACTTATTCTCATGAAGAAAACACACATGCTTATACCATGGAGGATACTATTCCACAGGAAGTGAAGCAGGAGCGTGCGAATAATCTGATGGAGATCCAGGAGCAGATATCATACGATCTGAATCAGGAGAAAATAGGCAAGTCTTTCAAAGTCTTGATCGATAAAAAAGAAGGCCGACATTTTGTTGGCCGTACGGAGTATGATTCCGTAGAAGTGGATAACGAAGTGCTGATCGATGCTTCAAAATACTACTGTAGAGCGGGAGATTTTGTTAATGTGAAAGTGACTGATGCTACAGAGTTTGATCTGTATGCTGAGGTGGTAGAGTAGTCAGTCCGGCTTCTAGAGAAGCAGGACAACAAGATCGTTATGCTGCTTCTCCAGAAGCAGCATTCTTTTTAGAGCCAATTTCTTATCTTAAATGACGAACAAAGGGCAAGAGAAATCAACGAGGCAAAAATATTTATACGCATTTATCATTCTGATCATAATCGCCCTGGGGTTGTTATCAAGAAAAACACCTTTTTTACCTGCTGCCACAGGAGACGCGCTGTATGCGTCTATGATGTATTTTATAGTTCGCTTTTTCTTTGTAAAACACAAAGTACAGAGAGTGGCAATTCTTGGCTTAGCAATTTGCTTTGCCATTGAATTAAGCCAGTTGTATCAGGAGCCGTGGATAAATGAGATCAGAATAACTCTGCCTGGAAGGTTAATATTAGGACAAGGATTCCTTTGGACAGATTTGTTGGCTTATGTGGCAGGCATTGTACTTGCGGCTTCAATAGATATGATCATGAAGCGTAAATAATAGTGTCGCCTAAGTTGATCTGAATTAACAGTGTATTGGTTTGATGAGTTCTTCCTACTTCTCCGGAAGCAGGACAGCAAAGCTAATTGGTGTAGTTGTGCTGCTTTTCCAAAAGCAGCATTCTTACTATTTTTAACCAGTTGTGTTATGCTGATTCTCCAGAAGCAGCATATTCATTATTTTTAGAATAATGTTTTAGCTTTAATATTCAGGTATCTTTTAAGATTGTTTTATAAGACCATTCCAAGTTTCGGATCAGCATGGAGTTTATTTTTTGACTTTATCCATTGTGGATTGGATAGATGTTTTTACTAGGAAGGAATACAAACTAGAAGTAGTTGATAGTCTAAACTTCTGTGTGGAAAGAAAAGGGTTAGAAATTTTTGCTTGGTGCTTAATGAGTAATCATCTGCATTTACTCTGCAGGTCGAAAGAAGCATTTCGGTTAAGCGACACAATTCAGGATTTAAAGAAATTCACTGCTAGAAAGATTTTAGCCAGTATGGAAAGAGAATCAATTGAATCCAGAGCAACTTGGATGTTGAAAGCTTTTAAGGAAAAGGGATCTAATCAAAGTAGAATAACAAATTATAAGTTTTGGGTAGATGGATTACATGCAGTAGCGATAGAATCAAATCATTTTTTGGAACAGAAACTTCATTATATCCACCAAAACCCTGTTGAGGCTATGATTGTAGAAGATGCGGAAGAGTATCTATTCAGTTCTGCGAGGGATTATGCAGGCAGAAAGGGATTGGTGAAGGTTGAGTTGTATTAGTTTAATGAGTACTGCTTCTGGAGAAGCAGCACAACGATACAAGGTTATGCTGCTTCTCCAGAAGCAGCATTTAAAACATAAAAAATGTGGATTTTAGTCGGCTTTGCCATGTCAGGATTGGGTTTTTATTTATATCGGAAGGAAATCCTACCTGACAAAGTGGGTTTTCACAAGTTTAATTATTTAGACAAATTCCGGAGAAATACTTTTATCTACTGCCTATTGACAGGAGGAGGTATTATAGTTGTGAGAGAATTGATCATTTGGATTTGGTTTTAGATTCTTTTTAGTACTGCTTCTGGAGAAGCAGGACAACTAATCTAATAAGTCCGGCTTCTTGAGAAGCAGGAAAACTCACTTTTTGCCCTTTCGCCCGATCTGTCTAATTTAGCGGTCTAAAATCGCCCGAATGAAGTTGATCGAAGTTACCACGCCTGCCCATCAGAAAGAGTTTATCGAGATGGCTGTGAGGTTGTATAAAAAT
>CBFGUY010000359.1:0-3109 GCA_965651895.1 uncultured Algoriphagus sp. | reverse complement strand
ATGAAAATTTTTGCGGGGTGCCAATTAAAGATCAAAAAGGCCATCACAGCTCCCAGAAAAGTAAAGCTCAGGATAGCAAAACTATAATACCCCTGATAGTAGAACCACACACCGAGGAGTGTAAATACCAGGGAGGCAATAGTCCCTGCCAGACCATCCAGCCCATCGATTAAATTAAATGAATTGGTAAGGGCCAGCAGTGTAAAAGCGGAGAAGGCATAGCTAAAATAAAGGTTGAACTCCCCTATTCCCAAAAAGCCATGGAAGCCTCTGATCCTGATATCCGCCACCACTACTACCAGTACCACAGCGATCAGTTGCCCAAGGATCTTCCTGGAGGCACTGAGTTCCACGATATCATCGCGGAGCCCCACAAAAAACATGATAGTGATGCCTCCCAATAGGTAGGGTGTCTGCACATTGGGGAACTCCCATCCCCAGATTGCTGTGGAAATGGCCACAGCCACAAAGAACCCAATACCGCCCATGGAAGGGATTTTATCCCGGTGGATTTTTCTTCCACCGGGAATGTCGGATATCTGATATCGCTGAAAAACACTGATCAGGACAGGATAAAACATGATTCCTATCACAAGGGAGGACAAAAAAGCAAAAAAGAATGTCATAAGAGTTGGCATGGTGTTCAAATGCAATACGCAGCATTGACTAATAATGCTACAACTATAACAGTATTTATTCAGAATATGGCAAGATTTATGCCTCGAATCTACCTAAAATATCTTAAATCATATAAACTCATCGCAAAATGCAAATTAATGTGTTTGTAAAAAAACAGGAGTTTTTTTGAAAAAATGTCAAAAAAACCGAACTTTGAACCACCCTTAATAATCTTTACTCTTTTTTTTAGTTTTATTTATAACCACAATGGCAAACTTTGTACAAAAAAGATTTGAGGACAGCTATTCATTCTATCTGAAAAGCGCCGAAGCACTTAATCACGAAATAGACTTTAAAATGTCTCCCCATTTTAACTGGTTCAACCTGACGATCAAGAGGATAATTGATGTGGTAGGATCATTGACCTTCTTGATGCTGATCGGGTGGTGGCTTTTTCCGTTGGTAGCCATTTTGATCAGATTAGAAACCCCGGGACCTGTTTTTTTCAAACAGACAAGAGAGGGGATCTACAACTCGAGATTCAGATGCTATAAATTCAGGTCTATGGTGGTCAACAGGGAAGCGGACAGCAAGCAGGCAACTAAGGATGACCCGCGCATTACCAAAGTGGGCAGATTCATCAGAAAGACCAGTATTGACGAACTTCCACAGATTTTGAATGTACTCTATGGAAACATGTCACTGGTCGGGCCAAGACCTCATCCTATTCACTTGAATGAACAAAGCGCAGAAAAAATCCCCGGGTTCAGAAACAGACATTTAGTAAAACCCGGGATTACGGGTTTGGCCCAGGCCAAAGGATATAGAGGAGAGACCCAGACTTTCCACCAGATGTATTTTAGATACAAACTCGATTTACATTATATCAAGACCTGGAATCCATTTGTTGATTTAAAAATCATTGCAATGACAGCAAATTCTATAATCTCTGACAATGAGAATGCGTATTAATTAATAATGTGATTATCCGTAATGTTGCCAATAGCCATATTCTCTTTGTTTTACTGGATGGGGGCAGGAGACCGATACTTAGACTTCGCTCAGTACAAGTGACGCAAGAGGCCATGATGCTAGTGTCTTCCGAATCGTATGATGCATCTGTTTTTTACTGGCAGAAAATAATATCGTGGACCTGCTTCGAAATGCCCCCCATATTGTTGATTAATGACATTTACATATGGTAAAATATAAAGGCGCTAGAACTGCGCCTTTTTTAATGATCAGTCAAAGCTGACAAGCAATACAAAATTCAATTTCTTGCTTAAATTTGAAAAGGAATCCATTAATTCTTATACATGAAGATCAGAACTGCCCTATTACTGTTTTTTCTCAGTTTACCCTTCTTTGGCTATTCACAGAATATCCCTGTGGGTTTCCCCCTACTTAATGATTACCTGCGAAGGGAACAAGTGACAGGGAATCTGGATTCCGACTTCTCTTTTATCTATAAACCCGTTACCGTTTCCAAGGCATTTCCGCAATTTTCGTCTCCGTTCCTGCTTGATTCCCTGCAAGGTTATGAAACTAAAACCATGTCGGTAAAAAACAGCTCAGGAAATTTCAAGGTGTCTGTTCTTCCATTACAACTAAATACTTTATTCAATTCCCACCATCCCTACAACTGGGGCCATGGCCCTATCCTTCCGGCCAAGGGCGTACAGACCCTACTATCAGCAGGGATACACATGAAATGGGGAATACTCAGCGTGCAACTTTACCCACAGTTCCACTATGCCCAGAATTTGGCTTTTGAAGAATATCCTGAGAATGCCCCCACAGGCTACTTCACACATATGAGGAGGAGTATAAATGGGATCGACCAGCCGGTAAGGTTTGGACAAGATCCTATAACCAGACTATTGCCGGGAAATTCCAATGTCAGTATAAATTTAGGTGGCATAGCCTTAGGTGTCTCCACTGAAAATCTCTGGATAGGTCCTGGGCAGAATAATTCCTTACTTATGACTGACAATGCTGAGGGATTTCTGCACTTTAAACTTAATTCTACCAAGCCTTTAAAGACTTTTGCAGGAAATTTTGAGGGGATATACTGGGTAGGAAAACTGGAAGGCTCAGATTTTCCCCACTTCAGTGACGGAAGTTATCATGAATTACTTTCTACTAAACCAGATGATTGGAGGTATTTTACGGGTCTGTCTATTAGCTATAATCCGATTTTTCTGGAAAACCTGTATTTGGGTGCCACGCGGGCATTTCAGGTTTATAGGGGGGATATGAGAAATAATTTCCGGGCTTATTTTCCTTTTTTTGCCCCCTTACCCAAAGAAGGAGAAGGAGTCGAAGAAAACGTAGAGCTCAGGGAAGATCAAAATGTCGGAATATTTGCCAGGTATTTGGTTCCCAAAGCAAAAGCTGACTTATATTTCGAATATTCCAGAAATGACCACCCGTTTAATTGGAGGGACCTACTTTTAAATGTTGAGCATAGCAGAGGTTACATCATTGGATT
>CBFGUY010000358.1:0-3118 GCA_965651895.1 uncultured Algoriphagus sp. | reverse complement strand
ATGGCCTCCAGTTCTGATGTCATTAAGCCTGAAGCGTTCGACGGCGCAAGCTTTAAGCGCTGGCAGATTAAGACTCGCATGTGGCTCACTGACCTAAAATTATTTTGGGTAGTGACGTCGGCTGTTCCCCAGGCTGCATCAGATGATTCTGATGATGCAGCGAAGGCCGCCGCACTAGCGGAGAAGGCCAAGTGGGACGAAGCCAATGAGGCATGCTTGTCTCGTCTGCTGAACGTCTTGTCGAACCGCTTATTTGACGTGTACTCTGGTTTTACCTCCGCTAAGGGTCTATGGACTGAACTTGAGAACGAGTTCTCTGAAGTTGACAATGGCAATGAGTCATTCACAACGGAAAACTACCTCAACTATAAAATGGTTGAGGGAAGGTCTGTTATGGAGCAGCTACAGGAGATTCAACTCCTTGTTAGGGACTTGGTCCAATATGGCTGCGTCCTACCAGACAGTTTTCAGGTGAATGCAATACTGGCAAAGCTCCCGCCTTCTTGGCGAGACTTTGTGACTTCACGCCGCCACATGAAGAAGCAAATGACTCTCACTGAGTTGTCAGCTGCGATAAATGTGGAAGAGCGTGCAAGGTCCAGTAACAAGCCATCCCAGCAACTCCAGGCTCACGTTGTTGAGAAGGGTGGAGATAGAAAATTCCAGAAGAAGAAGAAGAACTCTCCACAGAAGAATCTGAACCAACCTAAGTCCAAAAAGATGAAGAAGAAAAAGGAGGACTTTATCTGCTACGTTTGTGGTGTCTCCGGGCATACAGCTCGGAGGTGCAAACTTAGGAAGGGAAAAGGTCCTCCACCTCAGCGCAAAGAAGGGAACGTGGTGGTTAACTCCACCCCAGGGTATGCACCTCAGGCCTTTATGGCAAGTCCATCAGATGACTGGTGGATGGATTCCGGTGCTACTGTTCATATTTGTGCTGATCGATCCATGTTCTCTTCATTCCAGGGATACAACAGCGCACCAGTCTTGATGGGAAATGGTGTTCCGGCAGCAGTTCGAGGTACTGGACAGGTCTACCTGAAGTTAACTTCAGGAAAGACGCTCGTGCTGAAGGACGTACTCTATGTGCCCTCGATGAGCCGGAACCTCATTTCAGTGTCGCTGCTATGTCGACAGGGTCTCAAATTAGTGTTTGAGTCTAATAAAGTGGTCCTGTCTAAGTTTGGTACTTTTGTTGGAAAGTCATATGAGTCAGGCGGTTTGTTCCGTCTTTCTGTTTTGAACAATCATTCTTCTTACCATGTTAATGTGGTCTGTAATAACGATTCCATTAATAATATATGGCATTCCCGTTTGTGTCATGTGAATTTTGAGGCCATTAAGAGATTAAGTGACATGTCTTTAATTCCTGAATATAAACATGTTAAAGGTGTAAAATGTGGTATTTGTGTGCAAGCTAAGCAGCCTAGAAAACCGTTTCATACGGTTGAAGGCAGAAGTACCACTCCTTTAGAACTAATTCACTCAGATATCTGTGAGATGAATGGTATAATCACAAAAGGCGGTAAAAGATACTTTCTTACCTTGATAGATGATGCTACCAGGTTCTGTTATATTTACTTACTCAGAACTAAAGATGAGGCACTAGAACACTTTAAGATCTATAAGACTGAAGTTGAAAACCAGCTAGACAAGAAAATTAAAAGGTTACGGTCTGATAGAGGAGGTGAATACCTTTCCAACCTTTTTGATGAGTACTGCAAAGAGTGTGGAATCATTCATGAAACCACCGCTCCATATTCACCTCAGTCAAATGGGGTAGCTGAAAGGAAGAACCGAACGGTGTGTGACTTAGCTAATGCTTTGTTGCAAAGTTCGGGGATGCCTGACATCTGGTGGGGCGAGGCAGTACTCACAGTGTGCTATGTCCTGAACAGGGTGCCGCCTCGCAACCGTGAGGCCACGCCCTATGAAGGATTTAAAGGAAGGAAGCCAGATCTTTCGCATCTTCGGACTTGGGGCTGCCTTGCAAAGGTGAATGTCCCGTTGCCGAAGAAGAGAAAGCTAGGCCCTAAGACCGTAGACTGTGTCTTCCTGGGTTATGCACATAACAGTGCAGCTTATAGATTTCTAGTGGTCCATTCCGAGACAAGCGAAATCGCTGTAAATGTAATAATGGAGTCTCGGGATGTGACATTCTTTGAGAGCATCTTCCCTATGCGGGATAAGGAAGTAGTAGCCCCAGATGGTCCATCTCGGACATATTCTCTGCCCTCGAGTGTCCATGACCAGACTCCAGATTTGGAGTTAAGGAGGAGTAAGAGACAAAGGACTGAAAAGTCTCTGGGTGATGATTATATTATTTATCTAGTGGATGAAGAACCACGCTCCCTCACAGAGGCATATACATCTCCGGATGCAGAGTACTGGAGGGAGGCTGTCCGTAGCGAGATGGATTCAATCATCTCGAACGGAACTTGGGAGATAACTGATCTCCCAGCTGGTTGCAAGCCTGTGGGCTGCAAATGGATCTTTAGGAGGAAGAGGAGACCCGATGGTACTATTGAAAAGTACAAGGCCCGTCTTGTGGCTAAGGGTTTTACTCAAAAGAAAGAGGAGGATTATTTTGATACTTATTCTCCGGTGGCTCGATTGCCCACAATCCGTGTGCTTTTAGCGCTGGCAGCTGCTTATAAACTTCTTGTCCATCAAATGGACGTAAAGACAGCATTCCTAAATGGAGAGCTGGAAGAGGAAATTTATATGCAGCAACCAGAAGGATTTGTGGTTAAAGGACAAGAGAGCAAAGTGTGTCGCTTGATTAAATCCTTATACGGTCTTAAGCAAGCTCCCAGACAATGGCATGAGAAGTTTAATAATACTCTGACCACTGCCGGGTTTTGTGTAAACGAAGCCGACAAGTGTGTGTATTATCGCTTCTCTGGGGGCAAAGGTGTCATCATGTGTTTATACGTTGATGACATATTGATATTTGGGACCGATTTGGAGGCTATCATGGAGACAAAAGTATTCCTCTCCAAGAACTTTGATATGAAGGACTTGGGTGAAGCTGATGTTATACTGAACATCAAGCTGATAAAGGGTGAGGATGGGATTACTTTGTCACAATCCCATTATGTGGAAAAGGTCCTGACTC
>CBFGUY010000357.1:0-3125 GCA_965651895.1 uncultured Algoriphagus sp. | reverse complement strand
AACTTTTTTCGCTCATTTCGATCCATCTTCACTACTCTTCCTTCTTTCACATCAATTAATCCTGCTTCAATTTCAGCAAGATTTTTCGGGTTTTCGAAATACGGGTCATTGTTTGGAGATGGATTCAAATTGCTTTTGGAAACTTCCTTTTCAAAGAAATCAACTTTGAATGCTTTTGCAAGTTTTTTAAAAGCCCCTAGGATTTCTTCGTTATCTGTTTGTATCTCAATTGCTTTCATAGCTCAAATATACGGATTATCGATCGTTGAGATTCATTTCATACCATTTTCGTTGTTATATAGATCTCAAATTATTAAAACTTCAAGTTCAGTCCCACCATAAAATTGGTGCCGGCCATCGGGTAGTAGTAATTCTCAGTAATTAATTCCTTTTGACTTTCACCAGGTACGAAATAGCTGAAGGTATAGCCGTTTGGCTCGTACATTTCATTGAAGATATTATTCACCATAAGGTTCAGCTCGATGCTTTTGAAATATCTCGGTTGCACTGAGTAGCTGACACGGAAGTCATTGGTGAAAAAAGCATCCAAGGAACGAGCCTCATTTCCGGTATTGTCCAGATACTGCTTGCCTACATACTTGCTCATCCAGTTCAGGGATAGATTTTTCACCGGCTTATATTCAATCATTGCCGAGGAAACCACATTTGGAGAAAAAGCAATGTCTGTGTCTGAATAGGAAATCTCTTCCTGGGTGAACTCATCCGTACTGTAATCATCTATGTACTCAGTAAATTCCTTGATCTTGTTTTGGCTCAAAGCCAGATTGGCACCAAGCGTCCACCGCTTTGAAAGTCTATAAGCACCATCCAATTCTATTCCTGCACGGTAAGAATTTGGCACATTTTCACGGATATAGGCGCCTACATTATTGATCTGTCCAGTGAGGATCAACTGATCCTTGTAGTCCATATAGTAGAAATTCGCATTGTAATTGAATCTTCCACTTTGTGCGCGGAGACCTGCCTCTACATTGTTGAGCCGTTCCGGTCTGGGTACTTCTGTGATCGGGTTATCCGTGAAATCCGACCGTGTGGGTTCACGGTTAGCCACAGCATAGCTAGCATACCAGGTTTTGCCATTTTTTTCATAGCTCAGTCCAAACTTGGGATTGAAAAAGGTGTATTTCTCTTCTCCATCCACAATTCTCCCATCGTCATTAACCCCCACAAAAGAGTAATCGATTCCCCTTACTTGAAGATCACCAAACAGATATAATCCAGAGGAAACTTCGTGGGTAGCTTTGAGATAGATGTTACGGTCATCTTTGACGGCATTGTTGTCATAGTATCGATCCCGGATGTCGGTATCCCCGGCGATTCTGGCCCAGATGATTTCCCCGAAGTGATCTCCGTCATAGCGATTGGCTCCACCGCCAAGAACCATGTCCCATTTCCCATTGTCAGAGATATAATTAATAGAGGCTACGGCACCATAAAAGTCATTGTCCAGCCATCGCCTGCGGATAATATCCGTGCTGCTGATCATAGAATCCCCGATGATGACGTCTGGCAGGTTATAGTCGGCAAAGTCATCATCTGCCCTATACTGCTCATAATATCCCCGACCGTAGGTATAATGCAGTGCTGCATGGGTTTTCCAATTGCTTCCGATTTTCCCTGTATAGATCAGCTGGTAATGATCCTGTTGATAGTTGTCAGTTTCGTTGTCGTAGGTATAATAATTCCACGTCCGGTCATTTTCGAGCTTTGATTCAGGAAGACCATACCAGCTTTGATAGGTTTTTTCCTGGCCTGAGAATACATTGAGTTTCAGCACATGGTTTTCTCCATAGAATCCTGCGGAGACAAAGTAGGATTTCAGGTCTGAGGAAGCCCGATCCACATAGCCGTCCGAACTGATCTTAGAGAGGCGTGCATCGACAGCAAATCGATTGTTCAGTAAGCCGGTACCGGCTTTTACTGTATGTCTCCACGAGTTGAAAGATCCTGCGGAATTAGAGATTTCGGCGTAGGCATCATCCTGTCGGGTATCAGTTTGAAAATTAAGACTGGCACCGAAAGTCGCCGCGCCATTTGTAGATGTGCCCACACCACGCTGGATCTGGAGATTGTCCACAGAGCTGGCAAAGTCCGGCATATTCACCCAAAAAACGCCATGGGACTCTGCATCATTCATGGGAATGCCATTCACCGTGACATTGATTCTGGTCTGGTCGGAGCCCCGGATACGCATACCGGTGTAGCCTATGCCTGCTCCAGCATCTGAGTGCGTGACCACAGAAGGAGTGAAGTTCAGCAGCATGGGAATATCCTGTCCTAGGTTTCTTTTTGCCAGCTCTTCCTTACTGATCTCCTGGAAAGTGGTAGGTGTACTCTGCGAAGCTCTGGTAGCTGAGACAATGAATTCCTCGGTCAAGAGATCCGTCGGGTTTAGGCGTATAGTCAGTTCGCCTGCGTAAGGAAGTTCCAGACTCTGCTTTACAGTCGTGTAGCCAACGTAGGATATCCTGAGATCCAGAGCTCCATTCGATAATTTATTTATGGTAAAAAGGCCGTTTTCGTCTGATACTCCGCCTTTGCCTTGGTTTTCTGCCCAGACAGATGCCCCTACCAATGGTTCTCCAGAGGTCGCATCGAGAACTTTACCAGTTAAAGATTGCTGTGCCCAGCCAGAAATTGAGGCAAGGAAGAAAGCGAGGCCAAGAATTAATTTGTTCATGTGTATTAGTTCCCTTGAGGAATTTTGAGTGAAACATGGGAAAGCTTAGGGGAAGTTTTCCGTGATTGTTTACCCTTATGCCCATCAAATTGTAAAATGGCCGAGAAGCATCCCTTCGACTTTATTTTTACTTTGATGTGGCTTGTTCATTTCCCTTCGCCGGCATTACCCGGATCAGGTCGTATGGGTATGATCTCAGCCCGTTTTGTTAAGGCACCCCTTATGATCTATGACAAAGGTACTGTGGAATAGTTGCTTCGCAAATCCTGCGATTATTAATTTGACCTTTCCCAATTGGCAAAGTGCTGCTTTGTAAGACCTTTCTGTTTTGATCTTTTATACTAGTCTGAAATCTTTTTCCTAAATTTCCACCTAAACCCTATTGACCTATGAAAATATACAAATTGCCTGCGGGCACACTTTT
>CBFGUY010000356.1:0-3131 GCA_965651895.1 uncultured Algoriphagus sp. | reverse complement strand
CGGATTGCTGTCCTGTAGAATTTGCCTTTTAGTTTGTGTGGCACCCGGGGGTCGCATAAGACACCCGCCGCTTGCCGCCACTTCAACCATCCAGCTTTAATTCTATGACTGACATCCTCATCGATGTCTCCATCCTTCTGAAGCATTGATCCTAAGTAACGAAAAGTGTCTTTCTTGGGTACCACTTGCCCATCAAGACTAACATCGCCATCCTCATACCCCATGGCACTGAAATCACACTTCATATACTCTGTTTTAGACCTACTAAGCCTAAAACCTTTTGCTTCCAGCGTCTGCCTCCACAATTCCAACTTTTGCGAAACACCACTCCTACTCTCCTCAATAAGTACCACATCATCGGCAAAAAGCATACACCACGGTATATCTCCTTGTATGTCCCTTGTGACCTCATCTATCACCAAAGCGAAAAGATAAGGGCTCAAAGCCGACCCTTGATGTAGTCCTATGTTAATTGGAAAGTCATCGGTGTCTCCATCACTTGTTCGGACACTTGTCACAACATTAGTGTACATATCTTTAATAAGATTAATGTACTTTGTTGCTACTTTGTGTTTTTCCAAGGCCCACCACATTACACTCCTAGGTACTTTGTCATAAGCCTTCTCCAAGTCTATGAAGACCATATGCAGGTCTTTCTTTTGTTCTCTGAATCTCTCCATAAGTTGTCTTAGTAAGAAAATGGCCTCCATAGTTGATCTCCCGGGCATGAAACCAAACTGATTTTGGGTCACGCTCGTCATCTTTCGCAGGCGGTGTTCAATGACTCTCTCCCATAGCTTCATTGTATGGCTCATGAGCTTAATTCCACGGTAATTAGTACAACTTTGAACATCTCCTTTGTTCTTGAAGATTGGTACTAATGTACTCCGCCGCCACTCGTCGGGCATTCTGTTTGTCCGAAAGATGGTGTTGAAAAGCTTAGTCAGCCATACTATCGCTATGTCTCCAAGGCATCTCCATACCTCGATAGGGATACCATCAGGGCCCATCGCCTTTCCTACCTTCATCCTTTTTAGCGCCTCCTTAACTTCATATTCTTGTATCCTTCGTACAAAACCCCTGTTGTTGTCATCGAATGGTTCGTCCAATTCTATTGTAGAACTCTCATTCCCTCCATTGAACAATTTGTTGAAGTACTCCTTCCATCTGTTCTTGATCTCTTCATTCTTCACTAATAGTTGGTTTGCTTCATCCTTGATGCATTTGACTTGGTTGACATCCCTTGTCTTCCTTTCACGAATCTTGGCCATCCTATAGATATCCTTTTCTCCCTGCTTTGTGTCCAACCGTTGATAAAGGTTGTCAAAGGCTTGACCCCGGGCTCTACTAACCGCTCGCTTTGCAGACTTCTTCGCTATCCTGTACTTCTCTATGTTTTCTGCACACTTGTCATGATGTAAGCGTTTGTAGCAATCTTTCTTCTCCTTGATAGCCTTTTGGACATCTTCGTTCCACCACCAAGTGTCTTTAACTTCCCTTCTGTTTCCTTGACTCAACCCAAACTCTTCTGAAGCTATCTTTCGGATGCATGTCGCCATCTTCCTCCACATGATATTTGTGTCTCCCTCTTCTGCCCAAGGGCCCTCCTCGATAACTCTCTCCTTGAAAGTTTGGGCCACATCCCCTTTAAGCTTCCACCACTTTGTTCTAGTGACCTTGTTATGCTTATTCCGTTGTAAACGAATCTTAAAACGGAAGTCAGCTACGACAAGCTTATGTTGGGTTACCACACACTCTCCAGGTATAACCTTGCAATCTAAGCAGGCATGCCTGTCCTCTTTTCTCAAGAGGACGAAATCAATCTGGCTAGTGTGTTGGCCACTACTGAAGGTCACCAGGTGGGATTTCCTCTTCCTAAAGAAAGTGTTTGCTATAAACATGTCATAGGCTAGGGCAAAGTTCAGGATTTCCTCTCCTTCTTGATTCCTAGTCCCAAAGCCGAAGCCTCCATGCACACCCTCGAAACTGGTGCTAGATGTACCCACATGGCCATTGAGATCTCCTCCTATGAAGAGCTTCTCGCCAACTGGCACACTACTAACCATGTCCTCCAGGCCTTCCCAGAACTCCCTCTTTGAGTTCTCATTAAGGCCTACTTGAGGAGCATACGCGCTGATAACATTGAGAACCAAGTCCCCAATGACCAGCTTGACTAGGATGATTCTATCTCCTACCCTCTTAACATCTACTACCCCATCTTTAAGGCTCTTGTCGATCAAGACGCCTACTCCATTCTTGTTTGTTGCAGTCCCCGTGTACCACAACTTGAAGCCTGTACCTTCCACTTCCTTCGCCTTCTGTCCTTTCCACTTGGTCTCTTGAACGCATAAAATATTTACCCGTCTCCTCACCGCAACGTCAACTATTTCTCGTAACTTACCTGTTAAGGAACCTACGTTCCAACTACCTACACGGACCCTAGTTGGCTCGACTAGCTTCCTTACCCTTCGCACCCGCCGAGGAAGATGCAAAGACCCTTGCTCATTTTCCACTACACCCGGGCGCCGATGTAGCGCGCCACTAAGGATGCGACGACCCGATCCTTGCTCACTTATCACCGGCTCCAGATCAAGAGACGGCGCGTCACTTAAGGGGTGACGGCCCGGCCCTTGCTCATTTAACACCATACCCGGGTTCCGATATGGCGCGTCGCTAAGAGGGTTACGCCCCAACGATTTTCTTTGTGGTTTCATCTCCATAAGATTTGGCTGGTTTTTACGTTGGTTTGCCGGACCTAACACAACCCTCCTCCTTTACCGGGCTTGGGACCGGCTATGTTGAAACGACTCAAGGAAGTCTTCCAATCAACATAGGCGGAGTTAAAGAAAGAAAAGAAAAGAAAAAAAACAAATAAATAAAGAGAATGGTATTGTGGACATATCGTCTTTTTAATCTACCATGAAAATTTATTTTACCAAACGTTTCATAAAAAAAGCTTTTGCTCCACCAATAAAGATGCTCATAGAGCTACATGGTTTACCCTTCGATAATGGTCTTTCTTCTGTCATTTTGTGTCGAACTCAGAGCTGGATCCTCTGGTAATCATGTGGATTACCCCTCGAAAGGGTTGATCGGCGAAGTCCTCTTGTTTCGGGGCTGGTGGTGGTGGT
>CBFGUY010000355.1:0-3161 GCA_965651895.1 uncultured Algoriphagus sp. | reverse complement strand
CCAAGGTAGAACTGAAGTCCAAGTGATCCAGTCCACCACACACTGTTGGCACCATAGTACCCTTGGTCGTTTGGTCCGATTGCAGAAGCACCATCCCATGCCACAGACTGACGTCCATTGATGATTGTACTGATATCACCTACCAACGCAACACTCTTACCAAGTTTTAATTGTGGAGAAAGACCTACAATGAAGTTGTAAACATCATCAGTGAAATCACTGTGAATATTTTCTTGAGGCCTTACGTTACCGATACCTGCGCCGAAATGACCCAATAGACCTATAGATCTCGAGAATGATTCGAAGTTCATGATTCTACCGAGGTTCGAAACCATTTGAAGGTTCAACCTGTAGTATTTGGTATCAAAAGTGCCTGTGACAGCATCATCCTTACCGGATTCTTTTGTAGAGCCAAAGCCATAATCCAGTTTTACCCCGAATTTTTCGTTGAACATGTATCTTGCGCCAACTTCTACATGGCCAAGATTTAATGTAGGAGACAGATATCCTGGAGTTAAAGGAGCCATTGGTTTGTTAAAGCCACCGCCCACTTCTAAGGAGAACTTGTCGTAGTCCTGTGCATTTGCTCCTATTGCAAGAGCGCCTGCCATAATTGTTGATAGTATTAGTTTTTTCATAACAAAAAATTTTTGTTCAAATTTTAAGTGTTGATTGATGTGAATACAAATTTATAAACTTTTAATTTACTACAAATCTAGCTGAAATATTTAAAACCCAATTCTGAGTAAAAAATAATTCTCGACTTTTTTCAAATTTGATAATGAAATATTAACATAATTTATGCCAAAATGAAATTTTTGTTCGAAATCCTTAATGAATTCAGTGTTTCAGGTGACGAGTCTAAAACGTCAGAATTCCTTTTGCAATATATAGACCAACGAAAGAATTTTTGGAATGTTTTACCTGAAGTGTATTCTGGTGAAGATTTTCATGATTGTATTCTGTTGAAATTTGGTAGTCCAAGAACCGCAGTGTTTGCCCATATAGATACTATTGGGTTTATGTCAAGGTATAATAATCAGTTGGTTAGCGTAGGAGGCCCTGAGATAATTGAAGGCACCAAATTAGTTGGTAGGGATTCTTTGGGAGAGATTAATTGTAAATTAAAAGGTGATGAAAATGAGATTTCTCATGATTTTCCCAGAGGAATAGATCCCGGAACCCGCTTGTCCTTCGCGCAGAACATCAGAATTGACGATGAATTTATCCAAGCTGCTTACCTAGATAACCGATTAGGCGTCTATACTGCATTGAAACTCTGTGAAACAATTACCGATGGTTGGGTTGTTTTTTCCACATATGAGGAACATGGGGGCGGGAGTATGCCGTTTTTGCTCAGATTTATTCAGGAGACTTCGCCTATCAAACATGCCTTGATAGCAGATATCACCTGGATCACAGAGGGGGTACAGTTTCATAATGGCGTTGTGATCTCCATCCGCGACAAATTTATTCCGAGAAAAAAATTCGTGGATCGGATCATTGAGCTTGCAAGCGAAAGCGGGATCCCATATCAGTTAGAAGTGGAGGAGTACGGCGGGAGTGATGGCAGAGAAGTTCAGTTTTCACCTTATGCCATCGATTGGTGTTTTATTGGGGCGGCAGAAGAAAACGTGCATACTCCGGATGAAAAAGTCTCCCTGGTGGATTTCAACGCCATGTTGAGTCTGTACCCATATTTGGTGGAAAGGCTATAAATTGAAATCTTGCGGATATGCGTATTAAAGATAAGGAATTTCAAATATATCTCTCTGCGGAGGAAATCGCCCAAAGGCTCAGAGAGCTGGGGCAGGAAATGACCCGGGATTTTAAGGATAAAGAATTAATAGTAGTGGGGGTGCTGAACGGCTCATTTATAGTTTTGGCGGATCTTTGTCGGGAAATTAATCTTCCGCTGACAACCTCCTTTATTAAGATAAGTAGCTATTCCGGTACAGAATCAACCGGGAAGGTACGGGGTGTTTTAGGGTTGGAAGAAAATATTGAAGGTAAAAATATCCTCATTGTCGAGGATATAATCGATACCGGAATCAGCATGGATTATTTAATCAAGGCACTTTCTGAATACAAACCGGCCAAGATTTCCATTGCTACACTCCTTCATAAACCAAGTGCGTTTCAGTTTAATTACGCAATAGATTATGTGGGTTTTGAAATTCCCAATAAATTTGTGGTCGGTTACGGCCTTGATTACGATGGTTTAGGCAGAAACTTGCCTGATATTTATCAACTCAGTACTCCTTAAAAATTAGACTTCCGAATGTATAACATTGTATTATTTGGCCCTCCGGGTGCAGGCAAAGGCACTCAAAGTGAAAAACTCATTGAAAAGTACAGTCTGACACATTTGTCCACCGGCGATCTTTTCAGAAAACATCTAGGCGAAGGGACGGAGCTTGGACAACTTGCCAAAAAGTATATGAATGAAGGCAGGCTGGTACCGGATGAAGTGGTGATAGGGATGGTAGAGGATAAAATCAATGAAACCACAGATGCCAAAGGTTTTATTTTTGATGGTTTTCCCCGTACTACAGCTCAGGCAGAAGCTCTGGATCAAATGCTTTCAAAGCATAATCTTGAGATCAGTGGAATGATAGCTCTAGATGTACCTGAAGAAGTCTTGAGGTTAAGGATCAAAGAAAGAGGAAAAACATCCAACAGAGTGGATGACCAGGACGATGAGAAAATCAATACACGTATAAAGGTGTATTTGGATGAAACTCTTCCAGTAGCGGATTATTATGCTGCCCAAGGCAAGCTTCAGAAAATCAATGGTGTAGGTGAGATTGACAAGATATTCTCGGACATCACTTCAGTGATAGATAGCTACTGATTCCCTTTATTTTCTTAATTTCGCAAATCATACTTGGCTAGGCTTTTAAGCTTAGCCTTTTTTCTTATTCAAAAATGGCTGATTCAAATTTCATAGATTATGTAAAATTCTGCTCCAGGTCAGGAGCGGGTGGACCTGGATCGACACATTTTCGAAGGGAAAAGCATGTCCCCAAAGGAGGGCCGGATGGTGGAGATGGTGGACGGGGAGGACACATTATAGTTAGGGGGACTACCCAAGTGTGGACCTTGCTTCATTTAAAATATAAAAAGCATGTGATCGCTGAGGCTGGCAAAAGTGGTGAAGG
>CBFGUY010000354.1:0-3170 GCA_965651895.1 uncultured Algoriphagus sp. | reverse complement strand
CATTTTTTTTCAGAACCGGCAGAAAACAATATTTATTACCCGCATTTTTCAGCATGCCCTAAATAGGCTGTTTTTTTTACCACATCACCACCTGCTGGGAATCCGTTCTCACATTGTCCCGGAAGATGTTGAATACTGCTGTAAATTCATGGATATTGCCCGGAAGATTATAACTGGTAGCGTTAGGGAATTCATACAGGTATCCTATTCTCATTCGCTTGGTCACTATTCCCATCTGCGCGTTGGTAGCGTAGTCAATCCTATGCCCTATTCCCAGCCATAGTCTATCCAGCAGCAAGGCTTTCAAATTGAATTCTATATTGTCATCCTGGTTCTTTTGGATACTGTACATCCCATTCAGGATTACTGCCACATTGGTACTTATTGCGCTTCTATAGCCAGCCTGAAAAATCGAACTTGCCGGGTATGCATCCATAAATTCATCTCCGGAGGTGATTTTACCACCGTTCACCCGATGGATCCCATAGGAGAAATAATAGTTGGCATGGGTAAGCGCTATCCCCAGATTGAAGTCCACCACGTTCATATTCGAGAATTGCCCAATATATTGTCCCAGCGTAGGGTCATTTTGCTCTTCAGTTGTCAGGGCATTGCCATCTAGCCGGATACTCTGGTAGTTTAGCCCTGCCCCCAGCCTGAGGTTGTGTCTTTCAGTCAATCTGATCCTGCTGGCATACCCCAGAGTCAGTTCTGTTTCCCGAAAGGCCCCATAGGTATCATGTAGCAGATTTACAGAGACGGCATTCTTTCCCATCAATGCCGGATCCTCTTCTCCTGCAAGTTCCCCGAAATCAAGCTCTGTACTGAAAAAATAGGCTTTCGGAGCACCGTCCACCCCTGACCATTGGTTACGTACAAAACCTCTCACCGTGGAGCCTTCGTATCCGGTCAGGCCGGGATTGTAATAGCTTTGGAAAAAATCAAAGTTGGAAATGTATTTTCTCGACTGGGAATAGCCTGCACTCACTGATGCGATTAAAAGCAGTGCGGTAAATAGGTGTTTTATATATTGTGTCATCTGAATAGTAATTAAAATCCAAAAAGGGGAAGCCGGTCTTTCCTCACCGGCCTCCTACTCCAACTGAAAGGTTATTTATTGAGCAGGTTAAGCATACCACGTTTTACCTCTCCTGTTTCTCCTACCTCTATCACGTAGAGGTAAGCGCCGACCGGCATCTCTTTGCCATTGAACATTCCGTCCCATCTCACATCTGGATCCTCGGTATAGAAGAGTCTTTCCCCTCCTACTGCAAAAACTGATATCCTCACCCCTGAATAATAGCGCAACGCCGGCATGCCCCAGGTATCATTGACCCCGTCACCGTTAGGGGTGAAGGTATTGGCTATTTCCAACTGATCCAGCGGGGTTCTCTCACGGGTAATCTGGAAGTCTTTCATCAATACGTTTTCGGCTCTATCTGTTACCTGCAAAGTAATGACAAAGCTAGTCCTGCCCTCCGCCTGTTCTCCACTGCTCCAGAACAAAATACCATCCAATACTTCAAAGTATTCATTGTCCTGAACTCCTTCAGGAAGGCTTAAGGTATGCTGATCATCCGTAGGATCCACCACTGTGAATGCCCCGATCTCCTGGAAGAATAGGTCTGGAACAGCAACAAAGCTATTTGCACTTAGTGTAACATCCTCCGGCGCAGGCTTAGCAAGAACTGTTATCTCCAAAGATGGCTGTAACCCTGAAGGATTGAACAGGCCTGATGGGATTTCTACTGCTCCTAGATAACTGCTTGTTCCAACATTCAGTGGATCATACCCTTCCAGATCCCATTGCACAGCAAGGTTGATAAATTCTCCATTAGCCGTAATCAGAACAACTTCTGTCGGTTCTTTTAATTCAGATGCTGTAGTTCCCCAAGGGGTTTCTATACTTTGGGTCACAAATTCTATTACCGACCTTTCATTTATATAATCAGGCACACCGTCTCCATCAGTATCTTTGAAGTCACTTGGATCATCAGGATCTGTTCCTTGTTGCTCTTCTAAATAGTCAGGTACCTTGTCGCCATCTCTATCTGCATAGTCTCCGGCATCATCTGGATCTGTACCCTCAATCTCTTCCACGTAATCCGGTACGTCATCCCCATCAGTATCCAGATAATCTGTAGGATCTTCTGGGTCTGTACCCTGCTCCTCTTCCACATTATCCGGCACACCGTCTCCATCGCTGTCAACATCTTCCCTTTCCAAGATTATAAATTCAGCACCCTTGAATTCTATAGTATAGTTGCTTCCGGCACTTAGACTTCCCAGGTTAATTGCATAAGAACCTATTTCCTCCCCAGCTACTCGACTGAGTGAGCCACTCAGTATGCTTTCATTGTCTGTTTCCGCAAAGCCTGAAACCAAGTAAGTAAGCTCAGGGTCAGCTGTGCCAAACACCTTGCTTAGCCCACCCTCTGCCGTTATTGTCAAGATAGCCGGAGTGACCGTCAGATCAGCAGTAAGCACCAAGGTAGTGAAATTGCTACCTGAGATAGTCGCTGTCACTTCCTGGGAGCCCACATCCGTTCTGCTGTTGTCGGTATAGGCTACCGAAGTTCCGGCAGGCAAGGTGCCTGCAATTGCCAGCGACTTCGCTGTGCCGTCATAGACAAAGCTTCCATCATCGAAGGTGATTCCGGAAACATCTGCCGGGGTTACCGTCAGATCTGCTGTCAATACCAGTGTCGTGTAATTGCTACCTGTAATGGTAGCTGTCACTTCCTGCGTGCCCACATCCGTTCTGCTGTTGTTGGTATAGGCTACCGAAGTTCCGGCAGGCAAGGTGCCTGCAATTGCCAGTGATTTG
This sequence comes from uncultured Algoriphagus sp., assembly GCA_965651895.1. Classification (GTDB taxonomy): domain Bacteria; phylum Bacteroidota; class Bacteroidia; order Cytophagales; family Cyclobacteriaceae; genus Algoriphagus. The sequence continues at coordinate 343 of CBFGUY010000354.1, read as the reverse complement.
GCAGAACCGTCAAAGACAAAGCTTGCATCCTCGAAGGTGATTCCTGAAACATCAGCTGGAGTGACCGTCAGATCAGCAGTAAGCACCAAGGTGGTGAAATTGCTACCTGTAATGGTCGCCGTCACTTCCTGGGTTCCCACATCCGTTCTGCTGTTGTTGGTATAGGCCACCGAAGTTCCGGCAGGAAGGGTTCCTGTGATTGCAAGCGACTTCGCTGTGCCGTCATAGACAAAACTTCCATCATCGAAGGTGATGCCTGTAACATCCGCCGGAGTGATTGTCAGATCTGCTGTCAATACCAGTGTATTGTAGTTCGAACCAGTAATCGTCGCAGTCACTTCCT
>CBFGUY010000353.1:0-3175 GCA_965651895.1 uncultured Algoriphagus sp. | reverse complement strand
CAAATCGATCAGGCTTCAGCTGATCTGAAAGTAGCGGAAGCTAGAGCGGAAGAGAGGCGTGCAATGGCCGTGGCTCTGGAGCAAGAGATGAAAGCGAGAAATGTAGAAATGCGGGCCAAAGTAGTAGAAGCTGAAGCAGAAGTTCCAAAGGCTTTAGCTGAGGCGTTCAGATCAGGAAGACTGGGAGTGATGGATTATTACAAAATGGAAAATATCCAATCTGATACTTCCATGAGGGAATCGATTGCCAACTCGGACGAATCCAAAGATTCATCTAAAGGCAAATCAGATAAAAAATAAAAAAAAGGGGCCTAAGCCCCTTTTTTATTCTTCTTTCCAGGTTCATCTACTGTTTGGATCACAGTAGGTACGAACTTATTCTTAGTGAATATCTGCTCATTAGCCCAATCCACGAGAATTTTGTCATAGGCTATCGGGAGGATTATTTCACCGGATTCATTGATGATGCCCGTTAGACCGTCTTTTTGGGCAATTATAAAATTCTTCCGCTCTCTACGCAATCCTTCAAATTCTACGGGAAGTACCTGTGCTCCCTCACTGTTAAGAAGCCCGGTTTTATTTCCCTGTTCCACGATAAAAAATCCATCGCTGGTTCTATAGATATTATCGTATCCTTCAGAATTGACAGGTGTTCCATATGTGTTCAGCAGGAAATATTTGTTATTAGCCTTGGCTATAGCAAAGCCTTTCTGGAACGCTTTTATTTCATCCCAGTTAGTGTCGGAAATAAGTTCTCCCGAAGAATTGATCAATCCCCAGGTTGTACCATTCCGATAGGCAGCCATGTTTTCTGAAAACAAAGTAGTCTCTGCATATTTAGGAGGGATCACCCAATTTCCGGCTGAGTTTAAAAAACCATAGGCTCCTTTTGAAAGAGCAGGGAATAAGCCTTCGGATCCTTGCTTGATGCTTTCTACATCCGCCACTGGCTTTACCAACCAGCCTTTTTTGCCTAATAGTCCCACTTTAGCATCCCTAAAATAAACATTGTACAAGTCCTTGCCTATTTTATGGACAGCAGTCATGCCGACCTCATCAAGCAAAATACCATCATCCTCCATCACCCGGCGGAGTTTGCCATGGATATATTCCAACATAATGTCATTTTCAAATGTGATCTTGTGAAATGAATTATAACGGATGTTTGACTTGATATCATTTCCCTCTATCAGCAGGTATTGGTCTTGATTATATCCAAAGAAAAAATTGCCATGGGTATGCTGTAAAGTCTCTATAATTGGATCCAATACATAATCACCTTCTCTATTAATCAAGCCGTACCCGCTGGATTCCTTCGCCAATACAAACTCACCTTCATTGTCAGAAAGTAGTTCAAATGTTTTGTCAGGGTTTGAAGATAAGGGCATAGAATACTCATTCCCTTTTCGTATGAAGAGCAAACCAGTATTAGTGATCTTCGCCTCATCCAATTCTCCCAGATAAGTAGTTTTGTTTCGCCCGCGCTGGAACAACCAATATTCATTCCCCTTACTTGCCAACAGCATATTGAAATAAGTGTCAATTTTCTCATATTCCATGGGCAATACCTGCTGTCCATATTCATGATATGCTCCTATTCCCTTAGCGCCTTTTACCAGTATCCAAGGTTCTAAATATTGAAAAATTTGAGCGCCTTCCAGCGAAACCGCTGGCCTCAGATCATTTGATAGTAAGGAGACCACTGAGTCTGTTTTTCCTATTCTTACTGTCTCACTGAGCAAGTCTATTTCATCATAAATAAGTCTGGACTGTAGCTGAAAGTTAGTATTATAGACTTCCCACGATTGGGAGTTGGCATCTTCTATAGAGCAAAAAGTAAGGATAATACCTGTGAGCAAGGCGTAATTTTTATTCATATATTTTAATTTTTAGCGGGTCAGGTCGCCAACGTTTGAAGCAAGATGTTTTGCTCGTGATGAGTTAGGTTGTTCAGAATGGGGCTAAAGGTAAAATGACCAAAGGTTTGATTCAATCCTTTGGTCATTTTTTATTAGAGTTGATGAAGGTATTTACTCAGTTTTTACTTTTTCCAGGTCAAAGAGGTCAGAGATCATTTGTATCATCTCTTCAGCCTGATCACGCTTGCAGGCTGCCCGAAGTTGCACCACAGGTACTTTGAGGATTTTCTGCATCATGCTCTTAGTGATTTTATCGATCACGGCATATTCCTTTTTATCTGCATTTTTCGCAAATCTTGCCATTTCTTCCTGGCGGATCTGCTCTAAAGACTGCTTAAGTTTGTTGATAGTAGGAGAGGCAATCATCTCTTTTTTCCAATCAAAAAACTCTTTGATACTTTCTTCGATGATTTCTTCCACCTTAGGTACAGAAGCCAAACGTTTTTCCAGTGTTTTGGAGGCTTTACTGCGGATATTATCCACATTATAAAGAATCGCCCCTGGTACATCTTCCACGGAAGTTTCTATACTTCTGGGAACCGAAAGATCTACAAGCAATTTGTAGCTGTTGATTGGGAATTTTTTGACAAGTTCCTTAGTGATAAATGGCTCAGAACGCTGTATAGAGCATACGACTACGTCAGCTTCTTCCATAGCGCTGATACAATTCTCAAAAGGAACCACTTCAAAGCCCATCTCTGCAGCAATGGTCTCCGCTTTAGAAATAGTCCGATTGGTGATTTTGACCTTAGCAGTAGGGATGTGCACCATGTTTTTAGCTACATCTTCTCCTATTTCCCCTACACCGATCAGTAGTATTCTTGGTTCAAAAGTGTTTAAGGTAAGACTTTCGATCAGTTCAATAGCCGCATACGATAAAGAAGCAGCTCCATCACGGAACGCTGTTTCCTGTACAATCCTTTTATTGGTGAAGAAGACCGTATGCATCAGGCGATGTAGGAATGGCCCAGTCATGTCCAGATCCGCAGAAGCCTGATAGGCTCTTTTTACCTGGTTGGAGATCTGAATATCTCCAACTACCTGCGCTTCCAATCCCATGGAGACCCTAAAAAGATGTCTTATGGCTTTCCTATCGTCATTGAATAGCTCAAAATACTCCAGGTAATTAACGATATCGGTGATGCCTTTTTCCAAACCGATCATTTTGATCACCTCAGTACTAATATCTTGATCGTTGCTGTAATATACTTCTGTCCTGTTGCAGGTAGAAAGGATCAACGCATCGTTAAGGTTGA
>CBFGUY010000352.1:0-3191 GCA_965651895.1 uncultured Algoriphagus sp. | reverse complement strand
TAACTATACTTACTATTGCTTCGCTGATTCTTGTGATCTTATGGGGAATATTAAAGACTCAATAGCTGTTGGCTAACTTAAAAGCAAAACCCGCCACTGCTGACGGGTTTTGTTTAGTTAAAGGCTAAAGATAGGACAAGTAGTCCCACTCTAGATGCACCCAGCACCGGTCACCCGACACCTGTCATCCAACTTCCTTTATTCCTTCAGGAAATCCCTCAGTACGTAATTCAAAATTCCCCCATGCTTATAGTAAGCGATTTCCACTGCAGAATCCAACCGGGAAACCACCTCGATTTTCTTCTCCTGAGCTTCTGATTTCACGATTACTTGAAATTTTTGAGAAGGAGTCAGCCCAGATTCAATCCCTATAATGCTGAATTCTTCTTTTCCTGTAAGGCCAAGGCTTTCGGCATTTTCGCCTGGCAGGTATTGAAGTGGAAGTACGCCCATACCCACGAGATTGCTGCGATGGATCCGCTCATAGCTTTCTGCGATCACAGCCTTGATCCCGAGCAGGTTGGTGCCTTTGGCCGCCCAGTCACGGGAAGATCCCGATCCATATTCTTTTCCGGCCAACACAATCAAGGGAACATTTGCAGTCTGATACTTTTGCGAGGCGTCGAAAACAGACATCTCTTCACCAGTTGGAATGTACGTAGTAAATCCTCCCTCCTGCTTACTCAGTTGGTTTTTGATCCGAACATTGGCAAAAGTCCCTCTTACCATCACCTCATCATTCCCTCTTCTGGATCCGTAGGAATTGAAATCAGGCCGCTCTACTCCCCGTCCATTGAGGTATTTCCCTGCCGGAGTATCCGGTCTGAAGGATCCTGCAGGTGAGATATGATCCGTGGTAATGGAATCGCCTAGTTTCAGTAGAACCCTCCCATTTACGATGTCTTTTGGCTCGGGCACATCCACAGAGATATCCTTGAAAAACGGTGCTTCCTTGATGTACGTGCTATTCACATCCCAAGGATAAATCTGTCCCTCACCGGAATGAAGCTCTTTCCAGATCTCATTTCCTTCGAAGATCTCTCCATAATTTTTCTGATAATCATCCGGGGTAAGGACTTTTCTGGCCACCTCTGCTATTTCTTCATTGGTAGGCCAAATATCCTTCATGTAAACCGGTTCCAGATTAGGGTCATAGCCAAGTGGTTCATTGTACAGATCCACATCCACACGCCCTGCAATGGCGTACACAACCACCAGCATAGGGGACATCAGGTAATTCATCTTCACCTGGGGATGCACTCGCGCTTCGAAGTTTCTGTTACCGGACAGCACTGACGCCACTACCAAGTCATTATCCTCTACAGCTTGCGCAATGTGTCGTGGCAATGGCCCGGAATTTCCTATACAAGAGGTGCAGCCATACCCTACCGTATGGAATTTCAGCGCTTCTAAGTCTTCCAGTAAATTGGATTTTTCCAAATAGTCCGTTACGACTTTGGATCCCGGAGCCAGGGAAGTTTTCACCCATGGTTTCACATCCAGCCCCCTTTCTCTGGCTTTTTTGGCAACCAAACCCGCTCCCAACATTACTGATGGATTGGATGTATTGGTGCAGGAGGTGATCGCGGCTATCACGATGGATCCATCGTATAGTTCAAATTTATCGTTGTGCAGCGTGACCGAAACGGTCTTTAGTCCATTTTTGATCCTGGTTTTAATCTCGGTTTCCGCAGGAGCTTTTTCATGAGACTGATCTTCTGTCTGTCCTCCTCCTTCTTCTACAAAGCGTGCGACTTCCTCTCTTTTATCAATGGGGATATATTGTCTGCCATGCACTGAGTGAAGCAGTTCTTCAAACTTGGGTTTGAAATCCCTCACTAAAATCTTGTCTTGGGGGCGCTTAGGGCCAGATACAGTTGCTTCTACAGTGCCAAGATCCAACTCTACCACGGAACTGTAATTGATCAGCTCTTCATCCTTTCGCCATAGCATATTTGCTTTGCAATAATCCTCCACTAGTTTGATCTGTTCTGCCGAGCGGTTTGTCTTATCCATATAGTCCAGCGTACGGTCATCGATCGGAAAGTAGGTGACGGTACAGCCAAATTCAGGGGACATATTGGAGATCGTAGCCCTATCCGGTACAGATAAATGATCCAATCCCGGCCCATATACTTCTACGAATTTCCCCACTACGCCATGCTTTCTAAGTAATTCAGTAATGGTCAAGACCATATCCGTAGCGGTAGTGCCCGCAGGTAATTTCCCGGTCAGCTTCAATCCTACCACTTCAGGCATAATGAAGTAGATCGGCTGGCCCAGCAATGCCGCTTCTGCTTCTATCCCTCCGACACCCCAGCCTACCACACCTATTCCATTCACCATAGGCGTATGGGAATCAGTGCCGACAAGGGTGTCGGGAAACACCATACCATCTCGTCTGATCACTCCTTGGGCGAGGTATTCGAGATTGACCTGATGGCAGATCCCCATTCCGGGAGGTACTACTGAGAAATTGTCAAACGTCTTCTGTGCCCACTTCAGGAATTTATAGCGCTCAGAGTTCCGCTCATATTCCACCTCCACGTTTCTTTGATAGCTGTAATTGGTGCCAAAATAATCCACCTGAACGGAGTGGTCTATGACTAAATCTACAGGAATTAAAGGGTTGATCGCGCTGGGATTTTTTCCTTTTCTATGGGCTTCCGAACGCAATGAAGCAATATCCACTACTGCCGGGACACCGGTAAAATCCTGCATCAACACCCGGGCGGGTTTATAGGGAATATCCTTGTCAGAAGGTTTTGGCGACCAGCCAATCAATGTTTCCAAATGTTCCTTGGTGATTGCAAAATCATCAAAATTACGTAGGGCATTTTCCAATAAAATCCGGATAGAGAAAGGCAAATGCTTTACCGGGTGGCCACTGGATTCAAGTTTTTCTAAACTCCAATAGGTATGTGTACCAGTGGAAGTTGTGAGGGAAGATTTAATCTGGAATGGGTCTTGGCTCATAGTAAATTGAGGCTTTGGTGAAAAAAAGGATTCATACTAATAACCCGTAAAAGGCATTGGGAATTCCATTAAGAATATATGTAGCCCAAAGTCTTGCCACTTATCGACTTATTTGCACATCTTTAAGTTAACATTTAAGAAATCAGAATAGTAATGACCGAGCTACTTTTACGGGTTTTCAGTGCGTTTTTTATTTTCGCCACTTTTTTCCCGCT
>CBFGUY010000351.1:0-3223 GCA_965651895.1 uncultured Algoriphagus sp. | reverse complement strand
CCGCAGCAGCTCATTAAAATTTAAAAGCAGCCTTCGGGCTGCTTTTTTTATGCATCAACAACACCTAATCTCTAAAAACTCAACTTCCCTCCTATTCTCAAGATCAACAGGCTTAACTTCATCTATTTTTACTTAATTTGAAATCCAATTTCAAACCCATTAACCTCTTGACCTATGTTGAAGAAATTTACTGTACTCAGCTTGCTGGGACTCATATTTTTTGCCTGCGAAAAAAAACCTGAACCACTCTCCGACGAAGCCTATTCCAACCTTTCCGATGAGGAAAAAAGAAGTCCTAAGCATGCTGTGGATGGAATCTTAGTTGCAGATGATAGGCTAGAACTTACGCTCTTTGCATCTGAACCCATGATGACCAATCCCACCAACATGGATATTGACGATAGAGGAAGGGTGTGGATAGTGGAGGCATACAATTATAGAAACTCACTTAATCCACGTAATCCTACCAAAGCTGAGGGAGACAGGATCCTGATCATGGAAGACACCAACGGAGATGGTGTGGCGGATAAATCCACCGTGTTTTACCAAGGCACCGATATCAATGCAGCCTTGGGCATTGCCGTGCTCGGCGACAAAGTTTATGTTTCTGTCAGTCCGTATGTGTATGTATTCACAGATGCGGATGGGGATGATGTCCCTGAAAAAAAGGAGATTCTGTTCGAAGGGGTAGGTGGAGTACAGCACGACCATGGAATGCATGCATTTACTTTTGGCCCTGACGGCAAATTGTATTTCAACTATGGCAACGAAGGCAAAGGAATCCATCATGCTGATGGCTCGCCTATCCTTGATCCACTGGGAAGGCCTGTAAACAGTGACACTCCACCCTATCGGGAAGGAATGGTATTTCGTATGGATCCTGATGGATCGGATGTGGAAGTGCTGGGATGGAACTTTAGAAACAACTACGAAGTAGCTACAGACAGCTACGGTAGAATGTGGCAATCCGACAACGATGATGACGGCAACCGCAGCACCCGGATCAACTATGTGATGGACTATGGAAACTATGGCTTCAAGGACGAGGTCACGGGAGCAGACTGGAGAGCCAGAAGAATCAATATGGAAGATTCCGTGTATCAGCAACACTGGCATCTGAATGATCCGGGAGTAGTCCCGAACCTACTTCAAACTTATGCAGGTTCGCCTACCGGGATTTTGATCTATGAAGGCAAATTGCTACCTGAAGAATACCAAAACCAGATGATCCATTCCGATGCGGGACCTAATGTGGTGAGAGCCTATCCTACAGTGCCAAAAGGTGCGGGTTTTGATGCGAAAATCATCAATATCCTCGATGGAAACTCACGAGATAATTGGTTTAGACCCTCAGATGTTACTGTTGCTCCGGATGGATCGCTGTTCGTATCGGACTGGTATGATCCGGGAGTAGGCGGGCATGCCATGGGTGATCTGGACAAAGGCAGGATCTACCGAGTGGCGCCCAAGGATATCAACTACAAGCTCGCAAAACCAGATTACAGCTCCATTTCCTCGCTAGTCACCTTACTGCAAAACCCAAACAGAGCCACGCACTATAAGGCTTTCATGGCATTGGTAGAAAAGGGAGTAGAGGCTAAAGATGCATTGGAAAAATTATTCACGGAAGGAGAAAGTAGGATGCGTGCCCGAGCTTTCTGGGTGCTTACCAAATTGCCAAATGGAAATGACTACATCAAAACAGCCGCCACCGATGGGGATGAAAACATCCGGGTAGCCGCAATACGGGCCTATAGAATCAATAAAATGAGCGATGTATCCTTCTTACTAGAAATGGCTGGAGATGAATCTGCCCAAGTGAGAAGAGAAGTAGCCCTTGCTATACGATATAAAGCTAATCCTGAAGTTTGGCTAAAACTAGTAGAAGGATATGAGAGCGGTGACCGCTGGTATCTAGAGGCTTTGGGTATCGCAGCAGAAGGATTCTGGGATGAATATCTACCTCAGTACTTGGAAAAAATCGGCAAGAGCTGGATGGGAAATCAGGAAGCTAAAGATATAATCTGGAGATCCCGAGCTTCAAACACCGCCGAACTTTTAGGAAAAATCATACTTTCCCAGTCTGGCAGAAACAAAGAAGCCTATTATAGAGCGTTGGACTTCCAATCTCCTACCGCAAAGAATGAAACCTTAAAAGCGCTGCTGGCAAATGCCCCTGAGGAAGATCAACTGATAATTTTGAGGCAAATCAATTTCGACCCAAAAAGCCCGGATAAACAGATTCTCTCCCTTGCAAAACAGACCGCAGGAAGCGTTTCCGACGACAGGGACTTTTTGGACATCATTAATAAGTATGGCTTGACAGATCAGAAAGAACGCCTCCTGAAGCTGGTGTACCAATCTGAAAACAACCAACATTCTCAAATGGCTGCCAACAGTTATGCTTACCTATATGGTATGGGGGAAATCGAAAATTATTTTAACGGAGCTGACCAGGAAAAAACAATTCAGTCGATCCGGAAGTTTGGGGCTATTGACAATGAAAGCATGGCAAAAGCCCTCTCCAAAATTTACTTGGATAAATCAAAGCCCCTTGAAGTACGAACTGCTGCGATGGAAGCTGCCAAGGGCTACAACTCCGAGCCCTACTTATGGGAACTGGCCAAGTCGGAAAAAATCCCTGCTGACATGCTCCCAATTGCCCAGAAAATCCTCCTTTCCTCCTGGAACGGAAGTATCCGCGCCGAAGCAACTGAGAAATTTGGCAATGCCAATTCTTCGGATGAAATAGATCTTTCTAAACTACTCGCCCAGCAAGGAGATATAGAGAATGGACTCACCATCTCCAATAACTACTGCCTTGCCTGCCATAAAATTGCGGAAAAAGGGGTAGATTTTGGTCCGGGACTTACAGAAATAGGTGACAAGCTTTCCAAAGAAGGGCTGTTCAATGCCATCATCAACCCATCAGAAGGGATGGGCTTTGGGTATGAAACCCAGTTGGTCAAAATGAAAGACGGTACCGAGTTCACCTGTATCGTCAATTCAAAGACAGAAAATGACCTAGTGGTGAAGTTGGTGGGCAGCGGCGAGCAGAAGATCTACAAGCTTGTGGACGTAGAAAGCGTCACACAATTGGAGGAGTCGCTTATGCCAAAATTCCCGCTCTCGGAAACGGAATTGGTTGATCTGGTTAGTTATTTGGAAACACTGAGGAAATAGAATTTTAGAATTAAGAATAGTATTCTCAAATCCCGGTTTA
>CBFGUY010000350.1:0-3233 GCA_965651895.1 uncultured Algoriphagus sp. | reverse complement strand
TTCTTTGCCGTAGCTTCATCCAGGCCTGTAGCTTCCATAATCATCTTCGTGCCACGGTTAACTAATTTATCATTTGACAGTTGCATATCCACCATCTTATTTCCTTTCACCCGTCCAAGTTTGATCATCACCGTTGTTGAGATCATATTGAGAATAAGCTTCTGGGCTGTGCCAGCTTTCATTCTAGTGCTTCCTGTGATGAATTCTGGCCCTACCACTGCTTCTATAGGATGATCAACTTCCTTAGAAAGCGGGGAATTTGGATTGCAAGTAATGCTTCCCGTCAATAGCCCCTTTTCCCGTGCTGATCTCACACCACCAATGACATACGGAGTAGTCCCAGATGCAGCTATTCCTATTACTGTATCATTTGTATTGAATCCATATTCTAAAATATCCTTCCAGGCCTGCTCAGGGTCATCTTCGGCATTTTCCACAGCCTTCCTGATCGCTGTATCCCCACCTGCAATAAGCCCCAGCACCATATCAAATGGCACCCCATAAGTAGGCGGGCATTCCGAAGCATCCAATACCCCAAGTCTTCCACTGGTTCCAGCTCCTATATAGATCAATCTACCGCCCCTTTCCATGCGAGGGACAATCTCCTCTACCAAGGCACGTATTTCAGGGATCACTTTCTCCACAGCTAGGGGCACTTTCTTGTCTTCTCTGTTGATATTCTGCAACAAATCCAACAAGTCCATTTGCTCCAAATTATCGTAAAGAGAGGTGCTTTCTGTTACTTTCATTTTGTAATTAGTTTAAAGGTCACGGAATCCTGCACCTGTCCGATAACAGATGCTGATCATGCTCTGTTTTGTGATTTGCCTCGGTTTGTTTCTCACAAACCGAAATTTGGATAGTGCTTGCCATTGGCGATGACACGAACGGCGGTTTTTATTTTATGTGTTTATAATTTGTCTTCTCAAAGCCATAAATCCTGTGTGATCCCGTAGGTATGCGATCAGGCTCTATTCTCTAATTCCTCTTTGTGATAAAGAGTCAATCCCGCAATAGGGCTTTCGATTATCAAATTAACATTAATCTGTACATCTGAGGCAGCCTTGCGGAGAATATCGCTGTTGTAATAGGCGATAGACCCTACGAAATTCACCGGCTTCTCGGTGTAATCCTTGTATTTCATCACATGTTGCTTAAAGAAATCCTGAAAGGAGTTATAATAAAGCATGTAGCAATATGGATTTGATTTATGCTCGGTAATAAACCTGCAAAAACTAGCCATGTACCGGTTGGGGAAAGGTTTCTGATACACATGTTCCTGTATAGAAACAGCTGTCAGGTGAAAGCTTTCAATCAATTCCTTTTTGATCTCAGCAGGCATCTCGTCATTGATAAAATCCTTCAGGAGTTTTCTGCCTACATATCCTCCGCCTCCTTCATCTCCAAAAATATAACCCGGTGCCGGTCGGGTATCAAATATTCCATTCCCATCATAATCACAGCTATTAGACCCTGTACCAAGAATGCAGGCTATGCCCGCCTCGTGACCACAAGTGGATCTGGCCGCAGCCGCAAGGTCGTGATCTATGATTATCTTAGTATTGGGAAAAATGGTTTTCAATGCGGAAGACACTTCATTTCTCCTGTCCTCTGATGAACATCCAGCTCCGTAGAAATATATCTCTTCTATTTCGCTCACCAGTCTGAGTAAAAAATCATCCTGCATCTGTATAGCCATTTCTTCAGATGTCTGGTAATAGGGGTTAAACCCAATACCCCGGTGCTGGCTTATCCTGCGATCTGAATGGATAACCCTCCAATCAGTTTTACTAGACCCACTATCTGCAATTAATATCATCTATGTTAGGTGCCCAATGGCTTGAAATTTTTCAAATACTTTTTCGGTATGGGGTGCATCAGGGAGCTCATCGGTTAGATCCTGACCGGCCCAGTGTTCGTAGTGCATTCCTTTCTTCCAAAGCCTGGAACTGCTCACATCATAAATCACTCCCAGGTAAGCGACCCAGATTTCTGGTTTATCCTGACCATTGCGCAGCGCTAGTTGCTGCTTCGTATAGGTCTTCACTACAGCAACTTGATTTGGGCGTTGATCCATCGCTCAGGTATCTCCCCTTTTTGAGCCATTTGGTAGTCAGCATAGCTGCATGGGACCGTGCTCACCCGGTCAAACTTCTCAGTTTCGTTGTGAGGAATCTCCATCCACCATTTACCGGAACGCTTGCTTTTATAGAATACCAGCGTATTGGGTTTCGTATCCAAAGACACCGTGTATTTGGTGTAATCGCTACTTTTGAAGGATAGGCTGTCCTTGCGGGAATAAAAACCTTCCAGAAAATACCAGATCATTACTGATACCACCTTGGCGGTTTTGTTTGCCGCATCGTCGTAATAAGGCTCATAACCATAGATCCCTATGGAACTCAGTTTCTCGTTGGTTCCCGCAAACCAGCAAATCTGGCAGGCTTCCTCAGCTGTCAACCCAAAAGGCTCCGCATTTACAGCACCTGGGGCATCTGCAGACTGGATGGCACATAGATCAAAGCTCAGAAGATCGGCATTCCTGATCAAAGGTTCCACTTCCTTGAATTCATTTCTCAATTCGCCCAACCGCACATGCTCGAAGTAAAGTTTTTCCACCACGTTGATCAACGAAGGATCCACCAGAAAGCTCTGGTAGGCTAAGTGAGCTGAGGAAAAAAGAAAATTAGGCTGATGAAGTATGATTTCCTGGGTATGCTGATCAGCCAGCGGGCCCTCTTCTTCCATGTCCAGCTTGGCGTCCACAGTCAGCAGACTGACCAGTTTTTTCATTTTCTGATAAGACAAATACTGTCCATAGTCCAGATCATGTGATCCGCCAAAGTAGATAGGAAGGATCTGCTGCTTCATCAGGTAATCCCCAACTTCCTGCATACGCTGATAGGTATCACTTAATTTTTCACCGGAAATCAAATCACCTAAATCAGCTACCCTATACGCACCAAAACCCTTCTTGAGATCGTAAAGTTTTTCTCTGATTTCACTACTTCCTCTATCGGCACTTTCTATTCGTGCAAGCCCTCTATTTTCCCGGAGTCCCACCAGTGCGATCTGTACACCTTTAAGATCCGGAAATTCCTCGCCGAAGTAGTGAATTTGCTTAAAGAAAGAATTTTCGGGATATTTTTTCTGCCAGAGGTATTCGGCTACTGGCTCAAAGTAAGATTGGATATTCATAAAGGGTGATTGTCTTTGGTAAAAATAATCAAAAA
>CBFGUY010000349.1:0-3246 GCA_965651895.1 uncultured Algoriphagus sp. | reverse complement strand
AGATCTGAAACTTAACGATTTGATAATGAAAGAAAATAGCGGCTCCTTCGAGCCGCTATTTTACTATGGTGTTATATCGTTTTCCTATTTCAAGCACTATAAGACTTCTATATACTTATTCTAGAGTTTGCTTAGAATGTTGTTTTAGTAAAATTCTCGGAAAGTCGGATATACATTACAATCTTATTTGATGGCAACTTGGTCTGTGGTGCCGTCAGGATCACCGATTACTGCACCGCCATTTTTCGGAGTGCCCCATATCAATATACCACACACATGCGGGGAAGCCATAGAAGTACCGCTGTAAACAGCATATCCCCCAGGCACAGTAGATTTCACACCCACACCTGGTGCAGCAAAGTCAATAGGAGGGTTGCCGTAATTAGAGAATGAGGCATATGCATCAGAACTGTTCACTGCAGAAATGGTATAAATATTTGTGCCATTTACCCGGGCTGGGGAGTAGTTATTCGCGTTGTCAGATTCATTTCCGGCAGCTAGGGCAACCTTTATTCCACTATTGCCAAGGGCAGCTACTGCATCATCTAATGCCTGGGAAGTAGGCCCTCCTAAACTCATATTAGCCACATCCCCCGGAGAGGCATTTGCTGCCACGAAATTTACTCCTGCTATAACACCGGAATATGAGCCCGATCCTCTGGAATTTAATACCTTGACCGGTACGACTTTTACTCCAGCTGCTACGCCCACTACACCGACTTGATTGTCAATAGCTCCCACTGTTCCAGCTACATGTGTACCGTGTCCATTCCCGTCTTTTGAAATATCAGCATCTCTACCCGAAGTAAAAGCATTAAAACCTAAGTTATGATCCACATTTAAGTCCTCATGGTTTGCCTCAATTCCAGAATCTATGATGTATGCTTTTTTAGTACCAGTGTAGGTTTGTCCTCCTCCCACACGTGTGATTCCATAGGGGGTTTCTTGAGCCGGGGAGGTACCTCCACCGCCACTTCCAGGGCCTTTACCTGGAGGAGGGGCTAAAGCGATGATCCGATCCGGCTCAATTGACTTAATTGATGGGTCCTTTGCTAATAAGCTAAATTGCTCATCCGAGAGATTAACAGAAAATCCCTCTATAGAACTCCCATAAATATACCCTATACTTTCCTCGTTTATCCTGTACTTTGCCAGGAGTTCGGAACTGGTTTTCCGCATGGCTGCTTGGGTAGCATCGTAGGAAAGTTCTTTGCGGAAATTGATACCAGTAGGATGTAAGGTCACAATGTAACTGCCGGGAATAATATCCCCGTTGTCGTAGCGAATTGATTCCACATTGTCAGTGGAGATGGGGGCTTCCTCTTGGGGCTGACATGAAACTGCCAACACGCCAAATACTAAACCTGCTAAGACTGCTGGTTTTGGCCAACTATTATAAATCTTTCTCATAAAGGATTTGGGTTAGTTATAAAGTTTGAATAATAGTACTATCACCTAAAAGGTGGTAGAATTTCCAAAGATTATTTTTGTTTTCCTATAGTTTGTGTTTAAAAAGTTTGACGACAACTGTTCTTCAAAAAACTATTACCAGTTGAAATATAAGGACACGGAGGATTTATGATTTAATCTCAAAAAAAATCAGTATCCGTTACTTTTTTATTCGTACTTAATTTGAACGGATAAAGTACTATGTCAATAAGGATGGAAAACATAGCTAAAGAACCGCATCAGACACTTTAGTTAAATGTCTTTTTCGAAAAATAGAGCATGGCCATTACGAAGTCTTATACCATAAGATCATTTTCTTGAAGTTCCTTCCCAGAATCTAAGTCCCCTGCTTACTTTAAAAAATCATTTTCAATCATCCTGCCATTTCTGATTTTTGAATCAAGTGAGCTTCCCTGGTCCACCCTGTCTAGTTTATTGAATCGTGCGGAAGATGGGATTCCGGTGATCTGCTCTATAGCTTTGCGGAGTAAAACTTCATTGACATCTCCCAAGGGTCTTAGCCTTTCCTCATATTCCAATGCCGGGATGTTTGGGGTAAAGCCAGCTGAATAATCCGACTCATCTAGGCTATTGAAACTTTGAGAAACAATAGGTAGCATGCCATAGCGGTTTTGGGGGTTTTCCTCATCTTCAAACGCTACGGAGCCCACATTCTTACCTGTAGTCAGTTCTCCGATAAGAAAGACATCCATATAAGGTTTTAGTCCATTGATTATGAGTTCTGATGCAGAAGCTGTACGTCTGGAAGTAAGCACATATACTGTGTTTCCATCAAGTGAGGCTCCTATGTTTTCTGACTTGTTTAAAAAATTTGTCTTTACATCATTTAATTCCGGAAATGCGGCAGAGATCAGGTCATTGTATTTTGTTTTTGAAAAAACCGTAGCACTAGACACTCCCGGCGCTATAAGACTTGCCATATTAATTGCAGAACCGACATAACCTCCACCATTATACCTGAAATCAATTATGAGACTATTGATGTTCTGAGACTTAAAAGAGGCGAATATTTGGTCTAATTCCAGATCGTAACTTCCGGATGAGTTCCCCGGGTCTGGGGCAAAAAAGTTATAAACCAAATAGCCGATTTTTTGTGATCCTATGGTGTAAACCGTATCTAAGTAAATTGGATTTTCCTGGAGTTCTACAGGGGTAAGCGAAATGTCCTCTTGAGCCTGATAAATATCCTGCCCTTCGTTATAGCTCAAATAAGAGATGTTGTGTGTTTCCTGGATTTGTCCTAAAAGTTCTTGGTAATTATCGACGGTCAGAGTGGTTCCGTTGATCGCCGTAATAACGTCGCCCCGAACCATTCCCGCAGATGCTGCAGGGCTGTTTTTCTTTATATAAGTTATTTCCGCAACCACATCATTGCTTGATTCGGAAGCCCTAAACAAGGTGAATTCATACCCTGCATCCAGTGAAACTCCGCTGAGGCTATTGATTAATTCTTGATAATCAGGATAGATTGCGGAAAATCGATCCGTAGGTCTATTTAAAAGGGAGTTGAAATACTGGGTAGGATCAGAGGTGACAGTTATAGGAGTTCTTATATCATCAAGCCAATAATACACTTCATTCATTACTGCCAGTATCCAATTATTGGCTGCTTCATTGGAGTCAGGGGCCACGCGTGGCGTAGGATCATCCTTTTTGTCGCAAGAGCCCAGTAATATAATCATGCCCAGCAGTAAGGAAGCTTTGGAAATAATGGCTGTTTTCATCGTGCGAATTTAAGAGTGATATCAACGAACTGACCTTATACTATATTTGATT
>CBFGUY010000348.1:0-3301 GCA_965651895.1 uncultured Algoriphagus sp. | reverse complement strand
TTTTCATCCAATATTTCCCTAAAAGATTTGTATTTTCTATATATTTAGTTAATTTAAAATCTAATTTTCAAGCTAATGAAACTTTATACCGTAGCTGTTTTTCTCGTCCTTCTTTCCCTTTCACTGGAACAGGTACATGCCATTAATCCCGATCGGGAATATATCCTAACCCCAGATTCTGTGGGATGGAATTACGAGCAACTACTTATCAAAACCACCGATGGCTATCAACTGAACTCATGGATCTATGAAGCCAATAAGAAAAACGACAAAGATACTGTCCTGATTTTGGCTTATCCTGATGCAGGTAATATGTCTTACTTTGTTTACCATTCCGCGGTTTTAGCCGATGCAGGCTTTACGGTGGTCACGTTTGACTATAGAGGTTTTGGAGAAAGTGATGATTTTGAAATTCAACGGGAATACCTGTATTACACGGAATTTGCTTTGGATTTAGAAGCAGTAGTGGATACTATTTCCCTCAAATTCCAAAACAAAAAAATAGGAATCTTGGGAATGTCCATGGGAACTACAATCGCTTCAAGAGCCTATCCTCAAATTAAAAACCAGATTGACTTTATAATCGGTGAAGGGTTTGTGACGGATACCTCTTCTATTGTGAATTATTACAAAGGCAAAGGTAAAAGTATTTTGCTGCCCGAAGATCCGGAACTATACCTGGATTGCGTCCAGTCCATAGTCTGTCCAATGCTGATATTAACCGCATCAAACGATGAAGTCACTACGTCCAGCGCAGCGTTTAGCCTTCAAAAGATGTTAGGCGCTACTTGTCATATCACTCTATATGAAGGGGAACATCTTGCTGGATTTCAGATAGATTATGAGAATAAAGGTTTTGGAGGTTGGTACATTGAGCAACTGGAAAAATTTTTGGAAAAAGCATAAGTGATAGATTGAGGTATGGAGCATGGTACCACCTGCTAATCCGTCTAGACTTTAGCGCTTTTACTAATAACTTATAGATTTACAAACTACTGATGATCATGAAATACATTTGCCTGTCATTACCGCTTTTTGCAGTATTCCTATTCACCAACTGCGGTAGTAATAGCGATGTTGATTTCCATGAAATTCCCAATACCATAGAAATCCATAAAAGCGGATTAGTGGGTGATGCTACAACTTTCCAATTTGAGCCTATTGATACCATTCAACTTGATGCTCCAGGAAACCCTGCAATCACCTCCATCCAGGATATATCTTTTGGGAAGGATTTTTTCCTGATTGTGGATGTAAAACAAGGCTTGTTGAAGTTTGACAACCAAGGGAATTTTCTACAAAAGATAGGCGCTAAGGGAGAGGGGCCGGATGAGTACGATGTGACCCCTGCTATTTATCTGGATGAGAAGGAAAAAGTAATCCTTGTGGCAGATTGGGGAAAAATGCTGGTGATCGCCTTTAATCTACAGGGTGATATTATTGGCACCAGTAAGAAACTGCCAGGAAGACCGGTTTCATTTTATCTTGAGCAAGATGAACTTCTTGTGATTCAAGAAGGCACCTCATCAGATAGGGCAAATCAACAAACGGTACTAGTAAGTTCTATAAACCCACAGACGCTAGAGCATAAAGGCCAGGAAACTCCATTGTATAACTTTATGTCCCCATTAAATAGGATACATAGCTTTCTAAGACCGTTTGGGAATTTCAAAGAAGGAAGTCTATTTTATTTCCCCCGTGAACGTTTTGAAGGTTTGACAGAACACCAGGATACGATTTACAGAAAATCGCAAGATGCACTTGTTCCGGAATACCTACTTCAATTCAAGGGATTCAACGTGGCGGATACCCTTCATTTATCCTACATGGAGATAGTTGATGACCATGCTTCTATTCTCTTTAGGTACAAAAAGACGCCCTACATTATAATACTTGACTTGGCAAATAATATCCCAATATCTTACCAGAACCAACTTTTTTCAAAGGAGCTTGTTCGGATAGATTATGAGGGTTTTCCTAAACATCTAAAGGAGAATGTTTATTATTCCATTATCCGGGATGAGGAAAGCGACGAAGAGAAAAATCCAGCGATAGTATTTTCTAGGCTAGCTGATCCTGATCGACAAGATTAAATTGAATGTGTATTAAGCTGACTGGCGAAAAAAATAGCCTTGTATATTCCTCAATCTATTTTCTATTTTGTCCAATAACCAGAAATCACGGCAGTATTGAGCGTAAGAATTGAGGAAAAACATACCAATTGAATGAAAAACCCAGACCTATTTCACCATGAACTGGCGAGTAAAGCTGAAAACCTTGGACATCTTCCTGGGGAATGGTTAGAAAAGATATATAATGAAAAATGGTTTAAGCTTTTTGTGCCAAAAGACTTGGGAGGACTGGGCTGCAACTTGCCCGAAGCCTTGAAAATTGAAGAAAAACTGTCAAAGCTGGACGGGAGCCTGGGCTGGACAGTGACACTGTGTGCAGGAGCAGCCTGGTTTGTAGGTTTTATGAAAGAGTCCCTTCGCAATGAGATTTTCCCTGACACAAAACTTTGCCTGGCAGGAAGTGGGTTTGTAGGAGGTAAAGCTAATTTGATCGGAGACAAATACATCATTTCCGGCAGTTGGACTTATGCGTCAGGGGCTTTGCATGCGACACATCTCACTGCCAACTGTGAGATTTTTGAAGAGGGAAATGCAGTATTGGATAAGAAGGGCGAGCAGGTGGTCAAAGCTTTTTTGCTGGATCGAAACGATGTGGAAATACTTGATGGCTGGAATTACATGGGTATGATAGCCACAGGTAGCCATGCCTTTAGCTGTGAAAATCTAGAAGCACCACTAAACCGTTGCTTTGAAATTCTTCCCGAAAAAGCCCTATTGACTGACTCCGTTTACCAATACCCATTTCTGCAATTTGCCGAAGTTACGCTGGCAGCAAATATTTTGGGTATTTCTCTTCATTTAAAAGAATTGGTTGAGGAATCCTTCTGGAGAAGACATGAGTACAGAGAATATGATAAAAAGCATCTCAAATACTTCCGAAAACTTCTTAGTCAGCAGGAGGAGAAATTGAAAGAAGCACGGCATGAGTTTTATCATCAAGTCAATGCTTCGTGGGATGAACTGGAAAAGAATGGAGTAATATCAGATTCAAGACTGGAAAAAGTCAGCAGAATAAGCCGAAAACTAACCCAAAAGTGCAGAAAGATTAATAGTAAGCTATATCCTTTTGCCGGGTTGGAGGCTGCGAAAACCCACACAGAACTCAACCGGGTTTGGAGGGATTTTAACACGGTGAGTCAGCATGCGCTGTTGATATTTCCTTTTTAGGT
>CBFGUY010000347.1:0-3301 GCA_965651895.1 uncultured Algoriphagus sp. | reverse complement strand
TGAAATTAAGCTGAATAGTACTAATGAGGGATAATAATGGAAAAACTAAATGAACCAAAGTAAAATTCAACGGATCATAGATTCGGGAGTAGATTTTAATATAGAGGAGATACTTTCTAAAGCCTGGGAAATGTTCAAATCCCAGGCTTTATTCCATATAGGTTTTATGGCGATGATAGCTGCTATACAGGTTTGTTTCACGCTTTATCTGAAAGATATTACTTTTCTATATACTATTTTTTTGGCGCCTCCATTAGTCTGTGGGTTTTATTTGGTGGCAAACCGCCAAAACCAAGGGGAGTCCGTAGATTTTCAGAATTACTTCGATGCATTTAAGTATTGGTGGAATCTCGTCTCTACGAATCTTATAAGTTCCGTTTTTGTCATCTTGGGCCTTATCCTATTTATTATTCCAGGAATATACCTAGCAGTTGGATACATGTTTAGCCTCTTATTTGTGATTTATGGAGGGTTTGATTTCTGGACTTCGATGGAACTGAGCAGGCGACTTGTGCATACCAACTGGCTGAAATTCTTTCTGTTTGGCTTGACCTTACTGGCACTGAATATCGCAGGATTTCTATTTCTGATGGTAGGATTGTTAGTTTCTGTACCGATGACCTATCTGGCGGTTTATATCCTTTTCGAGGAGCTGACCATAGATGCGGTGGAAGAAGAACCTAAGAATACTGCTAATCATGGGTGAGGATCATAGCCTCCAGTCTTGATCGGCATTTTTCTGCAAGATCTTCCACTGATACTGCTTTAGTGGGCATAATCGGTTTGGAATAATAGATTTTGACCTTACCTGGACTGATCAGAAGTGAGCCCTTTTTCATGATTTTATTGGCTCCTATAAAGGCAATCGGTACGATAGGAATCCCTGTCTCTATAGCCAGCCTGAAAGCCCCCAATTTGAATGGCAGTAAGGGGGCATCGCTGTCATTCCTAGTGCCCTCAGGAGCCACTACGGCAGAGATCCCTTGATGGAGGAAAGTCACCAACCGATCAATACTTTTTCTTCTGGATGCGGCATCTGTTCTATCCACCCAGATGGCTACTTTGCCTACTACCCAGCCAAAGAACGGGATCTCGGACAATTCCTTCTTTCCCAATGCCCGCACTTGCTGCGGTATGGCAAGGGGAATGATAGCAGCATCCAAAAAAGAGCGATGGTTGAAAATATAGATGTATGGCTGTGTGCGATCAATAGTTTCACGCCCGTGAAATTCATACCGTATTCCTGACCCGAAAGACCAGATTCTTGCCCAGATACGGATAAACAGAAAGGAGATATTTCCTCCTGCAGGGCTTATGCTTACCGGGATGACAATGAAAATCCCCAGGATCAGAAGCAGAACAAAGAATAAAACAATGGAATAAACGGTGAATAGGACATGGATGATTTTCATCATTCAGATAAATTGGTAATTTTGGGTGTAAATATAATCTTCACTCTTTGCTTGCAGGAGCCTCCGAGCGTTCGGGGGCTCTGTTTTTTTCTGAAAGTCTAGTTTAACCGCAATGGACACAGTGTATGACACAGAGAGCACAACTTAAAGTTAGTCCCCTTTGCCTAATTCAATCCTCAGCTTGACTAAAAGCCACCGCCTTCAGTTCTTGTTGAACTCTTGAGATTCCATGCCGATTTGCCAACTCACGCCAGTTTTTTACAGAGGATTTGACTGTGTTTATTATGTCTTCAGCTTCGCTTTTGTTCAATCTAAAGAACTCGTGAACTTCCATGGCCAGTCCCAGATCCAAAGAGTTGTCATTTTCGGAAATATTGAGTTTCAGTCCACGCCCTGTTTCTACCGGATTGATGTCATATGCGGGAGAGAGGATCCATCCATCAGTCGTCAGTAAGAAACCATGGTTTCTTAGGTGGTCATCGGTATTTGATACACAAATACTGAAAACAATTCTTCTCCAAAGCTCCTTAAGGTCATACCTCACGCGCGCTCCATGTGAACCTATGAAATCCACAAGATCCAGATAGCTTACGCCTTCGGTAGCATGTTCTCCATCATTGTATCCAAGTTGTGACATGGCAGAAGAGAAATGAATACGCTCACCGTTAGTAGTCCTATCAAATCTTTTAGTTAAAAACGTGTGTTGGTCACTGGAAAATTTACGGGCTTGGGACTCCACCATGTTAATCCCGGCATTTATCGCCATTTCATAGGTCACCATTTCCCAAGCACCTATATCTTCTTTGTCATTTTTACTGGGGAATTTGGCAATCCACAAGCTTGGGTAATATTATTGGTTTACTTTTTCCCATAACTTGTAAATACAGTTACAAATATACTGTAATTTGTGTGTTTAATTACCAGTTATTAATTTATCTGAAAGGAGATAGTGTCCACATGCCCCTGTCCTGGTATGGTAAGCGCAAAAAATCCCATCACGAAATTTCTTCTTACCACATGAGGACATTGCTAGGACACCGCTTAAGTTTTGCGACAATACCTGAAGTATGTTGTTTAATTGAATAGGTCGACCACAAAAGAACCAACTCTTTCAGCCTGTTTTTGGATGATTTTCATCATTCAGATAAATTGGTAATTTTGGGTGTAAATATAATCTTCACTCTTTGCTTGCAGGAGCCTCCGAGCGTTCGGGGACTCTGTTTTTTCTGAAAGTCTAGTTTAACCGCAATGGACACAGTGAATGACGCAGAGAGCACAACTTAAAGTTAGTCTCCTTTGCTTAATCGTCTTGGGTGTTTAATGACAATTTTAACCGTGTCGATGTTCTATTTTTTTGTGATTGTTGAATTTTAGCACCGGCAAACATTTATGATGCTGGCTTACAATTTATCATTCAGAAGCAATTCCACCACCATAGCGGGACTTTTATCTGAAGGTTCTTTTTGTATCCAGATAGTATTTGGCGGGCTGTAGTATGCCCTATCGATTGTATGTTCTTGCAAATTTTGGGTGGAGATGGTGAACGTGTCGGATTCCTTTAACAGATCAAATAAAACAAGGATATATTTATTTTTATCAGGAATTGGAACGGGCTGCTGGAATTCCAATTCTTGCCATCCACTTTGGGATATTTTAATATTTAAAGGTTTCTCCGAAAGATCCCCAAAATCCTGCATAGGATAGATTCGGAACGGCTGAAGTTTTTTTCCGGTTGTGTTACCCAGGATTCGTATATCTACCCATTCTTCTTGGCCATCAAGTAAATCACCAACGTGAAAAATGAGTTTGGAAACGTATTTTTCTTTCCCTTTCGGTAGCTTTACCCAAGCTCCGTATTTCATGTCCAGAGTTTCGTGTTGGGATTCCCC
>CBFGUY010000346.1:0-3353 GCA_965651895.1 uncultured Algoriphagus sp. | reverse complement strand
CATGCTGCATTGGCGGAGCTGAAGGGATTGGTCTATTCCATTCCCAATCATGAGATTTTGCTGAATACATTGGCTATTCAGGAAGCGAAGGATAGCTCAGCTGTGGAGAATATAATCACCACCCACGATGAGTTATTCAAGTCGGATTTGGAATTTGAATCCATGTCTCCTGCGATCAAGGAAGTACAGAATTATGTGGCGGCCATGAAACGGGGCTTTGAGTTGGTTGACACCCAAGGCTTATTGACCAATCAGATTATTTTGCAGATTCAGGAGACGCTGGAAGGAAATAATGCAGGCTTTCGCAAGCTCCCGGGCACAGCTTTGAAAAATACTCAGACAGGAGAAACTGTCTATCTGCCTCCCCAAGATGCCGATGAGATTTTGCGGTTAATGTCCAATTTGGAGCAGTTTATCAACAGTCCGGAATTGAGTGACTATGACCCCTTGGTGAAGATGGCTATTATCCACTTCCAGTTTGAAAGTATTCATCCATTCTATGACGGGAATGGACGGACGGGGAGGATTTTGAATATTTTGTACCTGATTTTGTGCGGCTTGCAAAAACTCCCTATCCTATACCTCAGTAGTCATATTATCCGAAACAAAACTGATTATTACAGATTGCTTCAGGGTGTCCGTGAACATGGAGATTGGGGAAATTGGCTAACTTATATGATCCGGGGAGTGGAGAGCACAGCCCGCGAGACGATAGCATTGATAGAAAATCTGAAATTATTAATGGCGGAAATGAAAGTTCTGCTGCGCGATAACTACAAGTTTTATTCTCAGGAGCTCTTGAATAATTTGTTCAAACATCCCTATACCAAAATCGAGTTTATAGTCCGCGATTTGGGAGTATCGAGAATCACTGCCGCAAATTATCTTAATAAACTGGCAGAAGATGGGGTACTGCGCAAGGAGAAACTGGGCACAGGGAATTACTATGTGAATGAGAAGCTGTTTTCCTTACTTTCAGTTAGTTCCTAGCGTAAGGGTTAATGGATTCTGTGTCCGCACAAGTCACAGAAAATTCAACTGGGTAAATTATAGACGAAACAAATAGGCAGATCGATGAGTCCGATATTCCAAGAAAAGAAACTCAGAATAAAAGCGACACTAAAATACCTAGTCGTTCTGCTTTTGGTATTGCTGGTGACGATCTTTCAGGATTATTTGCATTCACGGTACAATGCTTATTCCTTTTATGCCTCAGAATCCTTTCTTTTTAATATGTTCTGGATTCTGATTCTACCGGTGTCTCTCATCTTCAAGAGAGCCTTTACAAAGAATGCCACTCTGGCTCGAATACATGTGCTATGGGTGAAAAGGATTATTTTCATCCTCCTTGCCTCTTTTTTACACGTCCTGCTTTTTGCGGGGATGGTCCATGTGGTTTCTGCACTATTCTATGACCATACCTTTAGCTTTTTCGCAAACCTTAATTATACGATTGCACAGGATTTATATAAATACTTATTGATCTATTCGGTGCTTGCATTGGTGCTGTTGCGTAAGGAGAGCTTGAAAGCTGAAGAAACGCCTAAAATCAACCATCTGAACCAGATAATTGTGGATTCGGGAAGGAGTAAAAATGTCATCAAAACCGCAGACATTTATTATATCCGGGCAGAAGTACCCTACGTTGCCATTCATACTTCAGAAAAGAAATATTTACAAACAACTACCCTCAAGTCAATTTTGGAACGGCTACCACCGGAGAAATTTGTACGGGTTCACAAATCTACGATCATTAATCTCAGCAAAGTCATTTCGTACAAATCACGCTTAAACGGTGACTATGATATCCGGCTATCCAATGAGCAAGAGCTTCGGTTGAGCAGGAATTATGTAGATAACTTCAGGCAGAGATTTACTTCCCATCAATCGTGTTGAGGTAATTTCTCCTCTGCTTGGGCGATTTGATTTTTTAGGGAGGCGACTTTTTCTAAACTTTTGGAAAAAACCAAACTATGAAAAATCTCACTATCGCCATGCTAATGGTGTTCCTGCAAGGTAGTTATGCCTGTCAAAGTCAAACAAATTCTTCTAAAAATGATCGATTCGTCGGCGGTGGCTGTGAAGGATGCGAAGCTATTTTTGAATTTGGCGAAAAGAAGCTCAGTCCTGTGGATACCCTTCCTCTTTTTTCCGAAAATATGCCGAAATTAAAGATCAGCGGTAGCGTATTTCAAAAAGACGGAGAAACTCCTGCCGCAAATGTGATTCTCTATATCTATCACACCAGCAGGAAAGGAGAATATCAAACCTACGGAAATGAAAAAGGCTGGGCAAAGCGTCATGGTATTATTAGAGGCTGGACAAAAACGGACAAGGATGGGAAGTATACTTTTTTCACGTTTAGGCCAGCGGCATATCCAAGCAGAGATGAGCCTGAACATATCCATATCACCATTAAAGAACCTGGAAAAACTGCGTATTATCTTGACGATTTTGTGTTTGAGGATGATCCGCTTTTGACCAAGGAAATGAGAGAAAATATGGTCAATAGGGGCGGATCGGGGATTATGAAACCAACACAGGCCCATGGTATGCTTACGGTTCACAGGGATATTATCCTAGGTCAAAACATTCCCGACTATGAGTAAAAGATTGGGATATTGCCTACAGCGGAAGCTGGGTAGATCGTACACTAGTGGATCGAGCGATAACCCTAAGGGCGGAAATATTATGTAAATAAGGGATAGTTTACGTTATTGAGCTGATAAACAACTCAGAATTCTTGAAACATTTCCATCATAAGAATCAAAATGATGGGACTAAAGGTCCCCGAACACTCGGCCAGATATTCCTTGCTTCCGGCCTGCTGGTGATTCTTGTAGCATTTTTTGTTGAGTTATATACAGATCCTATGAAGGTTGCTTTAGTAGCTGGGGCAGCATTGGTTATTGGGTTGATTTTGGCCTCTATCAAGTCAGGAACTCTCATTGATTTTCAAAACCATCAATTCAGAGAATATAAAAAGATCCTGTGGTTTAGTTTTGGTGAATGGGAAGCACTACCGCAAGTCGGGCATGTGGAATTGATTCACCACAGCTTCCGAACTTCATATATTCCTAATGGAGTTACCCCTACACTCAATGGCCAAATCACGCTGTACAAAGTCGTTCTACTCGTAAATAATAAAAAATTTTTAGTACTCGATTATTCCAAAGAAAAAGCAGCAATAGTTGCATTGGAAGAAATAAAGAAGGGTTTGGGGATTTGAAAAATAGTTATCGGCAATAGTTTCTCAAACAATACTAAAAAAGACTATTCTGTATAATGACCATAAGCAGATATTAGAGTTACAGTTATTGTTTGACCGTTAACTGAATAGATTAGACGATGTT
>CBFGUY010000345.1:0-3362 GCA_965651895.1 uncultured Algoriphagus sp. | reverse complement strand
CTACGGCATTGCTCGTTTACACAGGATTTTAGAAATAAAACTTCCCACTTCCCACTTCCCACTTCCTACTTCCGTCTCCGGTCTTCGGTCACCCAACACCCCACCTACCTAACATAGATATAGACAGAATACTGATTTAAATAATGTACATTGCAATAAACAAAATTTTTGTATTTTTGTTTATTGTAATATACAATTATGTAGGTATGCAAGAGTTATTTAGTTTACATCAAAAACTTTTAAGAAATACTTCACTGGATTTTCAGAGAAGTTTACTTACATCTATCCGTTGGGAAAATAGACTGATAGGCATTACCGGAGCGAGAGGAGTGGGCAAAACCACCATGCTGCTCCAATATCTGAAAAAGCAGTTTGGAGAAGCTGATAGTACAGTGCTTTTTGTGTCATTGGACCATTTTTGGTTTTCTTCCAATAGCCTTTTGGATCTTGCGGATCAATTTACCAAAGTGGGAGGGAAGATTTTGGTTCTGGATGAAGTTCATAAATATCCTGACTGGTCCAGGCAATTGAAGAATATCTATGATTTTTATCCCGAGCTGAAAGTTGTTTTCACGGGATCCTCCTTATTGGAAATACTGAATTCCGCAGCAGATTTGAGTAGAAGGGCATTGATATATCAGCTTAGCGGACTCTCTTTTAGGGAATATATAAACTTGGAAACTGACTTAAAGCTTCCAATACTGAAAATGGAGGATATTTTAGCCCGACATGTGGAGCTAAGCAATGAACTCCTGATGGGTTTTCGCCCTTTTCAATACTTCAAGGATTATTTGAAAAAGGGTTATTATCCTTTTTCACGGGAGTTTGGAGAGCTATATGAGCAGCAACTTACTGCGGTGGTAAATTTGGTGCTGGAGGTTGAACTGCCCCAGCTTAGAAAATTTGATGTTGCTTATGTTCCTAAAATCAAACAATTACTGGCAATTATTGCTGATTCTGTTCCCTTTATGCCCAATGTCACTAAGCTTGGACAGAAAATCGGGATAAACAGAACTACCCTTTTAACCTACTTTCATTATTTAGACCAAAGTAAATTAACCAAGAATCTCTACCAGTCCACTGAAGGTATTTCATTGTTACAAAAACCTTCCAAGTTATATCTGGAAAATACTAATCTGGCTTTTGCGCTAGGAAAAAATGTAGATATAGGTAATCTAAGAGAAACCTTCTTTTTAAATCAGGTGGGCTATAATCATGAAGTTGTATTACCTCCAAAAGGAGATTTCCTGATCAATAAGAGCTGGAATATAGAAGTTGGGGGAGCTGGGAAATCGTTGTCTAAAGCAGGATTGGATAGCGGGTTTATTGCTGCCGATGATATTGAAACCGGTTTTGGATCTAAAATACCCCTTTGGCTCTTTGGTTTTCTTTATTAGTATGACAAATACCCGTCTGAATGTAGAAAATGCGTGAAACGGTGTGTATGTCTGTGACTAGACCGGACAACAGTCGCAGGAATTAGTGATTAGTATCAAGTATCAAGAGCCAAGCCTGCCTGCCGGAGGTATGAATCATGAGTAGGTTGGATCATAGACTTTTAGCTTTCAGACTTCAGCTTTCAGACTTTCACCCGACTTCCCACTCCCCAACTTCCCACACCCGACATCGGTCACCCTACACCGGACAGTCCATTTTTAGCACCTTTGTTAGGTGTGAGGAGCTGCCATGGAGGCTATACGGTTTTTGAGATGCAGTCTTGGCCGTCAAGAAAATCGGCTAGCTCCCGAGTGGGCGAGGGAGATCCGCCGATTTTTAGGCAAAGACAAGTGTCAAAAATCAAATCGGTGCACAATCGTTTTCCCATTATGATCTTTTGTCCGATTTGAAGTATAGCCTCGGGCAAAGAGTTTTGGATACTTTTGCTCTTCAAAAGTATCGAAGAGAATTACCTTAACTTTATCGATATGGGTCAATAGGGAGATTGAAGCTAGGTTTGCCAGTTTCAATTTCTCCGTTTGGACTTAGTGCTACTCCTCGGACCACACCCTCTTTTCCAAAAAAATCCCCCTGCTCCGAGGACAATTGGATTGATCATTAGTTACCCCGGGTTTCGCCCGCTCACTTCGTATCGCTCCCTTACCCGGGGCTATTAAGAGTTTTACCCCTTCAGGGTAACTTTTCGTTCGATAATCCAGTGACTAGTTGGCGCAAGTCGTAGGATTTCTAATCAGGAGATTGACTATATAGCCCAGTCTCATGACCACCCTTTCCCAAGTGGCTTATATCCACAACCGCCATCTGGAACTGCTACTACCTACAGGATTATTAGTCAGATAGCACATTGAATCTGTTCACAGGGCGGGGAGGAGTGACGCAGCACGAGGGTGCGGCTGGTGTGAGGGCTGAAGTTTGCTGGCGTCTTGGCCTTTTGGTTCTTTTGGGCCAAGCCAAAAGAACAGAAGAGAAAGTACCTCAACACTATCGATACACTCCAATAGTGAAATTGAAGGTTGTGCCTCATACTTTCCATAGACCTGTTTGGACCTTGGTGCTACTCCTCGGACCGCACCCTCTTTTCCAAAAAATCCCCCTGCTCCGAGGACAATTGGATTGATCATTAGTTACCCCGGGTTTCGATCGCTCACTTCGTATCGCTCCCTTACCCGGGGCTATTAAGAGTTTTACCCCTTCAGGGTAACTTTTCGTTCGATAATCCAGTGCCAGTCTCCGTGACGACACGAAGAACGGCACAGTGCTTACTTGGCCTTTTGTTGCTACTATCTACACAATCCAACACGCATCCAACATCCAAAATCAGGCATCCAACACCGATTGCGTCATTTCCACCCCTCGGACTTGATACTCATTTCCATAAGGACTGTGTGCTCCGAGGGCAATGGCTGTGATTCAAATTGAATCCCCGGGTTAAAACCCGGGGCTCCAAAATCTATCATGCCTACGGCATTGCTCGTTAACACAGGATTATAGAAATAAATTTCCTATTTCCAACTTCCTACTTCGTACTTTCAACACCCAGCACCCCACTGTCTTCCGTCTCCGGTCTTCCGTCTTCGGTCACCCAACTTCCCACTTCCCACTTCCAACACCCAATCATCCTACATCGGACAACAGTCGTAGTGATTAGTATCAATTATCAAGAGCCAAGCCTGCCTGCCGGAGGTATGAATCATGAGTAGGTTGGATCATAGACTTTTAGCTTTCAGACTTCAGCTTTCAGACTTTATTTCTGCCTCCTGCGACTGAGATTGCTTCGTCCTTCGTCCTCTCAAAGACGGTGCTCACACCGGACACCGGGCACCGGACATCCAGCATTCCACTTCCCACTTCCCACACCCAACATCGGTCATCCAACAACTGTCACCCAGCACCCCACTGTCTTC
>CBFGUY010000344.1:0-3372 GCA_965651895.1 uncultured Algoriphagus sp. | reverse complement strand
GCAAAGTAGGCCATATGTAAATCCTCATGAACTACAAGACGTCGGCTGATGGCAAAGCCAATAAACTTCAGTCTGTTTACAGAATTGGAATCGTAGATCCAATTGGCGATTTGGGAAATATCAGCCCCTAGATCTACCAGTTCAGCCACCACGAGGTGGACATTTTTTGTAGTGTTCGGATGTCTGAACCCGCCTGTATCGGTCATTATACCTGCATAGAGGCATTCGGCGATGTCCTTATCCAGGAGTTTCTCATCACCCAGCTCCACGATCAGTTCATAGATCAGCTCACAGGTAGCCGCAGCGGCAGTACTCCAATACTTGAAATCAGCAAAATCCTCAGGATCCTGATGATGATCTATATTGACTACGAATGCATCCGAGGAGCGGATCATTTCGCCTAGTTCATTGACCCGTTTTAAGACTGAGAAGTCCATACAGAATATCACATCAGCTTCTTCCAGTTTCTTGGTGGCAAGTGCGGTGTGTTGTGGATTGCTGAAATCCAGCACCTCATCATTGCCTTTCATCCAATTCAGGAAAGAAGGATAGTCAGTAGGAGTCACCACTGTCACCTCATGTCCCTTTTTCACCAGGTAGTTTGCCATCCCCAATGAAGAACCCAATGCATCGGCATCGGGTTTGACATGAGTGGTGATGAATATTTTTCTGGGTGAGGCTATCTCTCTCTTAAACGAGGCTAAAGCTTCCATTTTATACATTTAGCTGCTTTTTGGCTCTTGTAGTTCGCAAAGGTCAGGAAATTTTTGACAAATCCCAATTATACTAGTGCGCTGATAATGAATAAGGTACCCCACAAATCCAAAAATATATGTGGCAAATGCTTCTAAAAAGTCTATTTTTGCGCCCGAAATAAACCAATGAAAAACAAACAACATGGCAACTAACAGAACATTCACCATGATCAAGCCTGATGCCTTCGAAGCAGGCAACTCTGGAGCAATCCTAAAAATGATCGAAGAAGCAGGCTTCAAAATCGTGGCCATGAAAGCTACCCAGTTGACTTCTGAACTGGCAGGTAAATTCTATGCAGTTCACGCAGAAAGACCTTTCTATGCGGATCTTTGCGCTTATATGTCTTCTGGCCCTATCATCGCAGCAATTTTGGAAAAGGACAATGCAGTGGAAGACTTCAGAAAACTGATCGGCGCTACCAATCCAGCTGATGCAGCTGAAGGAACTATCCGTAAGATTTTTGCCAAATCTATAGAAGCTAATGCTGTTCATGGTTCGGACTCAGACGAAAACGCAGCTATAGAAGGAGCCTTCTACTTCTCAGAATTCGAAAGAGTAGGTTAATTCACCCGTTGAAAATATACCTTGAAAGCATTCCGTTTGGGATGCTTTTTTTGTTTGAAGATTTTTTTCTTAAACCGCAATGGGCGCAGAGGTGTGCACGGAGGACACAGTTTATAAATTTACTTCGTCATCGGTAGAAACGAAGCCCGCCTCCCGGAGGGCAGGCAATCTGTGTTATCCTGCTTCTCCAGAAGCTGGATTTGCTATACTCTTCCACTTCATTGGGGAAAGCTCAACTTAATCAATATCTTGATAGGGCAGGCCAGGTGACTTGGACCAAATAAAATTTCCGTACAAAATAGACCACTTACGTAGAAACAAAATTCACGTAATCCCCAAAACTAGTATCTAGATACTTGATCCAGCCTAAGCCCCTTTTAAATTCATTAACAGGCTTTTTCAATTTCCAACTTACTAATCATACTTATTTAGGATAAGTATTTATTTAGATTAATGTTTGTAATTACGTATTTATACTTATATTTGAGTTCTAAATTACGTAGCCATGAAAAAAGTTATTGTCATAGGAAATGGTATGGTGGGGTATAAGTTTTGTGAAAAACTTGCAGCCCATCCTCTTCGCGATCAATTTGAGATTACAGTTTTCGGAGAGGAATCCCGGCCTGCTTACGACCGGGTTCATCTGAGTGAATATTTTTCCCTGGATTCTGCAGACAAACTACTATTAGCCCCAAGGGACTGGTACGAGGAAAACAACATCACTCTCCGTACGGGAGAAATGATCACAGCGATAGAGCCCGAAGCAAAACGGGTTTTCACCCATAAGCATGACTATTTTGAATACGACTACCTGATTTTGGCTACAGGCTCCTCATGTTTTGTACCTACTATTAAGGGAGTGGATAAGCCGGGCGTGTTTATTTACAGAACCATCGAGGATCTGGATGCCATCCAGGCTTATGCACAGAAACTTAAGCAAGAAGGAAAGTTCAAAGCCTCTGTTTTAGGAGGAGGACTACTTGGACTGGAAGCCGCAAATGCAGCCAAGGAACTGGGGATGCAAACTGACGTCATAGAATTCGCACCGCGGCTCATGCCACGCCAGCTGGACAAGGCGGCAAGTGACATGCTTCAAAACAAAATAGAAAGCTTAGGAATAAAAGTCCATTTAGGAAAAAATTCCAAAGAAATCCAAGGAGACGAGGGGATTGAGAACATAGAGTTTACAGACGAAACAGCGCTTCAAACTGACATGTTGATTATCTCCGCAGGCATCCGCCCTAGGGATGAACTCGCCGTAAAAAGCGGACTCCAAACCGGAGAAAGAGGGGGAGTCTTTGTGAATAATAAGATGGAGACCTCTGATCCGTCCATTTACGCAATCGGAGAAGTTGCACTATATAACAATGGGATCTACGGACTGGTCGCTCCCGGGTATGAGATGGCAGGAGTAGCTGTTGACCAGATTACCGGTGGGGAAAAACTCATGAGCCCATCTATAGACATGTCCACCCAACTGAAATTGGTAGGCACCGAAGTAGCCTCCTTTGGCGATCCCTTTATTGAAAACGAGGAAGTCACTGCTATAGTCTATGAAAACAAGCAGCGTGGAGTGTATAAAAGAATCAACATCGCCAAAGATGGCTCCAAGCTTCTAGGCGGAATCATGGTAGGGGATTCCTCAGACTACAACACCCTTTTTCAGCTCTACATCAACGCAATGAAACTTCCGGAAAACCCGGAGGATCTGATCCTGGGATCGCGGGGAGAAGGAAAAAGTGCTTTAGGAAGTGTTCTCGATCTACCGGAAACTGCCCAAATCTGTTCCTGCGAGGCTGTAAGCAAAGGCACCATCTGCGAATCGATCAGCAGTGGCACCTGCTGCTCTTTTTCCGAGGTGGTAAAGCATACTAAAGCTTCCAGCTCCTGCGGAGGATGCAAGCCGATGGTTACGGACTTAGTCACTGCTACTTTGAAGTCAATGGGCCAAGAAGTAAAAGAGACTATCTGCGAACACTTCGACTACAGCCGCCAGGAAATGTATGACTTGGTCAAGCTTCACAATATCAAGGACTTTGACGAGGCACTTGA
>CBFGUY010000343.1:0-3384 GCA_965651895.1 uncultured Algoriphagus sp. | reverse complement strand
GCAGGATCTTTGGTAGATCCCACACCCTGTAAAGCTGTGCTGCTTGCAGTTACCTTCCAGTTGTCCTGATAAGTAAGAGATTTCGGGATTTCGCTGATCAACTCGTCAAATTCATAAGTTCCCGATCTCCCAGATGTTTCATTTCTTAGTTCAGCTACATACGCTGGGCTGACAAAACTTCCTGAGTTGCCAAAGTCATTTCGTATATATGAAATCACTGAAGCAATCCATTCGTCGTCATTGGAGTCCATGGCAATCATTAATCCTTCATATTCCTTGCCATCCAGTGCTCCGGTGAGCCCATGAAGAAGTGTTTTTACAGAATATTCAGGATGTCCCATTACCCTTGGTGAGCCTGAGAAAGCAGGAGCAATAAGCTGTCCGTCTCCAGCTGGAGATCCCAGACCTTTCGGCCCATGACAAGTGGAGCAATAGCTGTCGAAAATACTCCGTCCTTTAGTGAACAAGGCTTGTTCCTTTGGCGTGAACTTGGTTGCTGCCAATACTTTTTCCTTTTCCATTCGCTCCTGTAGCTGACTGCCCACAAGTTGCATTCCACTTGTTTGATTTTCCTGTAATGTAACTTTGATCAAATCCTCCACATTGTCAATATTGAGGATATATGCACTAAGCAATGCTTGTATTGCAACATCGATGGTAGGATCCTTGATCATAAAGGTATAATCTCCTGCCAAGCTCTTTTCTCCGTATTTGTAAAGGCTTTCACTTGCCCTTAGCGCCTGAATTCGCATCTGGGGGCTGCTATCTTTCATTAGCTGTCTTACTACCTCCAATTTCAAAGAATTTAATCCTTCAAGCGTCCAGAGAGCGTGGATACGGGTAAGTTCATTGTCAGAGCTACTTATGAGATTTTCCAAATCCTTTACTACAGATTTGTCCTGATTCAGAATAATCAATTGCTGTGCTTGATCCCTCCACCAGCCATTTGGATGACTGAGATGCCGGACAAGCTCAGCAGAACTCTCATCATACATCCTTGGCTTTTCAAGGTTTCTTTCTAAGCCATCGTAAGTCACTCGCCAGATCCTTCCATTCCCTACAATATCATCCATCTGGTATTGCTGGATTTTAGCCCGTAGGTAGCTGCCCTCCTGAGTCCAGTTTCCCTGCTGGATTATTCCCCGGTACATATCCACAATATACATGGTGCCGTCTGGGGCAGTGGCCATATCCACTGGCCGGAAAAGCGGGTCAGTGGATTGGATAAATTCAGATTGCGCCTCTCTGTAAGTATTTTGAATATAAGTCAACCCTTCAATTTTCTCTGAATTCACCTGGCGGACAATACGACCTACTGGTTCGCCGTAGAAGTATTGATTTTGGATTTCTTTGGGCAATCTATCCCCTCGGAAAACATCATTACCAGCTGAACCGGTTACATTATTTAGAGAACCATCAGGTTTGGTTTCCCTCATTCCAGGCTGGAAATCAGCCAATTTTACGAGACTAAAAGGCTCTCTAAAGCCGTCTTTGTACTGACCTTTTACAGAGAAGTTGCCATAAACCAGTGGAAACTGGAAGCTCTGAGGCACTCCTCCGGCACCATCCTGAAACCAAGTCTGCCCATAATTATCCTGCGTAACTCCCCATTGACCCCAGGGATTTCCGGCGGGCTCTTGAATGACCCCATCGGGTGTCCAGCGGATTCTCCTGGAGTTATATGTACTGTACATCCAATTATCCAAGGTCCAGGTAAGGAAACTGGTTTGATGTTCCACATTGCCAGATCTTCCTAGTCCAGAAGCAAAAAGCTCTTTCTTATCTGCCTTTCCATCACCATCAGTATCGGTGTATTTATACACATTATCCTCATTGGATTCCATGGATAGAATCGTGTTTTTTCCAAAAGGAACCACAAAACGCGGGAAAACCAGACTGTCCAGAAAAATTACGCTGCTGTCATACACCCCGTCATTATCTGTGTCTTCCCATCTGGAAATTCTCGAAGTAGGCAAGAGTTCTCCATTGGCATCTATGTCCTGCATATAAGTTCTCAGTTCGAGCACATACATGCGTCCATTTCCGTCAAACTGAATGGCCGCAGGTTCCCTGATCTGAGGCTCGGACAGTATTGGCTCCAGTTTATATCCAGGTTGTAAAATAAAAGATTTCAGTTGCTCATTGGCTGATACCGGAACAACAGGAGGAGCAGGACTGAGGTCTATTCCTTTCCAAACCGGAGACTCCATATCCGCATCTTCAGGAATAGGGATAGCAGGGTAGGGCTGCTCCAGTCGAGCTGGATCCATAGCATCTGCCGGAGATACATCAAAAGGGGATTTTTCAGGTGTACAGCTGGACAAAATACTCAGGATAGCACAAAATAAAACTACGAGTAAAGAAATTGTTCGCATTTGATGAATATGAATAGGTTTACTTTTTTTAAACAAAAGGATTTACAAAGTATGGGTTTCCTAGGTTAAAGGAAACACCATAAAAATAATTTATGACTTTCTTATAAAAAGTGAATTTAATAACTCGATAGGGTTTCCAGCCGTTAACCCAAAGAAGGTATTGCTACCTAACTTATTGCGGATAATAAAAAAACATTTAGAAGTCTTACATATCCGTACAATAAATCGTGAGTAAACTACTATTAACCAAAAAAAACCAAACCATGGATAAATTAGAGAAATTAGAAATGATGGATAAAATCCTGAGGGAGTTTGAAGATCTGAAAAACAGCCAGACATCAGTGTTGAAAAAAATATCCAAAATAGAGGCTGATAATATTAACTTGGGAGTAGGACTTTTGGAAAAAAAGTTACCGGATATGTGGCAGAATGTCGATAGCAACTTGGGATTGGTCACTTCTCTGGAGGAAGAGTTCCAGGCTTATCGTGATAAATTCTATGCTGATAACAACATCAAAGCTCTACAAGAAAATGCCGAGTGAAAAATAGTATCAGTACCATATAACCAAAAGGCTCTTATGAAAATAAGGGTCTTTTTCCGTATGTACATTATGTGTTTTTTCACCCCTTATCCAGAAGCAGATTTTACCTGCAAGACCTTCACAGTAACCAGTAGCTGACCGAAATGACGCTGCATATGCTCTGCGGCATGAAACAATAACCCTCCCACAGTGGATGGGAGTTGTGCTCTGCCCACTCCTCTATAATCAGCTAAGGTATCAGGATCAGTAAGTGACAGCAATTCCAAAAACCTAGTAATGTATTGATCCAAATTCTTCAACAACGCCTCTGTAGTAAGTTCTGACTTTGGTACACCTTCACTTTTCAGGTAGGTAAATTGATCTTCGTTCAGTGCCTCTGCTTTAGCATAAGTAGCCATACGATCCAGAACCCCGGCTATATGCCGCAAGTGGAAAGCCGGGGAAGCCAAGCCCACAGGTTTTTCCCA
>CBFGUY010000342.1:0-3391 GCA_965651895.1 uncultured Algoriphagus sp. | reverse complement strand
GGTCATAGGTAGAGATCGGGTTTAGCCGGCAATATAAAAAAAATGGGGTAAAGAGGTTTTTCCCTTACATAATTCTTGAAAATTGGCAGCTAGTACTTAATCCATCTGCTTTGAGCTGATCCTTCAGAATTGGAAATGCTGACAATATGGATTCCTGGCGCAAGGGATTCTAGCTTTTCCGAGAAAATTGATTCAGTATAGCCAAAAGATGAAATCAAAACTCCATGAATAGTATAGATACTGATCTGTGCATTTTCAATGTTGAAATCATTAGAAATCTGAAGCTGCACTTTCCCGAAACTATGTGGATTGGGAAATATGGTAGGGTTGGGGGTATGGGGTATAGTTTCTCCTGCCAGCCTCACAGCTTTACTCCATGACCATTTTCCCGTGTAATCAAGAGCTTTTATCCGATAATAGACCGATTTGGTGTTTAGATGGTTTTCGTCAATAAAGGTATAATTGGTAGGGACTCCTGATGCACCTTGACTCACGGTTTTGCCTATTTTATCCCATGTTTTTGTCGTGTCTTCGGAACGATGGATTTCAAAATTTTCGATGTCTTTTTCTGAAGCCAATGACCAGGAGATTTGTTTGAGGTTATTATGGCTTGTTGCAGAAATAGACAGCCAGGTAAGTGGCAAAATACTGAGGGGCCTAAAGCTGCCAACTGTAAAATTCTTTCCCGGTAGATCATCAAAAGCCATACTTCTGATTGCCCACAGGTTAATTTCGTCTGAGCTTTCCACATGCAAACCCGGCGCAGCATATCCTGTGCCGACTAACCTTAAATCCTCTGGTTCATCGACGATAAGTTTATCTGCGGAAATCCGCATTTCCAGCGGGCTGGAACTAGGATTTAGCCCTGAGAAGGTGAAGTAGCTATAAAGCCGGTATAGAATAGGGGTGCCATCCAAGTCATCAAAATTAGGAGAGTAATCTGCTCCATAGTATTCTGTGTAATCTATGGTGAGATCTCCTCCGGCATGTGAACCAAGCAGTTGTACTTTTCGGATGCCTCCATGGTATCGGTCACCAAATGGGAAAGTGGCGTTGGAAGCATTAAATGTAATTGGGGTATTTTCATAAGTAAAGGAAGTAAGGTTCTCCCAGGATCCCCCTAGATAGTTTAGCGTGCCGGCGTTTGAGGTGTTTATAGTCAAGGTGTTGTCCTGGAAATTCAGTTTTCCATCTAGCATGGTGAGGTTCCTCTGGACGTTTAGGTTTTGTGCCAACAGCACCTCTCCGCCAGATTTGGCCACTGTAAGATCCTGCGTGTTCAGGCTAAACCCCGAGATTAGTTGATCCTCATGTCCTAGGAGGGTAAGATGTGTGTTCTGTGACTGGAATTGACCGGATCCAGTCTGGGAAATACTTCCCGAAACAGATAAAACCGCTGGCAGGCTCACATTCTGAGTTCCTTGGATTTCCAGATCGTGAAAAGTTAAGGGTACTTCAGACCCGGGATAAGCTTTAGTAAGAAAATTCTGGATGCCCGAGTTCTTTCTAAAACTGACTTTTCCATCTAGTTGAAGGTTTGCTGCTTCAATTTGGGGCGAGGCACCTTCAAGAATTAGCTCACCACCCGCTTGGAGATCGAAAAGAGCAGCTGGTCTGGGGGTAGAGGCTGTTCCACTTCGAAAAAGAATATCACTACTACATTCAGTGACTAATGTTGCTCCATCTTCTATTACAAATTCACCATATTCATTAAGTCCAAATGAATTATTGGTGTTAAAAGAAAATGTGGCGCAGGAATTTGGCATAGAGGTAGTATTTATTTTTTGATTAACTATTCCTGATCTGAGCGTGAATTTAAGGGCTTTAAAGGCTCTTTGAGTAATTAGTTCAACTCCTTGTCCAGGATCAAAAATAACAGAGTAACGGCTATTGGTTGATTGTGCTGACCAGGCTCCATCTGGAATAATAACTCTACTTTCTCCCTTAAATGTAATTGTGCTTAATATGGAATTTCCTATCCAGTCTAAGCTTGCATTGGTGCCTGAAGGCACTCCTGGAGCAGCACCAGAGAAAGCCCTGAGGGATCCATAAACATCAAGGTTAAAACCATTTAGATTTAATTTTTCACCTGCACCAGTTTCAGCATTGATAAATAAACTCTTAATAGCTTCATTCCCTGTCAATGTTACTTTACGGGTTTGATCTATGTAGATATCATTGAGCAGACTTGGCTTAGCAGTCGCTGCTCCCCAGAGTACTCCATCAAAGACTTCCCAGATCGCAATATTATCGAAACTGCCAGAAGCTATGGTACGGTAAGCTCCGATTTCTTGACAAAAGGAGTGGTTTAACCATAGGCACCAAAAAACAACTGCCGGGAATATGCTGTATATTCGGCCTGGAAAAAATGCCTCTCGGGCGAATATTTTGCCCCATATTTCCATTGGAAAAAAGTATGGTAAAAAAAGAGACTATTAATATAGTAAAATGCGACTAAAGAAAACAATAATTAGTTTGATTTTTTTACTGGCTATCAGTGGTTTACACGGTGTTCAGGCTCAGGCTTATCGAATCAGCTTACTAACTTGTGATCCCGGAGAGGAAATTTATAGTTCTTTTGGACATAGTGGGATCAGAGTTTTGGATCTGCAATCTGGCTGGGATATGGTATATAATTACGGTACGTTTGACTTTGGTGCGCCCAATTTTGTTCTCAACTTTGCCGGAGGCAGATTGGACTATTACCTCTCTGTTTCTACGTTTGATCGCTTTATCGCAGAGTATAATTACTTTCACCGAAGTGTGCGGGAGCAGGTATTGGATCTTAATGAGAGCCAAAAGGAGGAGTTGATCCAATTTTTGGAGACAAATTATTTGCCTGAAAACAGGGCGTATCGTTATGACTTTTTCTATGATAACTGTGCTACACGGATACGGGATGCGATCAGTACGGTGTTGGGAGATCAGCTAGTCTGGCACGATGAGGAGCAAGAGGCAGTGGAAAAGACTTTCCGGGAGTTGATCGATGAGATGGTCTATTATATGACATGGTCGGACTTGGGAATAGATCTGGCCTTGGGTTCCCGGCTTGATAGAGATGCTACGCCTCATGAGGAGCAGTTTCTGCCAAAATATATGGAGCAGGCTTTTGGGAGGGCAGAGATACAGGGGGATGGCCCCACCCGGCCTTTGGTAGCCGAAGAACGGGTGATTTTAAATTTTGAAAAGCCTGAAGGGGCCTTCGGGGCGGTGAATCCTTATTGGATTTTCTGGGTGGTCGCATTGCTTTTCACTGCCATCACATTTATAGGATTTAAGAAGAGAAAGCTGTTTGTAGGATTTGATGTAGTGTTTTTTGGTGTTTTAGGAATCATAGGTTTAGTGATGTCCCTTCTTTGGATTTACTCATTGATACCTTCTACCAAGTGGA
>CBFGUY010000341.1:0-3394 GCA_965651895.1 uncultured Algoriphagus sp. | reverse complement strand
CTGAGCAACAATCAGGAGCTGAATATCACCTTACAGGAAATTCAGATCGCCCAAAACGAAGTTAGGGTCAGAAAAGGAGAGATTCTTCCATCGGTAAACATCGGTGCAGCAGCCGGAGTAGATAAAGTAGGCAGGTATACCAGCCAAGGCGCAAATGATGCCAACACGGAAATCAAGCCCGGCAAAGAAATGCCTGATCCACTTCAAGACTACATGCTAGGCGCATATGCTACTTGGGAAGTAGATATTTGGCACAAACTCAGAAATGCCAAAAAGGCTGCAATGACCAGATACTTGGCCAGTGTGGAAGGTAAAAACTTTATGGTTACAAATCTGGTCTCGGAGATCGCCAACTCTTATTACGAATTGCTGGCACTGGACAATGAGCTGGCTATTGTAAAGCAAAATATTGAGATTCAAAACAATGCCTTGGAGATTGTAAAATATCAGAAAGATGCAGCCCGGGTGACAGAACTGGCGGTGCGTAGATTTCAGGCACAGGTACTCAATACCCAAAGCCTGCAATATGGCATTCAACAAGATATCATAGAGGTCGAGAATCGAATCAACTTTCTGGTAGGTAGATTTCCGCAGCGGGTGGAGAGAAATTCAGCAGCATTTGGAGATTTGATTCCGGAAACAATCCAGACCGGAATTCCTTCCCAACTATTGGCAAACCGCCCTGATATCAGGCAGGCTGAACTCGAATTGGCAGCTTCTAAAATTGACATCTCAGTGGCAAAAGCTGACTTCTATCCTTCGCTGGCTATCACGGCAGGGCTAGGTTTTAATGCCTTCAATCCTAGCTATATATTCACCTCTCCCCAGTCCCTGATTTATTCTGCTGCAGGTGAACTCGTAGCTCCACTGATCAATAGAAATGCAATTAAAGCAAAATATCTGACAGCAAATGCCAAGCAAATTCAGGCAATTTATGACTATGAAAGAACCATCTTGAATGCCTACATAGAAGTAGCCAATCAACTCTCCAATATTCAGAACCTGGATCACACGTATGAGCTGAAGTCGAAGGAAGTTCAGGCGCTAACTTCTTCAGTGGACATTTCCAACGAACTATTCAAGTCTGCAAGAGCAGATTACATGGAAGTACTTTTGACACAAAGAGATGCGCTGGAATCCAAATTTGAATTGATCGAGACCAGGATGAAACAAATGAATGCCAAGGTAAATATATACCAAGCCCTTGGCGGTGGTTGGAAATAAATTGGTTGATTAAAGGTTGAACTGCTATCCATTCAGTGGTATGGATAGTAATGTGGAAAGTCCCTCCGAACGTTTGGAGGGACTTTTTTAATCTCCTAATATTCTTACCAGCTCTTCATTCACATAATACACTTCTTTCCCATCTTTTTTGGGGAAAAGGATTTTCGCCTCTGCCAGTTCTGAGAAATACTTTGTCAACGTTGTTCTTGAGCTCACTCCCATCAATTCCCCCAGGGATTTGGATTTCAGATACGGCTGGGAAAAAATCAGTTCATTCACCTCTTTCGAATACCATTTGATTTTTGACTTCCCATGCTCTAGCGTAGCTTCCATCTGAACAATGATTTGACGGATTAAATCCTCAGTTAGGATGGAGGTTTTCTCCACCGCTTCCAGCATAAACAAGATCCAAGTCTTCCAGTCACCTCGCTGTGTGACTCCACCCAGATGATAATAATAGTCTTCTTTATGGACGATGATATATTTTGACAGATACAGCACGGGAAGATCAAGTAGTTTTTTATTGACCAAATAGAGCTGATTCAATATTCTGCCCGTTCGGCCATTTCCATCCGCAAATGGGTGAATCGCTTCAAATTGATAGTGGGAAATGCACATTTTCAGCAGCGGATCAGTCGGAAAATCATCGTCATTCCCGAGATATTCCGCCCAATTATCCATCAATTCCTGGAGCAACCTCTCTCCTCTCGGTGGAGTGTAAACTGTCTCACCCGACCGAAACTCACTATTCCCCCGCTTGATAATCGTCTGTGTCGCAGGAGATCTAAAACCTGCATTTGTGTTTTTCACTTCTCTGAATACTCCCAAGATCACATCTTGATTAATGCTAGACTTGTCTTTCATGGTTGCATATCCTTCCCAGAGTGCTTCTCTATACCGCAGTACTTCCTTCGTCGCCGAATCCGCTCTTTCCTCTTGGATCAAGTCTGAAACCGCTTTATACAGCTCATCTTCTGTCGTGAAAATATTCTCAATAGCAGTAGAACTCTTGGCCTCCTGAAGGGCGATGGTATTTACCAGCATCGTTGGATTTGGCAAGCGAAGTACGCTTGCATTCACAGAAGCCAGTGCTCTCGATGCAGTAACCAGTTTTTTTAGAATCGTAATATCTTCTTCCACTTCCTTGGATAAAGGAAGTAAAGGCAAGTCATTAAAGGGAATATTTCGATCGTAAGGCATAGAACACGTTCTTTATCGTGTCCAAATTTACCAATTATATGAACATGAAAAAACAAACATGTTCATATTTTTCATAAAAATGGACACATATCGATTATATGTCCATTTGCTGAACATATTTCGACTATATGTTCAGATTTTACCAAATTATGGACACGTATACAAAACCTGTCCAGAAAACGTCGGTTATTCTATATCATGTTCATTTTATTTCAAAAAATGAACATGTTGTCAGCGAATCAGCCTGTAAAATAAGCATCCAGTTCAGCCAACATGGCGGATTTATCTTTCAGGTCATTGATGATTTTACCCTTTTCAAGCAAGACAATTCGATCACAGATTTCCGTCACATGGTTCAAATCGTGGCTTGATATCAAAAAGGTAACCTGAGAATTCTCCTTTTCCTGAAGGATCAGCTTCTTCAATCGGATCTGAGAACTGGGATCCAAGTTCTCGAATGGCTCATCCAGAAAAACTACTTCAGGATTTCCCATCAAAGCAGCCGCGATCCCCACTTTCTTCAAATTACCTTTCGATAGATCACGGATATATTTCTTTTTCCCCACGATCTCATCATTGAACAGCTCTGTAAACTTACTCAGGTGAAGGTGCAAATCAGCCTCCGATAGGCCATAGATTTTGCGAAGCGTCTGGAAATATTCATCTGCAGTTAGGTAAGACAGGAGCATGTGCTCGTCTAAGTACGCCCCTGTGCTTTTCTTCCACTCTTCGGATTTACTCACATCCCGAGAGTCTATTTCCACCTTACCTTGTGAAGCCCGAACAAGATCAAGCATAATTCTAAATAAAGTTGTTTTCCCGGCGCCATTATTCCCTACCAATCCAAAGCACTCAGATTTGGGAATGGTTAGATTGGCAACATCTAGGACAACGGCTTCTTTATATTGTTTTTTGAGATCAGTAACTTGGATCATAACTCTTGACGGAATGAAGATGAAATTTCGTATCG
>CBFGUY010000340.1:0-3396 GCA_965651895.1 uncultured Algoriphagus sp. | reverse complement strand
GTATGTAGTATATCATTCTGTACAATCCCACGAAGTGTACTATAGAATGATTAGTGTAAGTGACCATTAATCTCTGTTGATCAACATTTATCAAACAGTAGGTCCAACTTACCAGAAGTATGTCATTGATCTTGTACCTGGGGATCTTCTATAGATATCCAAGATCAGTATATCCAAACATAAGGAGAGCATGAGTACACCTGGAGATCATAACTCGATCTCATGTGCTGTTAGCTAGCAAATCATTGCAAAGCAATATCCGGCCGGATGCTCTTGCAAGATACAATAGCACATCTCATGATCGGAAAGAATCAAATAACAATGATTCTCTCATATTGAATTTCTTCAATATATGTTGGATATAGACAATTTTGTATCCAAGATACTCAAGATAGTTTACTTTGAATTGAAAATCTCTTTCAATTCATATCCTCTATCTCGAACTCCGTCGATAAGTAATGTATGTTTAAAATATGCTGCACATATTTACACTGAACATACCATTCTTTGTGTATCCTTTCAGAAGGAAGGATTCACTAGGTCGAATGTACCATATTTGACCAGGATGCTCTAAGTCACAAAGACTTTCCAAGCATTGCAAATTTGTGATTGGTGATTATGTATTTGGAATCCTTCAAGACTCCATAAATACCATAATCCAGTGACCACATATGCATATGTTGTCACTACATCTATCAACTG
This sequence comes from uncultured Algoriphagus sp., assembly GCA_965651895.1. Classification (GTDB taxonomy): domain Bacteria; phylum Bacteroidota; class Bacteroidia; order Cytophagales; family Cyclobacteriaceae; genus Algoriphagus. Next base: position 2,694 of record CBFGUY010000340.1, on the reverse strand, counting down.
CACAGATAGATGATTTACTGCCCATATTATTGTATCGGAATTTAACTACTCACAGTAGAGGAGAATTTATAGCATTAAAATAATGCTTGGGTTTGCGTATAAACCCAGTTGCTACTAGCCATGCTTTCTCACCACCTCATTGTTTCCAAGTCCATGAAAACAAACTTGTATCCACAGTAAGATACCTTGAAGTGAAAATAAGTTAACACTTCTTTCCGGTGAGCAAGGCTATCTCTGCAACATTGTATCACTCAACAAGATCCAGTTTGAGCATACTCGTGCTCTGCTATGGCCATAGTCTTTTGGATCACTTGGAGCGCATATACAATTGCTGAGATGTATGTGTCGACACTTGTAGCTTTTAAATAACACAATTCTCCAGTTGACATAAAGTCATTTTTTATGTACCCTTATGATTCCTCGTGAAATCCCAAAACGAGAATCAAGGGCTTCCGATAACCTAGCCTCATCAGTGCGCACTGAGCTAGGTTGTGAATGTCTTCCATTCACAGGATAATCAATATCCTTTAGGTGTCCACCAACACTAGGTTGGTTACCAACGAATAGATGGTCTGCATTTACTATCTCAGAAGGTCTAGCCTTCAGCTGCTTGCAAGCATCTTAATCCCAATTTGTGACCATACTTCTCCCCCTCTTATTTACAACAACGTTGCAATAGGGAGTTTAGTGGTGTTCTATTTAACCACTCTTTCTGGCACTTCCACATAGGATTAATTTGAGTGACACCTCATAGTAAATGCACATGGCAGTCAATTTGCAACTTCTTGCAAATCATTCGAACCCAAAGGTTCAGTTTTAGTACGTGATCCTGAGCCTGAATGCTTACTGCATTCATTATAATTTCCTGGCATTCTTTTTGGTACTTGAAATCTCCCCCTAATGCCTGGAAAAGCTCATGATTCAAGCAAGCGTACGGGCCGTAAATAGATTCTCATGAAGAGATTCTAAAACTTAATGATCGACGGAGAATGAATTCTCACATAGATCCCCAGTTTTCTGTGTGCCCATATATGTACGCTGCGGTGGTGAGATTGGGAACATACCCAATGTACGCATGGGAAATCTTTCATGGATTCCCACGTACTAAAAACCATAGGGGAACTTGTACATGCAGTACATGCAGTTAATCACAAGTCAGGAGCGTGCAAAACTTCCTGACTCCAACCATAACCAGTTGGAAATGACAATTCATTACTGATGGTCATTAATGATCTGAAATTTTCGAATCTATCACAGATTCATCATATCCTTTATGGATATCATTCTGAATACCAAGACAAACAATCATCATTGTAAGCACATTTGGTAAATTCAGTAGTGTGGAGGCTAATGTGCTCAAGCTTGAGACATTATTACTTAATGGTCATGTGTTGTCCGAAGGACACACTTCAGGTCATCATATAGATGCACCAAAGAACCATATAAAGCCTTCAATGTCCATACAATCTCTGTAATGGACCACACTCGTTCCTTTGAAACAATTCAAAGAACTTAACCAATTCAGATCAGATTTTAAGATAAGAGGGACTTAAAATCTCATTCCCAATGATACTCATCAAGTATCCATCTTATGGGAAAAACATGACCAATAGAATTGTCCATAACTTTTCATTTCATCCCAATAATGGAATTACCAATTCAGTCTTACCCAGCATGGTAAGTATCATCACATGAAAAGTTATAACATATGCAACACTTTGTATGGGAGGATGTATGTAGAATACAATCCATAAGAAATGTTTCTGAGAAACATATGCAATATCCATCACTATCACCTTGTGTTTCCACATGATAGAAATTATATGGATATCTCTATAATATGGTAAGATAACAATTAGGATATATCAACACATCCTTGATACTTCCATTACCAAAAGGGGACTAGATATTAACATATCATGATATCGCGCGAAGCGATTGTCAAAATATTCTTTCCTCTTTCCAAAGGAATATGAGAATATTTTGTTTCCCCACTTATAGAGTTTGTGGCTCAATTCTCCACATTGCATGTTTCTTCCTCAATTGGAAGAATCCCTGTACAAGTTTGCACAACTCAAATCAATGAGTCTTCAACTCCCTTGATGAGTTGGTTCAACTCTAATCGATGAGTTTGTTCAACTCAAATCACATGAGTGATCAACTCCAATCGATGAGTTTGTTTAACTCAAATTCATATGAGTTTTTACACTCAAATCACATGAGTGTGTTCAACTCACATCGCATGAGTTGAACCTATCACAACATCAATTATGAGATTATACCAAATCTCATGCATCATTTAAATAGTACTCAAAAGCAAATCATCTAACAAAGTGGTCTTCTCTTAGAAAAAGAAGTGTTGTTACATGATTAGTCCAAATCATGATTTACACAACTAACCACTGTTATCATGTCAGATGGAAGATTGAAGTACACTTCATATCTTAGCTTTCATGAGTAGTATGCATCTATTGGGATTTCATATACAAGATTAGATGCTTAGGCATACAACACTATACCACGTATAGTGTAATGACAAAAGAGTTTGTCATACTCATTGCCCTTCCCTTTTTAATGTGCTTATATATTTGCTTTCAAGCAAAATATATGAATACAAAGTGTTAGTCTACAACATAATGTAGACACATACTCATAAGTCCACAAGTCTTATGATTTTCTTTGCTATTCATTTTG
>CBFGUY010000339.1:0-3447 GCA_965651895.1 uncultured Algoriphagus sp. | reverse complement strand
GTTTCTTCAAATTACCGCCAACGTTTGTATATCCCCAATTGGTGATATAGGCCCTATTTGGGTAGATATCCATAGGTAGTTGGTGATATATCTCATTTCTTTTTGCTTAGTAAACTTAGTTAAATATCAAGTTTATCCAAGGGGCTTTGTAGTTGATCGAATCCTTTTGTAGTAATATGAGTGTACACCTGGGTCGTTTTTGGGCTTTCGTGCCCTAGCAGACTCTGAATGTATCTCAGGTCAGTGCCATTTTCCAATAGATGCGTGGCAAAAGAGTGCCTTAACGTATGCGGGGTCACTTTTTTCCTGATTTTCGTCTTTGATACAGCAGTCCTGACTATGGATTCAATACTGGATGAGGAATATTTTATCGGTTTTTCTTTTGTACTCCCTTGTCCCTCGAAGAGGTAATAGAAAGGTCTTTCTCTTTTGATGTAATCCCTCAATATCGATAAAGTACGTTTGGATAATAACGTGTACCTGTCTTTTTTGGCTTTCCCTTGTTTGATCAATATCTGCATGCGCTGGGAGTCTATGTCGTTGATTTTTAAGTCAATTAATTCGGATACTCTTAATCCTGCCGAATAAATGGTCATTACTATTGCCTTATGTTTTAAATTCGTCGTTGCATTTAAAATGGCTATGATTTCTTCCTCACTGCAGACTACTGGTAGTGTTTTTTCCCGGATAGGCCGATCCACATGATAGAAGGTTCTTTTTCCTCCTTTGACCTTTTCGTAATAGAATTTGATCGAATTGATCGCTTGATTTTGATAGGAACTGGAGACTTTCCTCTCAGTGACCAAATACCTCGAAAATTCCATTATTTCTGCTTCACCCAGACTGTCTATTTCTATAGCCGGAAAGTGATTGATGAATTCTTCAAATAATGGAACATAGGCACGGACAGTGCTCGGACTATACCTTCTTTCTCGTAATTTGTCTATATAGGAATCCGGACACTTTTTATAATTGGATATGGATTGGGGACTTGCTTTAGGAGTGGTATGCTTTGGTTGCTCTTTCTCCTGCCTGAGGTTTAATCCCAATTCTTTAATTTTTCTTTTTATTTCTTCTTCAAATTTTTCAGAATAGGGAATTGTCCACCACTTATTTTTAGTGTCCCAGTGGTAATAAGGGATGGTTTTGATGAACTTAATTACCTCTACGATATAGCCGAAAATCAGCTTGATTCGACCTGAATTGGTTATAATCATCAGTACTTCATTCTGCTGAACGGGTTTGCCGGAGAGCGTTGGGTTAGGGACCTCTTCATTGATTTTAAGCATCCCAAGCCTGGTTCCAAAATATCCGGTTAACCTTTCAAGGTTGCCCGGGTAATTTGGCAGTTCCCATATGAAGCTTTGTTTATTCCAGCGTGCGAAAGGGATCGAGCGAACCAATGTGATATCATTCTCATTTTTAGGCATTTTAAGGAGGATTTTTCTTCCTGTCACACGGATTTCAATGGCTTTAGCGTACATGTTAAAAAAAATCAAAAATTATTCAAGAGTCTAATCTCTGATAAAATACGAAAATATTCTTTTCTAATTACGCTTTAGGGGATAAATCTCCGAGATTACTTATAGAGTCAGTTATCGGTTAAGTTCCTGATAATTTTGGAACTGTGAAAGAGTATTTAGGGTTTTCCAATCCAAACAAACTATTTCATGGCAAGAACAGCGGAACGCAAAGTGACCATGGGGCAGGTCTTTAAGACCATTATCTGGCCCCGTAGAAAGCATTTATTTTTAGGTCTCTTTTTGATAATCATTTCCCGGTTGGCAAGCCTTGTCTTGCCGGGTGCGAGTAAAATCCTGATCGATGAGGTGATTCCTTCCAATGACCTGACTATGCTCAAGTGGCTGATCGGAGGGGTGGTGCTGGCGATTGTGGTGCAGTCGGTCACTTCTTACGCACTTACACAGATACTTAGCGTGGAAGCTCAAAATCTCATCTCCAAACTCAGATCCCAAGTACAGGCACATATCATCAAACTTCCCATCCGCTTCTTTGACAATGCCAAAACAGGGGAACTGGTATCCAGGATCATGACGGATGTGGAAGGTGTGAGAAATCTGGTGGGGACCGGTTTCGCACAGATGATCGGCGGGATTTTGACTGCGGTTATCTCTCTTTTCCTGTTGATCAGTATCAGTCCTATGATGACCCTCTATGTGCTTCTACCAGTGGTGGTCTTTGGGTTGGTTTCCCTGAAAGCCTTTGGCAAAATCAGGCCTATCTTCCGTGAGCGCGGAAAAATCAATGCACAGGTCACTGGAAGACTGACTGAGACGCTCGGGGGAATCCGGGTCATCAAAGGCTTCAATGCCGAGCAGCAGGAGATCAATACCTTTGCCCAAGGTGTGGATGAGCTTTTCCGAAATGTGAAGGCTAGTCTGACGGCCACTAGTTTCGTGACTTCTATGGGAGCGCTGCTGTTGGGCTTGGCATCTGCTGGAATCATGGGGATAGGTGGGTACATGATCATGCAGGGGGAGATGACCTTTGGGGATTTCCTTGCCTTCACGCTTTACCTGGGCTTTATGATTGCGCCTATTGTACAGATGTCCAATATAGGCAGCCAGCTGACTGAGGCATTTGCGGGCCTGGACCGTACGGAGGAAATTATGAATACGCCGCTGGAGGCGGATGACCGCACCCGTACGCTGGTTTTAAAGGAATTCCGAGGCGATGTCAGGTTTGAGAATGTTTCTTTTGCCTATGAGGAGAATAAGGATGTGATCAAGGGGGTGAGTTTTCATGCTCCTGCAGGCTCGGTGACTGCATTGGTAGGTACTTCCGGTTCAGGAAAGACGACTATAGCAGGCCTGGCGGCAACTTTTTTGAGTCCAGATTCGGGTTTGATCACACTGGATGGCAATGATCTCCAGCAGGTCACGTTGGATTCTTTCAGATCCAGACTTGGGGTAGTCTTGCAGGATGACTTCTTGTTTGAAGGGACGATCAGGGAGAACATTCTTTTCCCACGACCGAATGCCAGCGAAGATGATCTTCAAAAGGCGGTAGTGGCTGCCCATGTGCAGGAGTTTACGGATCGCTTTGAGGATGGACTGGATACCTTGATCGGGGAAAGAGGAGTGAAGCTCTCCGGAGGGCAAAGACAGCGAATAGCCATTGCACGGGCTATTTTGGCAGATCCTAGAATCCTGATTTTGGATGAGGCTACTTCCAATCTGGATACAGAATCAGAGACGTTGATCCAGGCGAGTTTAAAAGAGTTGATGAAAGGCAGAACCACTTTTGTAATAGCCCATAGACTGAGCACAATCCGTCAGGCCGACCAGATTCTGGTGATAGAGCAGGGAAATATCGTGGAGCGTGGCAAGCATGACGAACTGATCGCTTTGGAAGGCAGGTATTATCAGTTGTACACGTATCAGTCGAGGATTTAAAAAAAGACGGAAGACGGAAGACGGAAGACGG
>CBFGUY010000338.1:0-3448 GCA_965651895.1 uncultured Algoriphagus sp. | reverse complement strand
GGAGGAAGTGGGGAAGATGAATGAGTTGCTGGATAAACTAAGAGGCTAAAAAAAAATTAAGTAAATAAATGTCTATACATTAAATATCAATACAAATAAAATTTCAACAAAAACAATTAAAATTATGAGTACTACAAAATGGATTATCGACCCTACACACTCTGAAGTATCATTTAAAGTAAAGCACTTGGTGATTTCTACAGTAACTGGCTATTTCAGAAAATTTGAAGGCAGTGCAGAAAGCAATTCTGATGATTTTGATGGAGCCAGTGTTTCATTTACTGCTGACATTGACAGCATAGACACCAATCAATCCGATAGGGATGCCCACTTGAAGTCTGCAGATTTCTTTGATGCAGAGAATCATCCTAACTTGTCTTTTGATGGAAAGATCGTCAATGAGGGAGGAGATTATAAATTGGTCGGTGATTTGACTCTGAGAGATACCACCAAGAAAACCGAACTGAATGTCGATTTCGGAGGAGTGGCAGCTGACCCTTATGGACAAACGAAGGCTGGTTTTGAAATCGAAGGTAAAATCAACAGAAAAGATTTCGGCCTTTCTTGGTCGGCAGTGACTGAGGCGGGTAGCGTCGTAGTGAGTGATCAGGTACGTCTGATCTTGAGTGTGCAGCTTGTAAAGCAAGCTTAAATCACACAACCTTTGAGGTCTTTAAGGCCTCGAAGGTTTCTATAATTAAATGGCTTATTGACTTAAGCTCATAAAGTATCGATTCTAAACAACCATTTTCCATACCAATCATGAAACCATTGATCACAGGAATCCACCACATCACTGCAATAGCGGGAAACCCTCAGGCTAATATTGATTTCTACACAGGAGTACTTGGCTTGAGACTGGTGAAGAAGACGGTGAATTTTGATGCCCCAGGAGTCTATCATTTCTATTTTGGAGATGAGCTTGGAAGGCCAGGGACGGTATTTACCACGTTTCCCTTTACCGGAGCCCGCAAAGGTACCAAAGGGACTGGTGAAGTGACTTACACTGCCTTTTCTGTCTCAGTTGACTCTTTGGATTATTGGATCGAGAGACTCAGAAAATACAGTATACCTGTTTCTGATGTTTTGACCCGCTTTGGTGAGCGGTTGATCCGCTTTGAAGATCACGATAGCATGGGAATTGAATTGGTGGCTAATGATCAGGATGATAGAAGCGGCTGGACTTATGGCAATGTGCCTATTGAGCATGCCATTAAAGGATTTTATGGGGCTACATTAAATCTTAAGACGAAGGATCAGACTGAAAAATTGCTGACTGAGCATATGGATTATCGGTTTATCGGAGAAGAAAATGGAAGGTACCGATATGGTACCCAAGGCAAGCCCGGAGATTTAGTGGATATCGTAATTGATAAATCGGGTAATCGCGGCACACAAAGCGCCGGTACTATCCATCATATTGCTTTCAGAACGGCTGATGCAGCTTCGCAACTGGAAGTGCGGGACATGTTGACGGAAAACGGATACCAAGTGACTGAGGTAATAGACCGGAATTACTTTACCTCCATTTATTTCCGGGAACCGGGCGGGGTGTTATTTGAAGTAGCAACCGATGAACCTGGATTTGCAATTGATGAGGATGAAGCTCACTTGGGCGAATTGATCAAGCTGCCGGAATGGGCTGAACCCGACCGAGAAAGAATAGAAGAGAGTTTGATTCCGGTAAAGTTAACCGTAGAAGCATATGACTAAAGTGAAAACAGCTGGTGTTCCATTAGCGGAGGCTAAAAAGGCGGCAATATTGATCCATGGAAGAGGTGCGAGCGCAGCGAGTATTCTTTCGCTTGCGCAACATCTCAGGCTTGATGATTATGCTTTGTTGGCACCAGAAGCTGCTGGAGGTACTTGGTATCCCTATAGTTTCATGGCTCCTGATCAAGCCAATCAAGCTGCTTTAGCCTCATCTTTGGGAGCTATTAAGATAACTTGGAATCAAATTGCTGATGCTGGAATTTCTCCGGAAAATATATTGCTCATCGGATTTTCTCAGGGTGCATGTTTGAGTCTGGAATTTGCCGCGCAAAATGCCTGCAAATTTGGTGGAGTGATTGCTTTTACCGGGGGATTGATTGGTGAAGAGATTCAGCCTAATAAATATTCCGGCGATTTTGGAGGTACCCAAATCTTCATAGGAAGCAGTGAAAAGGATATACACGTGCCTCTTTCCAGAATTAAAGAATCCGAAACCCTACTGAGCAGGATGGGTGCAAAGGTGAAATTGTTAATCTTCCCAGACTCAAATCATACCATCCGTCAGGAAGAAATTGATTGGGTAAACGGGAACATAGTATAAATAGGTTTTCTTAGTTCAAAAAATCCTCTGGTGTTTGCCAGAGGATTTTTTTTTGAAAAGTTTTATGCTGTAATATGACTTTTTAGCTCATATTCCTTCTTTTTTCAAGCTATGATAGCTAGAAAAAGGCCTGAATAATTATTATGTAAGATTCTGATATTAAAACAAATATGGTAATTTTTATAAATTTACTCAATTGGTTAAGTAAATTTACGCAGTATAAGAAGTAAAGATTATGAGTTATCAGCGATCAGAGAAAAATCAAATACAAAAACGCCTTTGTGATGAACCTAGAATGTTCATTCAGGTGTTTCTAATGAAAGTATGAAAACCCTTCAAGAAGACCCTCGTGGATGGGGACGCTGGGTGGAATCTGCTGTAGGTGCACATTTGGTGAGCCAGGCATTCAAAGAGAGAAAATTGCATATCTACTATTGGCGGGAAGGGAATGATGAGGTTGACTTCATAATCGAGTACAAGAAGAGAATTATTGCCTTAGAAGTGAAGACGTCTAAGGTAGGTGGCTTAACCGGCTTATATTCATTTGCCAAAACTTATCATCCGGAAAAGTCACTCGTCATCGGTACAGATGGAATCCCTTGGAAAGAGTTTTTGCAGGTGGATGTGCTTGACTTATATGATTGAAAAGACAGCCAAACGACTGTTTCTTTTTATTAAAAGTTATTTTGTGATATTAAATTTTACAAACATTAAGCATGGCCTTTGTCAGAACGAATAGCTTACCTGAGAGCCAAGTTCAGAATCGAGTTCTACATTGGCAAAAACACCTATTTCCTGTTGTAGGTCTTCTACATGGCTGATGATTCCGACAATCCTGTTTTCATGACGGAGTGACTTTAGTGTTTCAAATACCACACGAAGCGAATTTCTGTCCAAAGCTCCGAAGCCTTCATCCATAAAGAAAAAGCTCTGATCTGCTTGGTTTAGTGCTTTGACCTTTTCTGCCAGAGCAAGTGCAAGGCATAGGGATGCCTGAAAAGTCTGGCCTCCTGAAAGGGTTTTCAAAAGTCTCTTTTTGCCACCATTCAGATAATCAATCACCCAGAATGTATTATTGTCGTCGATGTCAAGACTGAGCTGGTTTTTACACAGCTTCATAAAGCGGACATTCGC
>CBFGUY010000337.1:0-3448 GCA_965651895.1 uncultured Algoriphagus sp. | reverse complement strand
AGCTTGATGCCTGAGATCCATCTGGTCACCCCATTAAAAAATCGAGAAGGAATTGTTTTTGCTAAGGGATCATGACGCTCTTTTTTCCAACCGGACACCACATCAAATTTACCCTCAGTGATCATTACATACAGACCGGGGATCTCATCAGGACTATCCTGTAAGTCCGCGTCCATGGTGATTACTACATCTCCTGTAGCTTTCTTAAAACCCGCGTCCAAAGCTGCGGATTTCCCATAATTTCTAGTGAAATTTACCCCTTTTATTTCATCGCCCTTCTGAGCTAGTGTATTGATAATTCCCCATGAATTGTCCGAACTACCATCATTTATAAAAATCAATTCATAAGAAAAGCCGTGATCATGCATGACACGGCTAATCCAATGAGTTAATTCAGGCAGAGACTCTTCCTCGTTAAATACAGGAACTACAACTGAAATTTGGGGCATAATTTAATAATCGAGAGACTTATCTCTTTTCTTTAGGATAGCTCCCAAAATTAAAGCAACTATAGCATAAAATATCAAGATAAAGCCAAAACCTTTTAATTGTCCTGTCACGGTAAATCCATCAAGGGTGGCCTTACGCATTTCTTCCAATTGCTCTGGAGGCATAGCATCCACAGATGCACCAAATTTTTCCATGGTTTCCAATGTGGTTTGGAAGGCTTCATCAGCCAATACTTGCGGAAGCGAAGGATCCACAACCTGATAAAGTACCATAAGTCCAATTGTACCTACAATTGCTGAAATCACCAGTGAAATAAAACTGAAATTAAATGCTGTCCCAAAAGACATAAAGCCACCTCTTTCGGCTCTGTATTGACTTCCGAAATAAATGACAAATGCCACGGCAATCGCCAGTGAGACCAAACTAAACCAGCCAGAAGCTAATAAAGAAGAATTGATAAAATAGGCTAAAAAAGTTATAGCCAAAGACACCAAACCTATGATTAAGCCTGGTTTAATCGCTGCCTGAAAAGGAGATTGTTGTTCTTCCATGAGTTTGTTAGTTAGGATTTTTCCTTAAAATAATAGATATAATAATAGTAAAAAACAGTCCAGGGATGATTTTCCATAATGCATCATTCAAAGCAATATCCCATGGCACCAATTTACTAATACTTTCAAGGGTAAGATTGAAGGAATTTTCACCCACCTGACTGATTATAGAATCCTTACTCGTTGCCAACACATCTAGCTTTGATTCTCTTACTTGATCAAATAAAACCGGGTGAACAATCAAGATTAGCCAAATCCCGCACAAGGAGACTATTGCCTCAAACATATAGGTGACAAAACCTACCGACATCCCTTCCGAAAATGACAGGTATCCGCCATTACCGTATTCTTTGAAAAACTTAACTGCCAAAAATATAGCAATAGGAGTAATTATATATCCAAAAACCAGATTCAAATTAGTGGGGTCAGGATATAAGAATGAAAGTACAATGAACGAAAGAACACTTAAAGCTCCCGCAAAACCACCAAACTTATAAGCAGTACTAAAGTATTTATACATTTACTTCTATAAGTTGTCCTTTTTGTATCACATATTTCACTTGTCCAGTCAGATTTTTCCCATACCAAGGGGAGTTTGAAGAAAGGGATTTGTTTGATTTCTCATTATATATCCATTCAGCTTGAGGATCAAAGATAGTCCATGCCGGCGATAAGCTATGAGGTAAAATCCCCTTTGGCTTGGAAGTGATCTTTTGTATCAAAAGTGGCCATCCAAGTTCTTTTTCCAACAGCACAAGACCAGGAAGAAAGGTCTGTAGGCCAACCATCCCAAAATTAGCAAGGTCGAATTCCATGAATTTCGAATCCAGATCTTCGGGCTGGTGGTTACTTACAAGCACATCTATTGTCCCGTCTTTTAATCCTTCAATGAGCGCCTTTCTATCCTTATCTCCTCTGAAAGGAGGCATAACTTTAAGATTTGGGTCAAAATCCATTAGGTCCCCATCGGAGAATATTAACTGATAGATAGAAACATCTGCAGTAACATTCAGTCCCTCTGCTTTGGCCTTTCTGATAAGATTAACTCCTTTGGCGGTATTTATAGTCTGAAAATGAACTCGGCCACCGGTATATCTGATTATTTCAAGATTCCTCTGTATAGCTACATCTTCCGCTAAATTGGGGATTCCCTTTACACCAAGCATGGTTGAATTTTCACCTTCATGCATATGGCCGAATATTGCAAGCAAAGGATCATAAGCATGGTCAAAAAGAACACCATTGAATTTCTGTAAATACTGAAGAATCTTCATATACCGATCTCCATTAGCCAGAGGCTTTACTCCTTCACCGAAAACAGACACCCCCGATTGATGGTGCATGTCCAGAATTTCAGTAAGGTTCTCACCGTCTGTATTTCTGGTCACAGCCCCTTGAATCAAAAACTGAGGCGTATATTTTTTGGCACGATTAAGCACAAAGTCCACATCTCCTTTGGATTGGATAACAGGATCAGTATTGGGAAGAATAACGGCAGCAGAAAAACCACTGGCTACTAAAGAATCAGCCAGACTTTCTATAGATTCTTTATACTCGTGACCTGGCTCTCCCATACTACACCTTAGATCAATCCATCCTGCTGAGCAGAGCCAGCCAGAAGCATCAATTTTCTGATCAAATCGAGAAGATTCACTGGCAGTACTGTGGGTTAATTCTCCCTTATCAAAAACATAATCCCCGGATTCACTTAAACCTTCAGAGTTAACAAGACGGAGATCTTTAAATAGAATAGACATTCAAAATGGGCTTTAATGCAAAACTGCAACAATATTCTAAAAAATGAAAAACGGAATGAAAAATAGTGGAAGAAAGAATAAGAATATATAGCAACTAGCTCCTTCAGCAAGCGTCCAAAGTCATTATAAGATCGACAATAGATAAATACACAAGGCATTTAAACTTAAAGTGGGTAATTAAAAAGGATCAGTCAGAATATCTGGGGAGCTGTTCATTTTAAGCATAGATATTTGATAGTCTGAACAAGAATTCAATGTTGGTGACTCCTTTGAACTGAACCCTGACTGTTTTTATATTGAATGATTCTGCTGATGAATTTGTGTTCATATTTTAAAAAAAAACCGGGAACTGTCATACCTGCCTTGCTTTTGCACTGAGGCAAGTTTTATGCATTTTCAAAGCCCCAGTTTTATTCAATAAAGCAAAATCCCCCTAGAGCAATATCATTCGTTCCATAGGAACGATTGGTCGGTAGGGCTATGTGCATTGGTTCCATTATCGTTCCGTAGGAACGTTTGGTGAAAATCCCCCAGCTTTCAGGGTTGATCCATTAAAATTCTTACCCATGACCGAAACAACAAGAGAACACCCCCCAAACGCAAAAAAGCCTTCCGCTTTCACGAAAGGCTTCTGAATGAATGAGGCGGCGACCTACTCTCCCGGGTGTAACCCCAGTACCATCGGCGCTG
>CBFGUY010000336.1:0-3471 GCA_965651895.1 uncultured Algoriphagus sp. | reverse complement strand
ATCGAGCATGTCGATACGGACACACACTGGCATGATTATAAACGCTGCGAGATTCCGTAGCCTGCCCCGATTAATCGGGGTGACCATTAAAAAAAGAATTATAAACACATGAATAAAACTTTCACTCTTCTCTGCCTATTATTTTCCACTTGGGCACATGCCCAGGTTTCTATTAAAATCGTGGATTCAGAAAGCCGCCAACCATTGGAAAATGTGCGGGCTAGCGTCAATGGAGAATTCATGGCCAGCAGTAATCAGAATGGGAAATTAAATATTCCCACCTCAGGGAAATTGCTGGTTCGCTTCGAGGCAGAAGGATATGAACCTATAAATAAAGAGGTCAGCCCCGGAAAAGAACTGATAGTCTCTATGACCAAGAAATTCATGAATCTTTCAGAAATCACTGTTTCTGCCTTTGAATCCGAGCGGGGAATCCTTGAGCAATCGGCCTCCATAGCAGTAGTTTCGGAGCAGGATTTCAACCGGTTCAATGAAACCTCACTCGTGAATTCTTTCAACACCAAACCCGGAATCCGTATAGAAGAACGTGCTCCGGCGAGTTATAGAATATCAATCCGAGGTAGTTCCCTTCGTGCGCCTTTTGGAGTCAGAAATGTGAAAGTTTATTGGAACGATGTGCCATTTACTTCACCTGATGGCACGACTGCTTTAAACCTTCTGGATCTTTCCAACATCAGAACTGCTGAAGTAATCAAAGGGCCATCGGGAAGTATTTATGGGGCAGGGAATGGTGGAGTGGTAAACCTATATAGCCCGGCAAATCCGGCAGGCGGGAGAGTTTCTGCGGATTTTATGGTAGGTGACTTCGGAATGACACGCTATAAACTGGGGATTTCCCAGCAAGTAGGAAATGGCGGGTTTGAGGCTTCTTACGTCAGCCAGAAGGCAGATGGTTATAGGGAGCATTCGGCGATGGACAGGCAGGTATTTCAGCTAGGAGGTTATTTCAATGTGTCTGAGAAACAGGAAATCCGTACACAATTGCTCATTTCCGACCTGAACTACCAAATCCCCGGTGCTTTGAATGCCGATCAGCTGGCAGAAGATCCTACCCAGGCAAGACCCGGTTCTGCAGCACAAAACAGTTCTATTGCCCAGCAATCAGTTTTTGCTTCAATAGGCCATTTATACAGGTTTACCCCAAGACTTAAAAACTCCACAACGCTTTACCTCAATACCAATGATTTTGAAAATCCATTCATTTTGGATTACAAAAAGGAACTTGGGTTTGGATTTGGGGGAAGGACGGCATTTACTTTTGATGGTAAACTTGCAGGAAAAGAACTGAGAGTGATTGCCGGAGGAGAGTATCAAAGCAGTTTGACGGATGCCCAGAATTTTGGAAATAGGGCAGGAGTAGCAGATACCGTGCGTTTTGCAGATAAACTTGGTGCCAAGCAGGGCTTTCTGTTTCAGCAGGCAGAATGGGATTTGATGGACAATTTTATGGTGACTTTCGCTCTCAGTGAAAATTTCAGCAGCTTGGAGGTCGACCGACAAATAGACGCATCGGGCGGAGCTACTGGCCTGCAGACCAGAAAATTTGATCCGGTTGTAGTTCCCCGATTTGCACTCAATTATCAATTCAATGACTACTCTGGAATTTACGGGAGTATCAGCAGCGGTTTTTCACCTCCTACCATCGATGAAGTACGGACAAATGAAGGCAGTCTGAATCTAGATTTGGAAGCGGAAAAAGGGTTGAATTATGAAGCGGGCTATAGAATGGGGAGAGGGAAGCTGAATCTGGATGTGACTGCATTTTACTTCAAGCTGGACCAGACCATCACTACTTATACCAACGCCCAGGGAGTTGTTCTTTTTAGAAATGCCGGTTCCACAGATCAGAAAGGCATAGAAACAGCGATTGATTATGCGTTGATCCAAAACCAAACAGCATTTATCAGGGATCTTAAAATCGGGACTGCGTTTACCGGGCATTATTTCAAATTCAAGAATTACCAGCAAGGGGACAACGATTACTCGGGCAATGATCTCACAGGGGTTTCGCCCAATACCTTGGTCAGTCGACTGGATCTTCGCACTTCGCCGGGTTTTTATCTGAATTTCACCCATCAATACGTAGATGAAATCCCGTTGAATGATGCTAATACTGTTTATCAAGATGCTTACAATCTCGTGAATATGCGTTTTGGCTGGGCAAGGAGTTTTGCCGGCAAGTGGGAATTGGAAGCCTTTGCCGGGGTGGACAACCTGGCTGATGAAGTTTACTCTCTGGGTAACGACCTCAATCCCTTTGGCGGAAGATACTATCAGCCTGCTCCAGAGAGGAATTGGTATGGTGGAGTGAAAGTGGCGTTTGTTTATTAGAAAAATATACTCATCGCAGAAGGGATTAATGGCCTGAAGAGACGAAATATAGTAGTCCAGTCCGCTAGGGCTGGGAAAAAACATAGACAAATCAACCCCTAGCTCTGAGGGAGCGTAATCCAGTTTGCCTTGATTTTGTATCCGGGATCAATCGGAAGCCAAAAAAACCGTTCGTGTCACACGAACGGCTGTAAGGTTTTAATAGAATCACAAAGCCCAAAGGGAGCAGCTACTATATGCACTTGCTGCTTAGAAACCAACTTAGGCTGAACAACAGGTGTGGCCTGCCATAACATTCGCCTTTTACTTGAATTCTTGATTCTGTCATCTTGATTTCAGATTCTAAACCCTTGTATTTAAGCGTTCAAGGTGCTTTCTACACTGATTTCCAAATCCAAAACTCTTGAAATAGGGCAGTTTTCCTCCGCATCCTTCACCAGCTCATCAAACTTATCCTGGGCTATACCCTCTACTTTTGCCTTAAGTACCAAGTGTGATTTCTTCAATGTTCCTTCTTCAAAAGTGATATTCGCAGTTACATCCAGTTCATCGGCAGTGTATCCGGCTTCCTGAAGGTTAAAACTCAGTTTCATTGCAAAGCATCCTGAATGTGCAGCTGCGATCAATTCTTCAGGATTGGTTCCTACTCCGCTTTCAAATCTGGAGCCGAAAGAATACTGGGTTTTGTCTAGGACAGTGCTTGGTGTGGTCAGTGTTCCTTTTCCGTCTTTTCCTGTTCCTTGCCATACGGCAGTTGCTTTTCTGATCATGGTCAATCTATTTTTTAGGGTTAAAAGTTTATATCACAGAAAGGAGTTTTTTAGTAGGAAAGTTCAGCGGGACCTACCGTTTTTTATCGCTCCACTTCTTCAAATTTAGGGGTTTCAGGCGGGTTTTTCAGGACTTTCTTTCCGGACAATTGTTCGAAAACCTCAAGGTATTGATCCGTCACATAATCCCAGTTGTACCGCTGAATCAACCCTTCACGTGCTGTTTTTCTGAAATAGGCCATTCTTTCCGTACTGCTTTCTGCAGCTTCTATGATGTCTTTTACAGAGGCTGTGGTTTTCTTGAAATACCAACCATGTTTTCCATTTTGCAGCATTTCCTGATTGAATG
>CBFGUY010000335.1:0-3472 GCA_965651895.1 uncultured Algoriphagus sp. | reverse complement strand
AATTTTTTGAGAAAAATCTGACTGGCACTTTTGATTCAAATCTGAATCGAAATGAATCCAAAACTTTTACTTTTTATCACTTTTATACTGTTGCAAACAAAGGCGTTTGCACAAGTAACTCTTCAGGGAAAAGTACTGGACGAAAAAGGTTTGCCACTACCCGGAGCAAACATACAGATCAAAGGAAGCTACGATGGGGCGACGAGCGATAAAGAGGGGAATTATCAGTTTGAAACATCAGAACCCGGGACTCAGGTACTGGTTTTTAAGTTTCTGGGCTTCAAAACGCAGGAACTTAATATAAGTCCTACTTCAGGATCTCACGAAATCCCTCCCGTCAAAATGATCGAAGAAATTACCGAAATGAATGCGGTGACAATTTCTGCGGGAGCCATGGAGGCCTCGGATGAGAAAAAAGCCGTAGTGCTCCGGCCATTGGATATCGTCACCACATCAGGAGCAATGGGTGATATCGTCGGAGCTCTACAGACTTTGCCCGGAACCAGCACAGTGGGAAATGACGGGCGCCTTTTTGTCCGCGGCGGTGACGCAAGTGAGGTGGGAATCTACATTGATGGACTTCGTGTAGGAAATGCTTATGGTAGTTCCGCGGCCAATGTGCCCACCCGAACCCGTTTTAATCCGAATATTTTCAAAGGAACGTTTTTCAGTACCGGCGGATATTCAGCGGAGTACGGTCAGGCACTTTCGTCGGCTTTGTCTCTGAATACCAAGGATCTCTCTATTAGAACTCAAGGCGATCTCTCCATCATGTCCGTGGGAGGAGGATATGCCCAAACACTCGCCAATGAAACCCAAAGCATTTCCCTTACAGCGAATTACTTTGACCTATCTCCTTATCAAAAACTCGTCAAACAAGATTTTGATTGGGAACGGGCTCCTAATGGATGGGACATCGAATTGTCTGCTCAGCAAAAGCTAAAGAAAGGAGGCTTGGTAAAAGTGCTGGCAAGAACAGAGAAAGGCGGAATGGAGCTTTGGCAGCCTCAACCCGGAATGGATGGGAGAGGAATTTTAGTCAATCTAAACAACAAGTACTCTTATGCACAGAGCAACTGGAGAAATTCCTACGAAAATGGGTGGACCCTGTTTGGAGGGATTTCAGTTTCTTCAAACAAAGATGACTTGATCATTGATTCCACGCCAATAGAAAGAAAAAACCTGCTTTCACATGCCAAATTCTCTGCGGTTAAGGATTTCTCGGACCGCATTTCCATGAAAGTTGGGACGGAATATTTCATCCATAATTACTCCGAAAAACTTCTGAACGAAGATCAGGAAAGAAATTTTGGAGAAAGGGAAACCTACCTTTTCACCGAGTGGGATTGGTACCTAAGCAAAAAACTGGTGCTAAGAGGTGGTGTACGTGCGGGATATAGCCAGCTGATTAGCCAGACCTGGGTAGATCCAAGGATTTCATTGGCCTATCAAGTTTCAGAATTTGGTCAAGTCTCTGTTGCTTCCGGCAAGTTTCATCAGTTACCCATCGAAAATCTTCGTGTAATTGATCCGACTATAGAAAATTCCGAATCAAAGCATCTGATCCTAAACTACCTATATCAAAAAGAAGGTCTAATGTTCAGGGCAGAGACTTTCTACAAGACTTACGATGACTTAATCAGATTTGAAGGAATCCTTTCTAATCCTAGTCAACTTCGAAATGCAGGTGCAGGGTATGCCCGTGGGATGGATTTCTTCCTGCGAGATCGCAAAAGCATCAAAAATACGGACTACTGGATTTCCTACAGTTTCGTAGATAGCAAGCGCTCTTACAATCAGTATGAAGCGAAAGTTCAGCCCGATTTTGCCCCAAAGCACAACTTCTCGCTGGTAGTGAAGCACTTCATCCCGGCATTCAAATCACAGGTCGGAACTTCTTTTTCCTTCAACGATGGCTACACATTCACCAATCCAAACGAATCCGGACAGATGAATTCCAAAACAAAGAGCTACCAAAACTTAAGTCTTTCGTGGAGCTATCTGCCAAAACCAAATCTCATCATTCATGCAGCGGTGCAGAATGTACTCGGTAGAGAAAATGTATTTGGCTATTCCTATTCGGAAAACCCAAATGATCAGGGAGTATTTGAATCTCTTGCTATAGGTCAACCGGCTCCCAGATTTCTATTTCTAGGGATTTTCCTAACGCTCTCAAAAGACAAAACTGCCAATAATTTAAACAACTTATAATCAACAAAACCATGAAAAAGACAATCTTAAGCTTCGCTTTCACCTTAATCTCCATCGCATTTGCCCAAGCAAGTGATCCCGCATTTATTGCTGCTATGCAAAAGCAATTGGCAGCAAAAAACACAATTGAAACCTATGAGCAATCGCAAACCATCACAAACGGTTTTTTGAGAATTGCTGATGCTACGGAATCCGAATGGCTTCCCTACTATTATGCAGCATTGCTGAAAACTGAAGCGGCCTTTCGCTTCGATATAGATAAGGATAAAAGTCTGGACGAGGCTCTTGAACTAGTGCAAAAGGCTGATAAATTGGCTCCCGGGAATTCTGAAATCACCGCGCTGCATGGCTACATTCTGATGGGCAAAATCAGCCTTGATCCAGCCGGACGGGGGCAGACTATGAGTCCACAAGCGATGCAGCTTTTCGGAAAGGCGATCAATCTGGATCGTGAAAATCCTAGAGCCGTTTCCCTGATGTCTCAAATGGAGCTGGGAATGTCCCAATTTTTCGGTACCGGACCTGAAAAAGCCTGTGGAATGGCAAGAACGAGTCTTGAACTATTTAAAAAAGAAGAAGCCAAAATCACAGAAGAGTATATTCTCCCAACCTGGGGAAAGACTCAGGCCGATCAGGTTGCTTCAAAATGTAATTGAAAAGCATTGATACAAATTCCTTTCTTTCTCTCGGGGAGAAAGGAATTGTCGCTTTTTACTTAATTTCCAACTATGCAGGAAAAAAAAGATTCAGCCATTTGTAAGTCAGAAAAAGGAATTTGGAACACGATACCAAGTTTTCTGATTGTCAACTTCGGGATAGTCATGGTGCTTATGCTATACTTCTGCCCTACATGTTTTTTAAGCTGGGAAGGGGCTAAAAGCATGGTTCCTCACTTCATTTTTTCCTTTGCGATTACGGTAGCTATGAGCTTTGGTGGAAATGCCGTGGAAACTTTTTATGATAAGCGTATTTCATGGATACATCATCCGGTCAAACGACTCTTACTGACTAGCGTCACCTACCTGAGTTATGCTTTTATTGTATCTTATACTCTTGTACTCCTTTATTCTTGGGCTAGAGGGAAAATCAGTTTGACCGATATTCCTTATAGATTATTATTTCAATACTCACTCATGCCTATGGGAATTGCCCTGGGCTTTATGGCATTGTTCACTACACGTTCCTGGTTACTCGAATGGAGAAAGTCTGCTTTGGAAGCTGAAATACTCCGCAACGAAAAACTGGCTAGCCAATATCAGTC
>CBFGUY010000334.1:0-3485 GCA_965651895.1 uncultured Algoriphagus sp. | reverse complement strand
GCACACATTCGTCAGCTACTTTACACTGTAGTTCAGTCATATTGTATTTGGCAGCTGAGGCCATGGCAGAATCAAGCTTGCCATCATTATGGAGCTGCACCAGATAGTCACAGTAAATCCTGCCTTGCTCCAAGGCTGCACACATCTCCGCTAATTTGAACCGGGTATTTTGAAAATCTGACAAGGTTTGGTTAAAAGCCCTTCGCTCTTTCACATATTTGATCGTCTCCTGCAGCATATATTCTCCTAATGCCACTGCCGCAAGGGCCACTACCAAACGCTCCTGCGCCAGCTCGGTCATCAGGTATTTGAACCCTTCCCCCTCGGCACCAAGCAGGTTTTCTTTGGGTACTCTTACGTCCTCAAAAAACAACTCACAGGTATCCTGTGCATGAAGTCCCACCTTATCAAAGGGAAGCCCTTTGGTGTAACCTGCCATGCTATTGTCCAGTAATAGCAGGCTTATCCCCTTAGCTCCCTTTTTGGGGTCTGTTTTCACAGCTACCACCACCACATCAGAGAGGTAGCCGTTTGTGATAAAGGTTTTACTTCCATTGACCAGGTAATGATCACCCTGATCTAGAGCGCTGGTCCTGATTCCCTGCAAATCACTCCCCGCACCAGGCTCTGTCATGGCTACTGCTCCTATGTACTCACCTGAAATCATTTTAGGAATGTATTTTTCCAGAACCTCACTTGTGCCAAAATGCAGGATATAGGGCATCACTATATCATTGTGAAGAGGATATCCTATCGCCGGAGCAGAGCACCCGCTCAGCCCCAATTCCTCGATAAAAATAGCATTATAGCGGAAATCCTGAATATTCATGCCCCCAAGGTGCTCTGGAGCCTGGATACCTAAAAATCCATTTTCCCCGAGTTTGCGCCAACTTTCGCGGGACACCATCTTATTTTTCTCCCACTGAGCATTATAAGGGGCAATTTCCTTGGCAATAAAATCTCGTACACTTACTCTGAAAAGGTCGTGTTCTTCGTTGAAAAGAGTTCGGGGTAGTCCAAACATGGCAATTATATTTAAGGGTTTAATTCAATCAAAAATAGGGATTTTTACTGCTCGCCATGGGTTTGTGATAGAAAAGTCCATTCCTTTTTTAGTTATAAATTTCGATAAAAGTCAAATCCCTCTTTATTTGCAGTTTTTATTATTGTGCGGTTCACCTTTTTTAAACGTGTAATCCTTCTTTGGACTCTTTGGTCAGTCATAAATAAAAAACCCCAAATCATCTGATTCAGGGTCTTTAGGTAAACAATAGGTTTAGTGTTCAAAAGTAAATTTGCTTGGTTCTTCCTTTAATGTCTGTGACTTCAAAATAAACATCCTGAGGCCCCACACCATTTAGTTTATAGTTCTTTTTGAACCCTTCCGGCTGATCCACGGTTTCCTGATGAACCACTTTGTTGTCGGCTATTTTTCTGATTTTTACATCCACACCAGGTTCTTCCAGTCCTAGCACCAGTAGATTAATTGTGTTCCTGTCTAGTTGCTTGCCATAAGCCATCAAGGGCAGCATAGTCGGTGTAGGCTCTTCTTTTTCTATGGTTTCTACTCTATAGGTCACCTCCTCCTCATCCGTGGCAATTCTCACTTCATATTCCGCACAAGGAAGGGAATTCATATCATAAGGAACCAATAAAGCCTCATTAGCTTTTACCTTGCGCTGGTGAAGTTTCTTGCCGTTCATATCATAGATGGAGATTTTTGCTTTACCTACTCCTTCATTGAGGTGGACAGAGATTTTTTTATAGGTTGTATTAACCCGCGAATTTGCTTTTAAATCATCAAATTCATTTGCGAAAGTGCTAGTTGCTAAAAGTACCGCTGCTGCGAAAGTGAATAAGGTTTTCATAATAATGTTGGTTTAGAGTTGTGCTTTCCCTAGTTGCCAAGCACGTACCAACTGTCCCAATCAGTCTGTTATACACCTCTTAGACGGCACTCGTCATTTGGAAATGTTAACATTCATGCCAAATTATATTTGGAATTTTATCTACTGCTAGTTAAAAAGTTGTCAAGAAACCGTGCGGTTTGACTTAAAGTTGTAATGACTCCGAACAGTTTCATTCATTTTTCTCCAAACACAGGGTTACATCAGGTTGGATTAATTAATGAAAATTAATTTTCCAATAAATTATAACTCACTGAAATCAAATAATTTAAAAACAAAAAACCTGTACGCTGCTGTACAGGTTTTGTTCGCTGAGATACATAGGGCATGCTGAAAAACGCCATTAATAAATCAAAAACTATCATTTTGAATGATAAGGATTTTTCAGAAAGTGCAGGCTTTTTGAAGATAATAGGCCTTTATCCATGCATCCTAAAATCACAGAACCGAGATTTTTAAGCTAGCCTCAGCCACGCCATCTTCTACGTTGGCCTCATTCGAAGTATAAGCATACATCTTCACTCGGCCGCCTTGAAGCTGGCATAACTGAGACTTTTTCAGCAGGCCCTACAGAATTTTGACTTAAATCAATTTTTTTTCAGTTCAAGAGAAAGGGCCTTGACTCTATCTTTAATCTCAATTGTCGAAATATCCAGGTTCATGGAAGTAGCTGTCAGGAATTCGCTTACAGCACCGGTATGATCGGTGGATTTACCTTCCTCCAAGGTCACATAACGCATGGTAGTCCAAAGCAGCGTCTTTAACTGGCTTTCATTATCATCTGTCATGTAATACTCCAACAGCACTGTATTATGATTGTGCCATACAATGCGGCTCTTGATACGCACCCACTCTCCCACCTTAGCCGGCTTCACATAAGAGATGTTGTGGTTGTAAATCACCCAGGCCGCCTGGTATTTTCTGATGAAATCCATCATTTCTACCCCGTAAAGCTTGGGTACCTGATCCTCCCGGGCATTGAAGAAGTAATCAAAATACTTAGCATTGTTCAGATGCCTAAGCGGGTCGCAATCCTGAAATCTGATCAAAACCCTACTTTCTGTTTCCTTAGGATAATTTTTATCTGGGTTAAATTCAAACATATCTATTCGGTTATAGCTGTACTTTCTATTAGTATTACTCCTGCACTTTCCATCTCATCGAGTGCTTTATTGCCATCTTCAGCAGAAAGATTCACTGCACGTGTAGCATCGGTGACCAGGTAAGTTTTGAATCCCAAACTAACAGAATCCAGGGCAGTAAACTTCACGCAGTAGTCCTGGGCCAAGCCAGTCACATATACATTCATGATTCCTTCGCGTTGAAGAAAATCACCAAGTCCGGTATCTTCCCTCCTGGCATTGTCAAAGAATCCTGAATATGAATCAACAACTGGGTTCTTTCCTTTCTGGAATATGGCCTTCCACTTCATGGGACTTAGATCTTCATGAAACTCTGCTCCATCTGATCCCTGAACACAGTGTACTGGCCAGAGAATCTGGGACAATCCATCCAGTTCAATAACCTCTCCTGGACTTTTCCCCTTATGATTGGCCGCAAAACTTCCATGATCTGCCG
>CBFGUY010000333.1:0-3518 GCA_965651895.1 uncultured Algoriphagus sp. | reverse complement strand
ATCATTCAAAATGACAGCTTTTAATCTATTCTTGGCGTTTTTCAGCAGGCCCTAGATACACTGCAGTCTTCAGACTGCCCTGTTTTTAACTAGTTCATGAAAAAATAATTTTACTTTTAAGCGGCTTATTACTAGTGAATTAATGTGTTTTTAAATGAGGGGAAAAACAAAATCAGAGATCAGAAAAGACTATACTTTTTGAAAGGCAGTCAGGAGACTGCAGTATTTTAAGTCCAAGTCTGAAGACTTGAACTAGAACGTACTTTTGGTCCAAGCCTGAAGATTTGGCCAGAGGAGCGCCCCCTGCGAAAAACTTTGTGTGCCCTGCGATTACAAAAAAGAAAAGCCCTGATCAGTCAGGGCTTTTATCAATTAATATTCGTCCTCGTTGAAGAAGAAGTCGTCTTTGGTCGGGTAGTCAGGCCAAATCTCTTCGATGGTCTCATAAGGTTCTCCATCGTCTTCTAATTCCTGAAGGTTTTCTACTACTTCCATAGGTGCGCCGGATCGGATGGCATAATCAATTAATTCATCCTTGGTGGCTGGCCAGGGTGCGTCCTCTAGATAGGATGCTAATTCAAGTGTCCAGTACATAATGTTTATTTTAAAGGAGTTCCGGAGTTTAAGGGTTGCAAAATTATTCTTTTTTTGAAATATTCAGCGGTGTAATGACTATTTAAAAGAAAGTTGTTTTAAAATATAATTTTTCACGTCAACTTTTCTCTTCACAGCGAATAATTTTTTCTTCATCATAATATCAAAATCAGCTGACTGCACGCGGAAATTCTCCGTATTGTTTTGTGCGGCTTCCAGCTCAGTCTGATCTCTTTTCAGCAAATCTTTCAATAAAGCTGTTTTTATCTGAATTTGTTCAGATTCGGGTTTTTCATCGAAATCCGGGTATTTCCCGTGTACTAGCTTTTCCAGAAATGCCTTCTCAAATACGATATCCGAAAAGAACTGAAATGACCTGACGATAAGATTGGCTTCCCGTGGCTTGCGCTGGGGCAGTTTCCTCCATTCTTCCTGGATCGCCTTGGCTCTTCCTATCAGTTCATAGGAAGACGGCTTCGCCGCCAGTCCTTTGATCTCCTCGGTTAAAGTCTCCACCTTCCGCATAAGTTCCCGGGGGTTCATCTGTGGGCCGGTCTGTAGTGTTCTTTTGTATCGGGAGAAAATCCTGTTGTTCAGTCTGGAGAATTCATCCCAAAGCGGCTGCCTTTTTTCCGCAGGCACTTTTCCGGCTTCTTTCCATTGCCGTTGGATTTTCTTGGAAATATCAAATGCGATCTTTGCATCCGGGAAATCATGTGCCTCTCTGGCCTGTACTACCAGTGCTTCATAGACTTTGATATTTTCTTCTGCCTGCAGTGCAAGCCCTTCGAAGAAATGTCTTCTGTTTTCGAAGAAATGCTGCACCAATGCATTGAAGGTGTTTTCTACTTCTTCCTGATATTCCTTGTCCACGGGGCCTGTTTTGATCCAGCGAAGCTTGAGGTCTTTGTAAAACTCTGTGGTTTCCTTCCAGTCAGTGTCGTCTTTTCTGGCTTCAGCTTCCAAAATCAACCCTTTTTTCACTTCCAGGTTTTTGGTTCGGTTTACCTGAATAATCTCATTCAGAAGTTCCTCTTGCTGGTTAAGTTCCTCGATCAGTGGTATAAAATCCCCTAATGCATCAGACTGCATAAGCGATTCTCTAAGGTGAATCAGTTTCATTAGGAAAGACCCTTTGTTCTGGTTTTCCTCAATGTCTTTCTTGAGTTTGGCTACTTTCTCTTTAAGATGCTCAAATCGCTCCTCAAAATACTTGAGCGTAGAAGCCTCATCCTCTTTAACTTCCCCGATTACCCGGTCTTCCTGCCCCAAAAATCCCCTCAAATAAACTTTGTTGTCCTTGATATATCCATACGGATGCTCCATTGCTCTACGGTAGGTTAGGTGGCGGTTTTCGAATTTCCGCAAATTAATTAATTCAAAAGCACTTATCCTAAGAAAGCGGTTTTTTTGCCATCTTTGATTCTTAAGCGCAATTTTAAAGTAAAAATATAACGCATGAGTTCAGAAAAAATCATCTTTTCCATGGCAGGAGTTTCAAAAATTTATCCGCCACAGAAAAAAGTCCTCAAAGATATCTACCTCTCTTTTTTTTATGGAGCCAAAATCGGGGTCCTGGGTTTGAACGGTTCGGGTAAATCCTCCCTCTTGAAAATCATCGCAGGAATGGACAAGGAGTTCCAGGGCGAAGTGGTTTGGTCTCCGGGCTACACCGTAGGGATGCTGGAGCAGGAACCTCAGCTTGACCCTTCCAAAACCGTAAAAGAAGTGGTGGAAGAGGCCGTGGCCGAGACTGTTGGCCTGCTGAAGGAGTTTGAAGAGATCAATGAGAAATTCATGGATCCGGCCTTGATGGAGGATCCGGATGCGATGAATGACTTGATCGAAAAGCAAGGCGTGGTTCAGGAGAAGCTTGACGCCGCCAATGCTTGGGAACTTGATGTGATGCTGGACAAAGCCATGGATGCGCTCAGACTGCCTCCTAGTGATGCTAACGTCGCAAATCTTTCCGGAGGGGAAAAGAGGCGGGTGGCACTTTGCCGACTGCTTCTTCAAGAGCCGGATGTATTGCTTCTCGATGAGCCTACCAACCACCTCGACGCCGAGTCGGTGCATTGGCTGGAGCAGCACTTGCAGAATTATAAGGGAACCGTCATTGCGGTCACCCACGATCGATATTTCCTGGATAATGTGGCCGGTTGGATACTGGAACTGGATCGGGGCGAGGGTATTCCTTGGAAAGGCAACTATTCTTCCTGGCTGGATCAGAAGCAGAACCGTTTGAAGCAGGAAGAGAAGACTGAGTCCAAGCGTCAGAAGACATTGGAGCGTGAGCTGGAATGGATCAGGATGTCTCCGAAAGCCCGTCAGGCGAAAGGTAAAGCCCGTCTGAGTGCCTATGATAAATTGGTCGGCGAGGAGTCCAAGGAGAAGGAAGCAAAACTGGAATTATTTATCCCTCCTGGACCGCGATTGGGAGCCAAAGTGATCGAAGTGAATGGAGTGTCCAAAGCGTATGGGGATAAGTTGTTATTCGAAAACCTGACTTTCGCCCTGCCCCAAGGTGGGATTGTAGGGGTGATCGGACCAAATGGTGCCGGTAAATCCACGCTGTTCAAACTGATCACCGGTCAGGAAAAACCGGATGCGGGTAATTTCGAAGTAGGAGAAACGGTACAGTTGGCTTATGTGGATCAGGGACATGATATTCTGGATCCGAATAAGACGGTTTACCAGACGATTTCCGAAGGAAATGAACTGATGAAGCTAGGCAACAAAGAGGTGAACTCCAGAGCCTATGTATCCAAATTCAACTTTGGAGGAGGAGATCAGGAAAAGAAGGTAGGAGTGCTTTCCGGTGGGGAGCGAAACCGGGTTCACCTGGCGTTGACGCTAAAGGAAGGCGGAAACCTCTTGCTTCTTGATGAGCCTACCAATGACCTGGATGTGAACACACTTCGTGC
>CBFGUY010000332.1:0-3520 GCA_965651895.1 uncultured Algoriphagus sp. | reverse complement strand
CATGGATCAGGTTGGCCAATTTTTTCAAAAGAAGTAAGGAATACTGGCTCAAATCAGAAATTGAAAGTAGAAATCCGCACCATTGAGATCCTTTAATACTTTCTTTGGAATACCATTTGCATTTTCTCAGGGATAAAAGATTCAAAAGCTTTACCTTCGCTTTTTATATAGAATCCCTTTTTGATGCCAAAACTAATTCGAATCACCACCGTACCGATATCCCTAAAACTCCTGCTCGCCGGACAAATGAAGTTTATGAAGGAGCAGGGCTGGGACGTACTGATGGTGAGTGCGGACGGAAGAGAACTCCCGCAAGTGATCAGAGCAGAAGGGGTAAGGCATGAAATCATCCATTTTACCCGTAGGATCACTCCATTTCAAGATCTAAAATGTCTCTGGCAGCTATATCAGCTGATCAAAAAAGAGCAACCTGACATAGTGCATACCCATACCCCAAAGGCGGGATTATTGGGTATGATTGCAGCAAAACTTGCAGGTGTACAGGTGAGAATCCACACCCTTGCAGGGATTCCTTTTATGGCTGCTGAAGGAGGAAAGAAAGGTCTTCTCGAGAAAATAGAAAAGCTTACTTACAGCTACGCTACACACGTATGGCCTAATTCCAAAGGGCTACAGGACTTTGTACTAGAGCATAACTTATGTCCGTCGGAAAAACTCACAGTGATCGGGGAGGGTTCTTCCAATGGTGTGGATCTTTCAAAATTCAACCGCGGAGTATTGAAGGAAAACCACCTGGTAGCTGCCACGATGCGGATCCAACCTGGTGAAGATGATTTTATTATCCTGTCTGTGGGCCGACTGGTAAAAGACAAAGGAATACAGGAACTGGTGGATGCTTTTCTGAGCTCGAAAATCGTTGGAAAATCAAAGCTGGTTCTACTAGGAAGTTTTGAACAGGATCTTAATCCCTTGGATGCGGAGACGATAAAAATAATCACTGACCATCCTAGAATCGTCCAGATTGATTGGTCAGATCATGTAGCCCATTACCTGGCTTTGGCCGACGTGCTTGTTCACCCTTCCCACCGTGAGGGTTTTCCCAATGTGCTTTTGGAAGCAGGGGCAATGGAGCTGCCTGTGATTTGCTCTGATATAATCGGTAATACAGATATAATTACCCAACAGAAAACAGGACTGATTTTCCCGGTGAAAAATGCAGAGATCCTCAAGGAAGCAATGGAGTTTGCCTACGTGAAGCGGGATAAAATGGCGGAACTGGCAGCAAATCTATATCAGAAAGTATGCACGGATTATGAAAGAACTAGGGTTCAGAAAGAAATTTTCACACAATACCAGCAGGTATTAAGGAATGTTGATAGCAAGGAATAGTTTATATTTGGCCATCAATAAAACTTGAATTTTTATCTATGAAGTACCTGGTGACCGGAACTGCCGGATTTATTGGATTTCACGTTGCAAAACATTTGCTGGATAGGGGAGATGAGGTAGTAGGTCTCGATATTATCAATGATTACTACGACATCAATCTGAAGTATGCCCGTCTGGATCATATGGGCGTACGAAGAGACCAGGTGAAAAGGGATTTGTTAGTTCAGTCTGATACTATTTCAGGCTATAGATTTATCCAGCTTAACCTATCTGAGAAACAGCCATTGCTAGATCTCTTTGCCCAAGAGAAGTTTGATGTAGTCATACATCTGGCAGCACAGGCAGGAGTGCGGTATTCGCTGACCAATCCGGAGGTGTATATCGAAAGCAATATTGTCGCTTTCATGAATATCCTGGAGTGTTGTCGCTTTCATCCAGTCAAGCACTTAGTATATGCCTCCTCAAGTTCAGTATATGGATCAAACGAGAAAATGCCATTTACTACCTCAGATTCGGTAGATCATCCCATCAGTTTATATGCGGCTTCCAAGAAGTCCAATGAACTGATGGCACATACTTACAGTCATTTATTCAATATTCCGACTACAGGATTAAGGTTTTTTACGGTTTATGGCCCTTGGGGCAGACCGGATATGGCATTGTTTCTGTTTACTGAAGCCATCATGAAAGGAGAGCCTATCCAGGTGTTTAATTATGGCAAAATGAAGAGGGACTTCACTTACATAGACGATATCGTACTTGGCGTAGTCAAAGTGGCGGACAGGGCAGCTAGACCTAATGAAGACTTTGATGGCCAAAATCCTGATCCTGGAAGTTCAAAAGCACCATATAAGGTATATAATATAGGTAACTCTGCACCTGTACTATTGATGGACTACATCCATGCTGTGGAAAAAGGATTAGGAAAGAAAGCCCAAATGAATTTGTTGCCTCTTCAACCGGGAGATGTTCCTGCTTCGCATGCGGATGTATCAGATCTGGTGCGAGATACAGGATATAAACCGGATACTCCTATTGACCAAGGTGTTAAATCGTTTACCGATTGGTATTTAGACTACTACAAGAAATAAGACATGAGTAAAGCAATTTTAATCACTGGTGGTGCAGGTTTTATCGGCTGTCACTTAGTACAACTTTTCGTGGAAAAATATCCCGAATACAAGATTGTGAATTTGGATGCCTTGACGTATGCCGGCAATCTTGAGAATCTTAAAGGAGTAGAAGGATCTTCGAACTACTTCTTCGAAAAAGTGGATATTCAGGATGCTGTTGCACTATCAGCGGTATTTGAAAAATATTCAATTACAGATGTTATTCACTTGGCTGCCGAATCCCATGTGGATAGATCCATTACAGACCCTTTGGCTTTTGTAAAGACCAATGTGTTTGGTACGGTAAACCTACTGAATGCGGCTAAGGAGTTTTGGAAAGATGATTTTGCAGACCATCTGTTCTATCATGTTTCTACAGATGAGGTATATGGCTCCCTGCACGATGGTGGGTTCTTTCTGGAAAATACCCCATACGATCCCCAGTCTCCCTATTCCGCATCTAAGGCTTCCTCAGACCATTTTGTTCGGGCCTATGCAAATACCTACAAGATGAGAACAGTAGTGTCTAACTGCTCCAATAATTATGGACCAAACCACTTTCCTGAAAAACTGATTCCACTTTGTATTCATAACATCCGGAACAATAAACCTCTGCCCGTGTATGGTAAAGGGGAGAATGTGAGAGACTGGCTATTTGTAAAGGATCATGCAAGGGCTATAGATACTGTGTTCCACAAAGGAAAAGATGGAGAGACCTATAATATCGGAGGCTTCAATGAATGGAAGAACATAGACATTGTAAAACTGCTTTGTGCCAAAATGGATTCAAAACTGGGTAGGGAAGCAGGAACCTCGGAGAAGTTGATCACCTACGTTAAAGACCGTGCAGGACATGACCTGCGCTATGCAATTGATGCCACAAAAATCCAAAAAGAACTTGGCTGGGAGCCAAGTCTACAATTCGAA
Source organism: uncultured Algoriphagus sp. (assembly GCA_965651895.1). Taxonomy (GTDB): domain Bacteria; phylum Bacteroidota; class Bacteroidia; order Cytophagales; family Cyclobacteriaceae; genus Algoriphagus. The sequence continues at coordinate 131 of CBFGUY010000332.1, read as the reverse complement.
GAAGGGATAGAAATTACGATTGACTGGTATTTGAACAACCAAGACTGGCTGGATCATGTCACTTCTGGTGCGTATCAGGAATATTATTCCAAGCACTACGAGAGTTGATTAATTATAAAAACTTTGATTAC
>CBFGUY010000331.1:0-3533 GCA_965651895.1 uncultured Algoriphagus sp. | reverse complement strand
TTTAATTTTTAACAGAAATATGCAAATACAATTTAAATGAATTTTAATAGCACACATAGATAACTAGAGAGATTTTAAATTAATTGGCAACCACAATTCATAGTCGATCATACATGATAACAAATACAATTTGATTCATACAATTTTTCATGAACTACCATTTTTCCGCATGTATGGCTTTAAGTTCTTATCAATTTTCTTTTCCACACGCTTGATTCTCTCTGGACCGTTAAAGACGAACATCTCTTCATACTTATTGTATTCCTCATCTTGGTCTCCCACATTCTCAACTCCAACAATTTTTTGCTTTCCAGAAATAACTACATGCATCTTCTCATCTGCTGGATCGAGTACATAGAACACTTGTGCAACACATTCGGCGAGAACCCACGGGTCATCTTTATATCCTACTTTCTTTAAGTCTACCAGTGTGAGTCCGTAGTTATCCACTATCACCCCCACGGGATGTTGTACCCATTGGCACTTAAATAAGGGTATTTTCATGCTTGGGCCATAATCAAGTTCCCATATTTCCTCTATGAATCCAAAATATGTGGTCTTCTGTCCATGTAGGTCAAAAGCATCGATACGAACACCGCTATTTTGTGCAACACTTTTCATGTCTTTTGATTTAGTGTAGAATGTGTACCCATTGATGTCATATGCTTGCCATGATGTCACAAAACACGATGGCCCAGAAGCCAAATTCTTCATTGTTTTCTCTTCCAAAGAGTCTCCGAATGGGATGTTTTTGTCCATTAACCATTCGCTGAAACGATGTTTGTGCTCCCTCATGATCCAGTCCTCTGTGCGGTTCTGATTTTCTTTACGAAGCTCATCCAGGTGTTCCTCTATGTAAGGCTCGGCTATCGTGAGATGTTGTAGTACACTACCATGAGCACAATGTACTAGCTTGTAATCCTCAACGCGAAAAGTTTTCTTGCCCATTCTCCCTCTCCCACATAGTTTACCCTCATGTTTAGGTACAGGCACACCTATCATTGTTCCGTCACTGATGTAATCTATACAGCTCTCAATCACTTCTTCTGTAGTGTATCCCTCCATGATTGAACCCTCTGGGTGAGCGCGATTTCGCACATAACCTTTTAATACTCCCAGGTATCGCTCCAACTGAAACATATGATGTAAATATAGTGGCCCTAATATTTTTATCTGATCCACGAGATGTATGATTAGGTGTACTTGCATATCAAAAAATGATGGAGGAAAACACATTTCAAGCTTGCACATAGTCTCGATGATGTATGCCTTTAGATAGTCCAAGTCTTCTAAAGCTATTACTTTTTGTGAAACCGCATTGAAAAAGTAACACAAGCGTGTGATGACAACTTTGACATGCTCTGTTTCGAGGGCTCTTACCGCAATTGGGAGGAACACCGTCATCATCACATGGCAGTCATGAGAGTTGTAGCCAAATAGAGACAAGTCCTTCATCCTGACTAGTCTGCTGATATTGGATGAGAAACCTGTGGGCACTTTGACCCCACGCAAACATTTGCAAATCTTTGTTCTCTCCTCAACTGACAAGTTGTAGCTAGCTGGGGGGAGGTAAGGCTTCCCTTTGCCACTATCCACTGGATGAAGTTCCGGTCTGATTTGAAGATCTACTAGATCATTGCGTGATTTAAGTCCGTCTTTTGTCTTACTCGGCATGCCCAGCAAGGTTCCAATGATGCTGTCAAAAACATTTTTTGTTACATGCATCAAATCAATGCTGTGGCAAATTTCCATATCCTTCCAGTATGGGAGGTACTTGAAAAAAATTGATTGCTTCTTGAAAGTTGTGTAAGTTGAAGGGTCAGTTCTCTTTCTCTTTTCTCCTTTGTTTTTTCCCTTTCCGAATACAACATGAATGTTCTTTACAATTTCAAAAACAAGTTTCCCACTATAAGGCTTTGGTGCACCTTCACTTTCCAGTTGATTGTTAAATTCCTCTTTCATCTTTCGGTACTTATGCTGCTTCATCAAGAACCGTCTGTGTCCCATGAACACCAACTTCTTGGATGATTTAAGGTACATGGAAGCAGTTCCATCGACGCACACTACACAACCATTCTTTCCTTTAGTCTTTTGCCCTGATAGTGTGGCGCCACCGGGAGAATCATGGATGGTAACAAATATAATTGCTCTTAAGTTGAAATACTCATGGCAATACTCATCCCATATTCTAACTCCTTCATTCCAGAGCTTTGTCATATCTTCCATAAGAGGTTCTAGGAACACATCAATATCAACACCAGCTGATTTCGGACCTTGAATAAGAATAGTCAACATAATGTACTTTCTTTTGTGACACAGCCATGATGGAAGGTTGTACATCGTTAAAGTCACGGGCCAGGTGCTATGTACACTTCTTTTTTCACCAAATGGATTCATTCCGTCTGTACCCAAAGCAAATCTTACATTTCTGGTTTCTTTGGCAAACTCAGGATACATAAGATCGAAATTTTTCCATTGTGATGCATCAGCAGGGTGTCGAATCTGTTTGTTATTCTGCTTGCGATTTTCAGCATGCCAACGCATAAGCTCAGCCTCCCTAGGATTTGAGAACAAACGTTTTAAGCGATCAATTACTGGAAGATACCACATCACCAAAGCTGGGTTCTTTGACTTCTTTTTCCCATCCATGTCATCAAAAGTGTCATCGTCACTTTCAGGTCCAATAGTGGATTTCTTGTTTTTATTTTTCTTCGGGAATTTTTTTACACAGTCTTGATTGTAGCTCTTCTTGTATCGACTGACATTGCAAACTGGGCATCTTGATGCGTTCTCAAAATCGCCACGATACAGAATACAATGGTTCGGACATGCATGAATTTTTTGCACACCCAGAGCTATGGGAGATATAAGCTTCTTCGCTTTATAAGTGCTTGTTGGTAGTTTGTTGGGTTTTGGTAGTAATTGAGACAGAAAATTCAAAAGATCTGTGAAGCTAGTATCAGACCATCCGGCGCTAGCCTTCAACTTCAGAAGTTCTAGAACTGTACGCAGTGTAGTAAACTCTTTGTCACAACCCTTTGATTCATCATATAAAGGTTCTTTTGAGGCACTTTCCAGTCCCTCCATTTTAGATAGCCCTTTCTGCGATCCCACAGAACTCAACATTTCTGGTTCCATATGGCGCAACATCTCTTCGCAATCAAATTCTTCAAAATCTTGATTAGCATCCACATTATCCACTTTACCATCAACTTTAAGATCTAAAATTCCGACAACTCTCTCGTCATTACCAGGCACTTCACACGGATCCAACTCACCATGTTCTGACCATATCGTGTAATTGTTTTTAAACCCTCTTTTTAGCAGATGTGATTGGATTACTCCTGTATCTCTCCAAGCTATCTTATTATCACAATCGATGCACGGACATAATATCTCCTTGCTCTTTCGCAAATTCGCGTGCTTGTTGGCCGCTTCAATAAAGCTTCTCAAATTTCGAATGTACGACGGATGTGGTCTTGGCACATTGTACATCCAACCTCGGTCCATTACCTATCCCTATATTGATTAAC
>CBFGUY010000330.1:0-3543 GCA_965651895.1 uncultured Algoriphagus sp. | reverse complement strand
ATTTACATAAGTAATGAAGGGGAGGAGTTGGTGGATGTGTTCTTTGATGATTTGAGGGTTACTCATTCCAAATCACCCATCGTCAGCACCTCAGACTATTACGCCTTCGGTATGCAGTTCAATAATTTCGAGAAAGAGAACTCCGTTGAGCAGAAATATTTATACAATGGGAAGGAACTTCAGGATGAGTTGGATCTTGGGTGGTTGGATTATGGGGCGAGGATGTACATGGCTGACGTAGGACGATGGGCAGTGGTTGATCCACTATCTGAAGCGTATTTTGATTTCTCTGCTTATGGCTATGCACTGAGCAATCCTATCCGCTTCCTTGATCAAGCTGGCGAATATGTTGTTCAGGCAACAACCAATTCACGAAATCGACTGGCTGTATCTGCTCACCGCATTCCAATCAGTGCCGCCAAATTTCAAGACAACTTATCAAATCTCCCGATAATAGGATTGGCTGGTTACGCAGTCAAGGCGCTTTATGCCTCCACGGACCCTTCTTACAATTTGAGCACCTCTGATCATGTATTTGCGGGTATGTCGATAGTTGGAACAGGATTAATTAAGGGTATTAATAGTGCGTTACCAAGAGATGTATCTAGGGCCGGTGTAGACATTCTCAATGTTGGCTTTGAAGCCGCAGGCATGGCAAGCCTTGCAGTTGATAACAACTATAGCGAGTTGTTTCTTGACGAATTGACCTTTGAGGCCGCCGTTGGTACGGGGATAGCAACGCAAGGAATCGGAGCTGCAGATAGATCCATAAACTTTACAGATGACTATGTCGCTGAGGTAACTGAATATGTTCAAAACAATAGCAAAAAAGAACTGACGGGTAAGCGATTGAATAGAGCAGTGCAGGCTGAGATTACATCAAGGCTTGATAAAACGAAGAATAACTTGAGACAGCTTGGTCAATTCTTTGACCTGAGTACAGATGAAGGCCAGGCTGACTTCCGATTTGTATTGGATGCATTAAGTAAGCTCATAGAAGAAGAGAGAAACAAGAAGCAAGACGAAGATGAAAAATGACTTTGGCTTCATTACTTTGATGAGCATGCGTGGCAATGTCAGAATTGTTCTGGTTGTGATCGTGCTAATAATCATCCTAATACTATTGATAAGTTCTCTTTCAATTCCGGAGAGATTCCAATTCTGGACATCAAATCTCAGGCCCATTGGTGATTTCAAGGGAAAGGTCTTGTACGTCGAATCAATTAAGGAATCTATTGAATTCCCTCCCTATGGTGATATCATGCTCGGGGACATTCATTCAAAGTCGAGTAGGAGAATAAATTTCGATCAGTATTATGACGCGTCACCGAGTTACAGTCCGATAAATAATGTAATCTATTTTGAATCAAAACGAAAGGAAGGGAGTCAGTCTCAGCTTCTTAGTGCCCCAAGCGACCTTTACAAGTATGATATCGAGAGCAATAAGATATTACACGCTAGAACTGATATAGCCTTCGCACTTAAATATGACGATTCTGAAATTGTGTCTCCATTGGTGTCGATGGTTAACGATTCCCTTTTTGCATTCTTTGAAAGGAGATATTCTGATCAACGCTTAGTTGTTTGTAATTTTATCAAAAAAGTAGTTTTGGTTGATATACCGGTCGAAGTTCATAAGGCTACCATCATAGATAGCTTCATGAAGAGTTATGTTGTTGTTTTCGATTCCGAACGATCGAACCGGATGAAAGTTGGTACGTACTTTGTGAATCTGGAGACACAAGGTGTAGCCTATGTACCAGATGAATTTGCAAGTGAATACTATTTTACGGGGCTACCGCGTCATGATAGTGATTATTATTATGGGGTTGGCAAGGGCCATAGCCAAAAAGCCAAGATATATTCATATAATGTTGAAGCACAGAATATTTCTTTTGTAAATGACCTGGCAATTGGGACGAACTCCTCAGTAGAAGTAGTAGTTAACGATAGCCTTGTTGTTTTATACCGAAGTGATGATCGAGAGAGCATTGTCCTGCGCACAAATCAATCCGAAAATGAAATAATTTCTACGGGACATGAGATAACAGGATTCAGATTCTACTTCTGATTTATAATGGGTATCCTTTGCAACAAGGATGAGACTCTTGTTGATGTGTTCTTTGATGATTTGAAGGTGACGCACCAGAAAAGCCCGGTTATTCAAGCAAATGATTACTATCCTTTCGGGCTTACGTTCAATAGCTATCAAAGAGAAAATAGCATACCCAATCGTTTCTTGTACAACGAAAAAGAAATCCAGCAAGAACTTGATATTAATTGGTACGACTACGGAGCTCGCATATACATGCCGGAGTTGGGTAGATGGAGTACCATTGATCCGCTTGCGGATAGCAGTTGGAGCTATAACCCATATCATTTTGTAAGTAATAATCCAATAAATAGAATTGATCCCGATGGCAGGGATGATTTTGAGGTAAACCGCAAAGGTGAGATTGTCAATAGAATAAAAAATGAGGAGGTTGATAATGTTTATATCGTGAATAAAGACGGCACGAGGGTTGAAGGCCAATCTACTAGTTTTGAGTATGGCACTATCACGGCAGTCAGAAATCCGAAAATGAAATCAGGCAAAAAGGAAATTGGTTTGACAGTGTTGGAAGTAAACGGAGATGACAATGCTCAGCAGTTATTTGAATTCCTGGCAGATCCTGCCAGTACCGGAGTAGAGTGGACTCATGCAAGTATAGGGACAGAAGACTCCGGCAAAAATATTGTCGGTACATCACACGATGATTCTAGTACTGCTGTTGGGGCTTATCTGAGAGGTACTGGATATACACTGAAAGAGGTTGTACACAATCATCCAAAAAGTGGTATCGCTTTGCCATCTGAAGGAGATAGGCGGGGTGCCGTGGAGTATCATAAAAAGAACTCGAAAACGACGCTGGCAGTGTATGCTCATCCAAATCAGTATGTCATGTATGATGCTCAAGGAGCTATAGGATTCTACATAAAATAGAGGATTATGAATTGGACAATTTTCTTCGCCCTTATGACGCTTATGAGGATACTCAATCCCTATTCCCATGCCGGTCAAGACATGAAGCTCTTGGAAGTTAAAAATAATGACTTGAAAGGTATTCTTAGTTCATTTATTCAGCATGAGAAAAGATGCACCTATTATGACCCTGATTTGACGATTATTATCCAGTTTGAGTCGTTCGACTCTCTGGAATTAATTCAGATTGAGGCAACCAAAAAGGTTACCCTATTTGGAAATGAATTGGGTGGGGGAATATTTCTCTCTCATGAATTCATTGTCAGGGGTGAAACAATAGGTGACTTTTTTGAGGTTGTTAAAGGGACGGCATTTAAATATCATACTTATGTGGATAACACAACTTTAAACCAGACTAAAATTGAAGACGATTCATTTACAATATGGGTGTGTGACTATTCCGAAGGGTTAAAGATTATTGACAAACAGACCTATTGCAACGATAGTGAAAGGTAACAGACAGTATATGAAAGCTTCCCCAAAAACAGTAGCGGTTAAAAATAAAGTTTAATCGTTAAATT
>CBFGUY010000329.1:0-3565 GCA_965651895.1 uncultured Algoriphagus sp. | reverse complement strand
CTTATACTGCAGGAAAACTGTTAGTATTTACAAAAGGAGTGGATCCACTTATTATCGCAAAGGAAAAAACTACCCTGATGATGCTGGGAGGTGAGCACCTAGGTGACCGGTACATCTGGTGGAATTTTGTCTCCAGCAGAAGAGAACGCATTGAACAGGCCAAGGAAGACTGGAAACAGGGAAGGATTCTTTTGCCTCCTACAGACAACAAAGAATTTGTCCCCTTACCTGAAGATAAATCAAAACCAGCCGGAGGACCTCCTCCCGGAGCACTATCCTAAAGAGAATAATCCTGATCTTAATTAAGCGATCCATACAAACAAGCTGATTTGCTAAGCCAGAAGTAAAAACAGTCATTACTATGGAGTAAAATTCCTAGCAAGTAGTATTGTCGCCATTCTATAGTGGGGAATGAATGCCTATTGATTTTACAATAGGTGACAAAACAATTTTCCGACCGGTGAGAATACCCCGCTTACGCCGTTCAACCTAAAATCGTCCTAAAAAATTTGCTTTAATCCATTTTTTCCTTATTTTCATTCCATTGATTTTTAACTAGTTACAACCCTATCAGAACCAGTTCAAACCCGGGTTTCTGAGCATGTCCCTGGATTTAAAAGACACATTTTCAACCAATTAATATTTTATCAACTAAATCTATTCTTTATGTTACAATCTTTAAAAAACAAATTGTCCCTTGGGATAATAACTAGTGCAATTTTACTTGCCGGATGTGAAGGTAGTCTGCTGCAGGAAGATCCCCTGATACCACTTGCGGAGGTAGAGCAAGGAAATCCTGACAAATTCGAATTGATGGAGATCAAGGAAATGACGGATTTCTCCAATATGAGAGTAGGTGACCTGTCAGGTAGGTTCTTGATCCTTGCAAACAACGCTAATCTGCCGAAAAATCTGGCAAGCAGCATTCACAATGCCGGTGGGGAAATTGTAAAGGCTTATCCGGAAATAGGTGTGGCGGTAGCTGTGGGACATTCCCCAGACTTTCTTGCCTCCTCCAGGAAAATCAGCGGAATAGCATCGGTCACTCCCGATATTATCCTCCAATACACAAAGACCCCTGAAATGCGTGGGGAGGGAGTAGATCTGAGTGAAAACACAGGTGTGAATACCATGGGCGCTCCATTTGATTATCAAAGTGCTTTTTTTGATGGATACCAATGGGCCCCTGCTTCTATAGACGCCCCTCAGGCATGGGAAGCAGGGTTTACCGGGGAAGGTGTCAGAGTCGCTGTCATAGACGGAGGAATTCATTCTACCCATATCGACCTTCAGCCCAACCTTGATATAGCCAGTTCAATCTCTACAGTGCCGGGGTTCAATTTTAATGAAGACGTTGGTACCTTCTGGCATGGCACACATGTGGCAGGAATTGTAGCGGCCTCAGGTATTGGTGCGGTAGGTATAGCGCCAAAAGCCAGCATCATTGGAATCAAAGCCCTCCACGATGGCTCAGGTGCCTTTGAATGGATTCTGGAAGGGCTATATTATGCCGCCACACCCCAATCCAAAGGTGGTGCGGGCGCACAGGTGATCAATATGAGCTTGGGAGCTACAATAGACTATAGATCTGAATGGAAAGACAAGGAATTCAGGGATGCCTTTAGGGAACTTCAAAAAATCTATGACCGTGTGACCCGATATGCTTATCAAAATGGCGTGACGGTGATAGCATCTTCCGGAAATGGGGAAACCAATTTTGACTCATCCAAAGAGCTGTATAAAATCCCTGCTGAAAACCAGCATGTCATAGCTATCAGTGCCACAGGGCCAACAGGATGGCTGCTTGGAAACACGAATTTCACGCAACCTGCCTACTACACCGATCATGGAAAATCCTTAGTGGATTTTGCCGCCCCAGGAGGCACGTTAGGGCTATGGATAGTCGAGGGATATGATGGGCTTTGTACGCTCACCGGGACTAACGCTTCTTCTACCAATTTCTGTGAGGTTTTTGATATGGTATTCAGTACCGTCAGAGGAAATTCCAACGGATCCTATAACTGGGCACAGGGAACTTCCATGGCTGCCCCAGCCGCAGCGGGCCTAGTAGCACTGATGATGGAGGCAAACGGCGGCTCATTGAGTCCTGCACAGGTCAAGTCCAGACTGGCACAAACGGCCACAGACCTAGGAAAACCTGGAAAAGATGAGTTTTACGGTCATGGATTTGTCAATGCTGCAAAAGCAGTTGGGTTGAATTAATCCCTTTGCCAGATTAAGCTTTAAAGGGGCTGTCTCATAAGTAGGTTTTCTTGTCAGGGCGACCACTATGAGTTATGAGACAGCCTCTTTCTTTTTGAATTACCTCTCACACCTAATCTACTTTTTTTGGCCTAGCGCAGTATACACTGCTGCGTGCAGCGTATAGCAGAAGCTACCGGGGAGAATTGCTTTCTTAACCTGTAGCTCTGACCAAAAAGATGAAGGAACCGCTCAAGAGAACCTAACCCAAAAAAACTTCCTATTTCAGTACAAGCTCCACTCTCCTATTGAGCGCTCTTCCTCCTTCATCTGCGTTGCTTGCTACCGGGGAGGCCATTCCTACTCCGACAGGGTAGAGTTGGCTTGCATTCACGCTATAATCATCAACCAGCGCTTTTATGACAGCTTCGGCTCTTCTTTTGGACAAGTCAATATTATGATCAAAATCACCCGTGTTGTCTGTATGTCCGACAATCAACACCTCAGTCTTTGGGTGGGCAGCCAAGTAGCTCGCAATAACCTGAAGTGCTTCAGCTGATCCACTCTGAAGGGTGGCACTGTTGAGGTCAAACTGGATATCATAAAAAGCGAAACGCCCATCTTTTTCCAGGCTTTCGGATACAGAAGCCACATCGACTTTGTCTGTATCAAGCTCTTCTACCTTAACAACATTGATTGCATATCTTGCCGAATTGTTTCGTGAGTCATCCCCTACCACCAGACTGACGATGTAGGGTTCGCCCTCTTTGGTGCCTGAGGCTACCAAATAAGCCCCCTTACCACCTACCATTGTATTTCCTATCTGGCTTGAGGAGCCCTCCACGTATTTTCTCACAAAATGCATGGGCATATCGCCACACTCCCCTTTCCTACAAGAAAACAACACTTTGAAACCTCCCTTTTCCAACTTCGTCTGGTATGTACGGAAAACCTGAGTGGCAGTCACTCCCTCAGGAGCCTCATACTCTATAAATGTCAGCTCACCCTCCACGGTTTTCGAATCTTTCAATTTATCATAATCAACCATTTCAGTAGAGGTGGGATAGGCAAAGGCCTCAAACTGCTTTTGGGAATATCTATTGATCCAAGAACCTTCAAACCGGGACAACAAAGGATGATCTTGGCTGTTTGCAGCATCCTGCTGCCCAAAGGCCTGAAAGCTTACCAAGACGGACAAAGCTAAAATCGGAATACTCAATCGACTCATGCGTAAATAATTTGATTATTAATGATCCTACCTATCAGTAGATAGTAAAAAACCATCTCGTAGAAGAGCAATGATTTCCTCATGCCCGATTCAAGGAAAGGTTAAAAGTAAAACCTAATAAATGACTAACTGTAT
>CBFGUY010000328.1:0-3600 GCA_965651895.1 uncultured Algoriphagus sp. | reverse complement strand
TGGCACATACAGATGGAGTGAAATCCGCCCAAGTAAATTTCGCTTCAAGCACCGTACTAATAGAATACTCGGATGAAATAAATCCTGAAGGACTGAACGAAGCGCTTTCAGCAATAGGATATGGGCTCATCACGGAAACAGAAAATGCAGATGAAACCGTCTCTGCAAACCAAGCTGAACATTACCAAAAGCTAAAGAAACATACGATTGGTGCGGCGATTCTAACCCTTCCTATTTTCATCATCGGGATGTTTTATATGCATTGGCATGCAGGAACTTGGATTTCCCTTGTTTTGGCTATTCCTGTGATGACAGTTTTTGGAAGACGTTTTTTTATCAGTGCTTGGAAACAAGCCACTCATAAAAGTGTCAACATGGACACACTGGTTGCGCTAAGTACAGGGATAGCTTTTACATTTAGTCTGTTCAACACCCTGCTTCCCGAATTCTGGATTAGTCGTGGTTTTGAGCCACATGTGTATTACGAAGCGGCCACGGTGATCATCACCTTTATTCTTTTCGGGAAATTGCTTGAGGAAAAAGCAAAGTCAAGAACTTCCACTGCGCTCAAGAATTTGATGGGGCTACAGCCAAAAACCTTGAAAGCTATTGTCAATGGTGAGGAAAAAGAAATACCTATTTCGGAAGTTCAGAAAGGTTATGAAATTGTCGTTCGTCCGGGGGAGAAAATACCCGTGGATGGTAAAGTACTCTCCGGAAATTCCTTTGTGGATGAAAGCATGATCAGTGGCGAGCCCATTGCCGTTGAAAAAGCGGAAGGTGATAAAGTTTTCTCGGGAACCATCAATCAAAAGGGCAGCTTTCATTTCAAAGCAGAGAAAGTCGGAAGTGACACCCTTCTATCCCAGATCATCAAGCGGGTACAGGAAGCTCAGGGAAGTAAGGCTCCTGTTCAGAAATTGGTAGATAAAATTGCCTCTATCTTTGTCCCCGTAGTCATAGGCATTTCAATCCTGACTTTTATTGTTTGGATGCTTATCGGAGGAGAAGATGCGCTTTCCCACGCTATTTTGAATGCTGTCGCTGTGTTGGTGATCGCCTGTCCCTGTGCATTGGGCTTGGCCACACCTACTGCTATTATGGTAGGAATCGGTAAAGGTGCCGAGAACAATATTCTTATCAAAGATGCCGAAAGTCTGGAAATAGCCCACAAAGTCAATGCAATTATTCTGGATAAAACCGGGACCATTACCGCCGGAAAACCGACTGTTTCTGATATAGTCTGGGAAAGTGAAGCGTTGAAAAAAACTTTTGCCCCCATCCTACTTGCTATAGAATCCAAATCTGAGCACCCTCTGGCAGATGCAGTTGGCAAAAAGCTAAGAGAAGATGGCTTCACTGCTGAGTCGATTTCGGATTTTCAAAGTTTGACGGGACAAGGCGTGGAAGCCAAAAACTCTCTAGGTCAAAAGTTCTTTGTAGGGAATACCAAATTGATCCAACTGAATGGCATTTCGATTAATCCGGAATTAAATAAGTTGGCTACAACTTGGAGTAATGAGGCTAGAACCGTGGTATTCTTTGCCGATGAGGAATCAGTGCTTTCGGTAATCGCTATTTCCGATGAGATCAAACCCAGTTCGAAATCAGCAATCCAAAAGCTAAAAGAGAAAGGCATCGAGGTATATATGCTTACCGGGGACAATCAACAGACTGCAGCTTCGGTTGCCACTCAAGTAGGTTTGACGGACTTCAAAGCTGAGGTGATGCCATCAGACAAGTCTGAGTTCGTCAAAGCACTTCAAGCCAAGGGAAAAGTTGTGGCAATGGTCGGTGACGGTATCAATGATTCAGAAGCGTTGGCACAGGCAGATATCAGTATCGCTATGGGGCACGGTTCGGACATTGCGATGGATGTGGCAAAAATGACCATCATTTCCTCCGACCTTGAAGTCATTCCCAAAGCATTAAATCTATCAGGGCAGACCGTTCGGGGCATTAAGGAGAATCTCTTCTGGGCCTTTATCTACAACTTGATAGGCATCCCTATTGCCGCCGGAGTTCTATATCCTTTCAATGGATTCCTACTCGATCCTATGATCGCCGGAGCGGCTATGGCATTTAGCTCTGTGTCAGTGGTATTGAATAGCCTTAGACTGAAAAATAAAAGTATCTAAACTTCATTATTCGACATTAATCAAGAGACAAGAATCAAGATTTGAGAACCAAGAAATAAGTATCAAGTAGCTAGTATCAAGACGTTAGATTCAAAAGTCTAGAATCTGAAATAACTCTTCGACTCCCTGCCTACCGGGACAGGTAGGCGCTCAGGGTGATAACTAAAACATAAAAAAACTTTCAACTCTACCACTTTCAAACCTTCCAACTAATTTTCCAATCTTTAAATATTTCAATCTTCCAATTAGAAAAAATGAAAACTCAAAAATTCAAAACTAACATCGCTTGTGGCAATTGCCTCGCAAAGGTCACTCCTATTTTAGACGCCGAATCCAAGATCAATTCATGGTCGGTGGACTTGCAGAGTGAGGATAGAATCCTAACTGTGGAGTCTGACGACATCACTTCCGACGAAGTGTTCAAAACTGTCTTAAAAGCGGGATTTATCGCAAAACCGGAGTAAATTAATTGTGAGAATTAAAACCTTCGAGGTTTTGAAAACCTCGAAGGTTAAACAACGCAGGCATTCTGCTACCCGAACTTTTATCCAATTCTAACCTCTAATCCCCCATGTACTTCCTCGATCAGATCCATCTTCCCACAAGCAGAGACTCTCAGTTTCCATTTTCTATTAAATCTTTGGCTGAATTGGGAGCTATGACGTTCGAAAATCCGGTGACGGTTTTCGTTGGAGAAAATGGATCCGGAAAGTCAACGCTTCTTAAAGCTCTGGCAATCAAGTTGAATTTACCTGCCATTGGTAGCACTGATTTGGAACAAGACGACACACTTGATGGAGTCAAATCCTATGGAGAAAGTATTGTTACCCGATGGAATAATAAAGCATATCGTGGCTTTTTCTTCAGAGCTGAAGATTACTTTGGCTTTGTGAAACGCCTTCGGAACCTGGACGATGAACTGAAAGGAGACATCGTTGATTTCGAAAAAAGATTGAGCGGATCTGGGTTAAAATTAGCAGTCGGAGCTGTGCAAGGGCAAAAAGAAGCCCTTCTACGTAAATATGGAAATCTTACAGAAGTTTCCCACGGAGAGGGTTTTCTAAAAGTCCTGGAAGGCCGATTGCAAGCAGAAGGAATTTACCTGATTGATGAACCTGAGGCTGCCCTTTCACCCCAGCGGCAACTGGCACTATTCTCCCTGATCAAAAATCTGGCTGAAAATCACGGTTGCCAGTTTATCATCGCCACACACTCCCCTATCTTAATGACTCTTCCCAATGCGACGATATTCCAGTTTGGAGATAAAATTCAGAAAGTGGATTATCAGGAAACAGAGCACTTTACTATTTTGAAAAACTTCCTAAATAATCCAGATGCTTTCTTGCGGCATTTGTAGCTGTATGGAATATGAGATAACATTGTAATAAGCAGTAAAAACCTTTGGGATTTTAGAAACCATAAAGGTTAATTACCTTCAGGTTCCAAAATGATAAAACAGTCT
>CBFGUY010000327.1:0-3643 GCA_965651895.1 uncultured Algoriphagus sp. | reverse complement strand
CCAACCATGAAAAAGATTTTTTTCTTACTATTTCTACTAATATCTCTGAATTGCTATGGTCAGCAAGTAGAGAAATTTAACCTAGGATTTGAACACCATAAAGAGGGGAATACACTTTCAGATGGCTGGGTCAAATGGGGTGATTACATATTCAGTATAGATTCTATGGCATTTTCCGGGATGAAGTCGGGGAAAATAGCATCAACTGATGCCGAGAACCCCTTTGGTTATATCGCTTACAGAATTCCGGCCCATTATTCCGGTGATACCATTAAGCTTGAGGGATATATGAAGGTCAAAGATGTGGAGAACGGATTTGCGGGATTGATGCTAAGAATCGATGGGAACGGAAATACGCTGGCATTGGATAATATGCAAAACCAACAGGTGATGGGAACCAAAGACTGGCAGAAGTACAGTGTTTCCCTTGCTTATCCGGAAGATGCAGACTACCTATATGTAGCAGGAATACTAGTAGGGAAAGGCGAAGCTTGGTTTGATGGTTTTGAGGTTACTATTGATGGCAATGATATACAAACATTAGAATTACCTAGGGCTATAACAGACCATGAGTTTGACAATGGTTCTCTTATTGAATTTGGAGAATTGACACCCGATCGGATCGAAAGTTTGGATTTGCTGGGAAGAGTCTGGGGATTCTTGAAATATCATCATCCTGAAATAGCAAAGGGCAATTATAACTGGGATTATGAATTGTTTCGATTTCTTCTAAAGTATCTGGAAGTCAACAGTGCTAACGAGAAAACGAGGCTCTTGGTAGATTGGATCGATACCCTAGGCAACCTGGATGAATGTGCAACTTGTGAGGACTCTGTCAAGAATAAATTTATATCACCGGATTTTAAATGGATTGAAAACCAGCCTGAAGATCTCAAAAATGCACTGCTCGCCGTATATGCAAGTCGTGGACAAGAGGGAAATTTCTTTGTGAAAATCAATTCCAATAATGGAAGGCCTGATTTCAAAAATGAAAATGCGTATTCAGCTATGGCTTATCCAGATCAGGCGTTTAGGCTATTGTCTCTTTTCAGATATTGGAATATGATCAATTATTTCTTTCCCTCTAAATATCTAATGGACAAAGAATGGGATCATGCCCTAGAAGAGTTTATACCGGTTTTTCTGAATGCGGAAAATGAACTGGAGTATGAATTGGCTGCACTTGAAATGATAGAATATATTCAGGACTCCCATGCTTTTCTGGGAGGAGCAGCTGATAAAATTTTTCAGTGGAAGGGGCAGAAATTCCCTCCCGTAAAAGCAGATTTTGTGGGAAGTAAATTAGTGGTGTCAGGGTACTATCATGCTGGATTTAAAGAGAAGACCGGGCTTCAGTTAGGTGACATGATCACTGAAGTAAATGGAGAAAGTATTGAGCAGCTTATTAAGAATAGATCAAGCTATTATCCAGCTTCAAACCTTCCTGTTAAGTACAAAAGCATGTCTATGGATCTTTTACGCTCAAATTCCAGTGAAATTTCGATTACATATTTAACAAAAGATCTAAAGGAGCAAACAGAGACAATCGAATTGTATGCTTACGAAAACCTCGATATGTATCCAGAGCGTAATCTGGATACGTTCAAGGTGCTGGAGGATTCTATAGGATATTTTACTGTTGAAAATATCAAAGAGGAGGATATTTCCCAGTTCAAGAATTACTTAAAAGAAACTCGAGGTCTTATAGTTGATCTACGAAAATACCCTGCGCTCAATGTAGCATCCAAACTAGGTTCCTATTTTGTGTCTTCCTCTACACCCTTTGTGAAGTTTAGCATAGGAATGGTGGAGAATCCAGGACTGTTTTACTTGACTGATGATATAGCCTTATCAGGTAAAAGCGGAGCTTATAAGGGGAAAGTTATTGTGTTGGTCAATGAAATGACTCAAAGTCGGGGTGAATATTTGGCATTGGCACTGCGGGCAGGTGAAAATACCACAATATTAGGGAGCACTACAGCTGGTGCAGATGGGGATGTTTCAGCTATTTTACTCCCGGGTGGACTCATGACGCAAATCTCGGGAGTAGGAATCTATTATCCGGATGGAGGCGAAACCCAGCGTATTGGGATTGTTCCTGACATTGTGGTTATACCAACTATTGAAGGTATAAGAGAGCAGCGGGATGAACTGTTGGAGAAAGCTATTGAGCTACTGGCAAAAGACTGAGGATTGAGAGGCAAGACAGAAGCTCTTTTACGTTAAGATCAGACTCTTGATTTACTCCTCAGTATTTCTTTTCTTCCTAAACCTCTTCTTTCGTATCATCTTCACAGTACGGCTGAACTGTCTATCGGAAGGATATTTCCTATTCGAGGTCATATTGTTAAAGATCAATGCTACCAGCAGCAATATCAAAGAACCGGTCAATACAGGAGATAGCACATACATGTAGCCTAGTGCTTTTACTTTTTCTGACCCAATCACTGCTATCAAGGCTGTAGCACCACCGGGAGGATGAAGGGTACGTGTCATCTGCATCAAAACTATAGACAGCGCCACTGCCAAGGGGGCGGCAAGCCATAATGTATCAGGAAGTAGCAGATTGACTGTAACTCCAACCAGCGCTGAAACTACGTGACCGCCCACGAGGTTTCTTGGCTGTGCCAATGGACTTCCTATCAGACCATAAACCAATACGCTGGAAGCCCCAAATGAACCGATCAGGAAGAGGTTTTCATAATTAGACAAACTGCTACTGTGGAAGTATGTGATCAAGCCAATTCCTACAAAAGCCCCTACAAAAGACCAAAAATGTTCTTTGGCATCTATCAGGGTTTCTTTATAAAAAACGTAGCGTGAAACCCGGATTCCCCGCTGGATTTGCTTCTTCATTTGGATAAAATCTGAAAATCCATTTTTGTGATTTGTGGCAAAATTCACTTAAAAAAATCGAAATTCATCGATTTTGTGGTGATTTTAGGCAAAACTACGGCAGAATTGAGGAGATTTTATAGAAATCGTGGAAAAAGTGAATAGTTTTTAAATTTCTAATTTTGGTGAGACTCCATTAACCAAGGAGAAGGAGAGTATAAGAAATTGATTCAATTTGTACTGTTTTACCTTTTCAAAGCAATGATTAGGAATTAGGTGCTTTCAAACGCATTTCTCCTGAATGACTTTCCAGCCTTTGCACCTCCCGCCTAATTTTTCGATTTTCGAATTTTCAATCATTCAATCAATTCCACAATCACTTCGATCTCCACTGCCATATTATTGGGCAATGCCGCCACACCCACTGCAGATCTTGCATGCTTGCCTTTTTCTCCAAAAACCTCTACCATCAAGTCAGAAAAACCATTGATGACTGCAGGTTGTTGGGAGAAATCGGGATCAGAATTGACCATTCCCAATACTTTCACAAACTGCTTGATCTTACTCAGGTCACCTGTGGCAGCTTGGAGCACGGCGATGATATCCAATCCGGTTTCCCGGGCTGCCTGATAGCCTTCTTCTACTGTCAGATCTGCACCAACTTTCCCGAAAACATCCGGGCCATTACCGGAGAGATACAGCATATTATCCACCTGCTTCCATTTCACATAGTTAGCGATGGGAATTCCTACTTCAGGAAGCGTCAGTCCTAGTTCTTCTAGACGCTGTTCCGGTGTTTGTGCGAATG
>CBFGUY010000326.1:0-3648 GCA_965651895.1 uncultured Algoriphagus sp. | reverse complement strand
TGACGCATCATCTGGTATCAAAGCCTCAGTTGCCACGGTAGGATTCTTTACCCTTAGCTACATATATTTTGTGTTCGTCCTATCCACCAAAAAGCCATAAAATATTTTTGCCATAGCCCTTTGTTTCAATCTGTTGTTCCAGTGAGTTTTGTTAAGTTTCAGTCCTTAGAGTCTTTGTTTAGTTGCTGGTCACTCTATCCTTTGTGTTTCCTTTGAGCCTCTTATATATATCTGAAAATATCCACAAAAAGAAAAATCTGAAAACTCTCATCATTTCCTTCGCGTTAACTTTGATCCTATTTAAGTTATAGCTGCTGGTTGAGTTCTTTGTTAAGTATTATAAAGTGTGCAATATCATATCAGATCTCTGTGTTTAGTTCTATAAAAAAAGAGTATCAAAAAAAGAGAAGAAAGAAAAGTACCAAAGAAAAGTGTTGAACAAGATTGTGAAAGAAAAGTAGAACAATCAGTTTGTTTATGTGCACAAGTGCTGAAAGTTTTATCAAGTTGTTCAACCAGTTTGCTATTGTCATTTGGTGCAAAATTTTGGTTGGATCTGATTGCAACACTTGCATTCCAATCATACTCCTTGTCTGCATCAAATCTGAAATTTCTTGCGCGTGTGTTTGATCTATTTACATCACTCGTATCTTGTGGTCAGCACTAGGCAGGGAACTTCTAGTTGGATGGTTATTTAACTTTACAACAACTAGGATTCAGATTGCATCCCTTGTTTATTATTCCCCACCAAGCTCCACATATAAGCCATCGTAATCGGTACTCTGGTCTTGTATTCGCTTAACCACCACTTTCTTGTTACCACCACACATTTTCTTGCAACCCGCAGGGAACTCATAAGAGCTTTGGTTGGTAAGAGTGGTGAGGTTGTGAGATTCTATATAGCTTCATATTCCACCTATATTTGTTGCCTTGTCGCCACTAATTTCGCAGGAAGATGGATCCCAACGTTGAGATTGAAGAATGTGTCACCCTGATACAATTCAATGAGCTCAAACAAAGCATAGAAGCCAAGCAAGATCTGTTGGCACAAGATCTTCAGACACTTATGGCTGAAATCAGAGGTCGTCGTCGACTCCCTGATGGTGTAAGAAACCATGATGAAGATGGGGAAGAAGGTGAAGGAAATTATTCTAGAAGAGCAAGTGAACATGGGAGGAGAAATCAAGGTGCTGCATATGGTAGAGGAAGAGGCCGGAATCGAAGAAATAATGACAATGAAGAATCTGAATTTGGGGATGATCAGTCTCAACATCGCTATGGTCGTCGTCATCATAGAGGCGTCAACCAAGAAGAGAGATTTGGGAAACTTAAGTTTACCATGCCAAAATTTGATGGTAGATCTGATCCTGAAGATTATTTCACATGGGAATTGAAGGTGGAGAAAATCTTCCGCCTACATAATTATTCAGAGGAGAAGAAACTTGCAATGGCATCTCTTGAGTTTGAAGGATATGCTCTGATTTGGTGGGAGCAACTTCTTCGTGATCGTGAAGAAGATGGAGAGGACCCTATTATTACTTGGCAAGAGATGAAGCGAGAAATGAGAATTCGTTTTGTGCCGAAGCATTATCGGCGTGATCTTTTTGATAAATTGCAGAATTTGAGGCAAGGAAGTTTCTCTGTTGAGGAGTATTATAAGGAGATGGAGAAGGCCATGATTAGAGCCAATGTGTATGAAGACGAAGAGCAAACCATTGCACGTTTCATGGCTGGGTTACACCGCAACATTCAGCGTATTGTTGAGTTTCAGCCGTACCAAAGTCTTATTGATTTGGTACATCAAGCCACCAAAGCTGAACGCCAGCTGCAACAAGATGCTAAGAGCAGCAAGCCCTTGTCATATGGTGCACGAACCATGACTGGAGGAAGCAAATCGATCTCAAGGTTTACTGCTGCATCCTCAGCGACAAAAGGTTCAACTGGAGGCTTGCGATCCAATATTCAAGGCAATTCTAGTGGAAAGAACGGTGCTGCTCCAAACACGAGTTATAAACCAGCAGCATCCACTTCAACATCAGTGGGTTCAACAGCCAAGAGTAGTGGTATTCAGTGCTTCAAGTGTGGAGGTCGTGGTCATGTCATAAAGGAGTGTCCAAATAATCGTGTGATCCTTGTGACTGATGATGGAGAATATACATCAGCTAGTGAAGAGGAAGCTGAAGCAGGAAATGAAGATGACATTGATAAATCTGAAGAACATACGGGATGTGAATTTGAGCATGGTACTACTCTTGTGGTTACACAAATCTTGAGTGTTCAAATGAAAGAAGCTGAAATTGGACAGCGACATAATCTTTTTCAAACGCGAGCCAAAGTGCAAGACAAAGTAGTAAAGGTGATCATTGATGGAGGGAGCTGCCATAATCTTGCAAGTCGTGAGATGGTTGAAAAGCTTGGTTTGAAGTTGCAGCGACACCCTCATCCATATCATGTCCAATGGTTGAATGAATCGGGAGATATCAAGATTGGTTATAAGGTGAAAGTTCCGTTCAAGATTGGAGAGTATGTTGACACAGTGGAGTGCGATGTTGCACCCATGTCTGTGTGTCACATGCTGCTAGGAAGACCTTGGCAATATGACCGATATTCTCAGCATTGTGGAAGAACAAATCAATACACGCTAGATCTGAAAGGGAGAAAGTTTGTACTCAAGCCTATGACCCCTCAACAAATCATGGCTGAACACTTACAAAAGAAAACTGAAATTAGTGCAGCAAGTAGAGGAGGAGAAGAGCAAAAGAAATTGAGTGCCATCCACAATTCGGTGAGCGAGTGCTACAAGCCAAATTCAAGAGATAAAAGGAAGGAAGAGGGAGAACATCTAGTTATGCTAGCCACAAAATCTGAGCTGAGAGAAGTGAGGAACAACCCATATCAAGTGCTCTTTGTACTTGTGAACAAAGATGTTTTGATTTCTCCTAACGACATAACATCTCTTCCTAGTGTTGTGGCTGATCTTTTGCAGGACTTTGAAGACGTGTTTCCACAAGAAACACCGGCTGGACTACCTCCAATTCGAGGGATTGAGCATCAAATCGATCTTATTCCAGGGGCTGCACTTCCTAACCGTCCACCATATCGAACCAATCCTGAAGAAACTAAGGAAATACAAAGGCAAGTGCAAGAACTTCTTGATAAAGGTTTTGTTCGTGAAAGCTTAAGCCCTTGTGCTGTTCCTGTGATTTTAGTACCTAAGAAAGATGGATCTTGGAGGATGTGTGTTGATTGTAGAGCTATAAATAATATTACCGTTCGCTATCGCCATCCTATTCCACGGCTAGATGATATGCTTGATGAATTAAGTGGTTCCACAATTTTTACTAAAATTGATTTGAGAAGTGGATACCATCAAATAAGAATGAAAACTGGAGATGAATGGAAGACTGCATTTAAAACAAAATTTGGGTTGTATGAATGGTTAGTGATGCCCTTTGGGTTGACTAATGCTCCTAGTACTTTTATGAGATTAATGAACCATGTCTTAAGAACTTTCATTGGAAAATTTGTTGTTGTCTACTTCGATGATATTCTAATTTACAGCAAGTCTTTTGATGAACATGTGAAACACATTCGACAAGTTTTAGATGAGCTTAGAAAGGAGAAATTATTTGCTAATCTTGAGAAGTG
>CBFGUY010000325.1:0-3670 GCA_965651895.1 uncultured Algoriphagus sp. | reverse complement strand
GTAACACCGGTACTTTTATAGCTTTCAACTCTTGACGGAAATCGGTTTCAGTAACTTGGATTTTATTAGTTACGCCATCAACCTATTCAGCAGCTGACGCATGCTCAGAAATAGCTTTTATCATAGCTCCCCAGTCCTTTTGATGTAACTCATGTCCTGCCCCATCTAAGGGAAGAAGATGGGCATGTTGCAATTCTTTCGAAAGAAAGAGCGCATGTCTGTAATGCCAGACTCGGTCAGCTGTCCCATGTATAAGCAATACAGGTTGGTAAATTTCATTGAGCCGTCCGTAATAAGTTTCTCCCCCCTGAAGCCCAGCATGATTATACATGCTTCTGTAATTATTCGCCCTCCTGAATTCCCTCCGGAAAAGCTTTTCCCCACGCACACTATCGTATGGCCGATCCGGTCCGCTAAGCAATTTGGCCCCTTCAACTAAATAAGATATTACAGCATCCTCGTCAGACCAGTCAACCTCATGGGCTTTGGATTGGAAAGTTATAATCCTTTCATCCATGGGCGGAATGGTCGGATCGGATGGCCCGAAAGGCCCCGTACCTATCAGCGTGAGGGATCTTACCCTATCAGGATTTCCCAAGGCAGCCATTTGTGCCAGCAAGCCACCTAACGACATACCTACAATATGGGCATGCTCAATATCATAAGCGTCCAGCACCCCAAAAGCATCATCCATCATATCCTCAAGACCATAAGGCGGCGTTCCCGGCGGATAGGTGGAGGATCTTCCCACATCCCTGTTGTCATAACGAATTACAAAATACCCCTCTGCTGCCAATCGCTCACAAAATTCCTGATCCCACCAGCTCATAGAGGCAGTAGCTCCCATAATCAGTAGTATTGCCGGATCTGCTTTATTGCCGAAGCTTTCTGCACAGAGCGTTACATCCTTTAGGTTAATAAGTCTTTCTTGAATCATCGGTCTACTAAATGCTATTGACAACAAACTAATTGCTAAAACAGTACTTTTTACTTTCATATTGCTAGAACTATTTAAAGCAAATTTATTTGGGCGGGATGATTAAAAATTGTACAAAATCGTCATTTTAACCCGGTAATAGCTGGTACTGAAAGAGCCTATTGTTTTGCGGATTTTTAGCAAACAATAGCATTCTTTTAGGAAAACAGTGAAAGATACTCTTTGTCTGAAAGGTAAGCGGAGGGATGAAGTCCAGTGAAATCCTTGAAGTCTCTATTGAAATGAGACTGGTCATAGTACCCACACTCATAAGCGATGTCTGTAAACGCAGATGCAGTATTAATGCACGTGTTTATTGCAGTCTCAAACCGGCTGATTCGAGAGAAGAGCTTTGGGCTAAAGCCCGATAATCCTTTGAATTTTCTCTCAAACTGCCGTTGTGAAAGAAAATTACTGGAAGCAAATTCTTTAAGATCAATTATATGCCTACTTGAGGAGAGACAGTTTACCGCACCTATAAGATCATGATCCTGTCTCTGAACACCAGCTGCCAGATCCACTAAAAAACCAGTGACGATTTTTATCCGCTCCCTATGGGAAGTAGCCTGCATCACGCTTTCCTCCAGCTCTAAGCCTTGAGAACCTAACAGCTCCGGTAGACTTATAACCTGATTACTAAACACATCGGCAGGAATAGAAAAAAGAAAAGGGATCGCATAAGGTTGCAGATACACTCCAAAGACACCAACTGAAGAGTCCTTGGTGACTAAATTACAATGCATCTTGGTTTGCCCTTGTATGCCGGAGGTAGGCAAGTCGCAAGCATCACCAGCAACTTCTTTGAAGCTCCCACGATAATTGAAAGTCAGCTTCGGGTAAATTGAAGCCGTGGAAACATGTGAAAGCGGGTCCTCCAAATTGTCCGCCTCAAATATCCAGAAGAACTTAACGTAGGCAGCCAATTGAGGAGGGGGCAATATAGTTTTATATTCTACCATTGTACTTAGAGATTTAACTGCTCAGTCCATAAAGATATAAACAGAATTGCTTTTGAAAATATTAGCAATAAATTCCTCGGAAGCAAGGTTCATCAAAATGATTTCGCTTTATCATCCTCTGATTAATGACAGTTGTCTTGTTTATAGAACTTTGCATTGTTTCTGTCTTCACATCAGTATTCAACACAGGGTAATTGAATACGCTATGAATCAGATCTGATTACCTGAAAGGATGCCAGTTTATCTGTTTCTTCTTGCATACCTGATTGGAGCACCGAGGACAGATCACCAAAGCGGCCGTGAATGATAAAGTTTACCAAAATGCATCAGTGGGAATTGCTTTAATTATCAGTGAAACCGAAAAATATACCAAAAGAGGCGATTTTTTTACCACTTGGCCTACTAACCGCCACATTAGCTTTGCAGGAAATAATCCAAAAACTATGTATAAAAAGATGGTATTCCCTGATAACCCAATGTATTCCAGATTGGCCCATACTATGCTAAGAGTCTTTTTCGGAATGGTTTTACTTAATCACGGACAGGATAAATTAAGAAAATTCTCCGAATACAGGATTGATTTTCCTGACCCGTTGGGAGTTGGCAGTGATTTATCCCTCAGCTTGGTGGTGGGCTCAGAATTTTTTGGAGGACTACTGATTCTTTTAGGATTAGTTACCCGCTTGGCTTCCACTGCAGTACTGGTAACCTTTGCTATTGCATTTTTTATTTTCCATCAGGCAGATCCTTTTGAAGTAAAGGAACTGGCATTGTGCTACTTGGTGATTTCAGCCTACTTTCTACTTGCCGGATCAGGAGGCAGGTCATTGGACAGTATATTCTTTAAGGCCCGCAATGAAAACTAAGTACACTTGGGGATTAGTCACGCTCCTATTGCTCGCACATCAGATGTATCCCCAAGGGTTGCAAATGGAACCCATGGCAGGTCATGCTGGCTTCTATTACCAACATATTTTGGGCACTCCCTTGGACGACCATACTGGATTTGGCATGCTGAATATCTCATCGGCTTCAGCACGGTATTCTACCAGCCTTCCACCGGAGTTGATGAGTCAGATCTACCTTACCCATCAGGTATGGAAGTATATAAGCATGGGTGCAGGGATGATTTATGTGACAGCGGTAGGAATGAGGCCCACAGCCATGGGGCAGATCGTGAGAGTCCATAAGGAGTTCTCTTTAGTTATCTTCCCTAGGGTGGATCTTTGGAAAAACCCTTCTATGGAACTGATGACCATAATGGAGTACCGTCCCAAAATCGCCTCAACACTTGCCCTTTATTCACGCATCCAGCTGCAGACCATTTGGAATAAATACAACCATCTTAAAAGTAGTCAGCATTTCCGGTTAGGGCTGGATAAAGGAGGTATTCAATTTGGGTTTGCAGTAGTACTGGAGGAATATGGCCCCCGATTTTCTACCTATCAGAATTATGGACTGTTTATCCGAAAAGAAATAAAAAATATACCTCCTGAAAAGAGGTGAACTACTAATATCAATGACAACCAAGTGTTAGATGGAATACGGGCTTTTTTCTCTTCACCAATTGGAATCTGGTTTGAGGACTCATACCGGAACAGTTGTTAATTTCGGCAGCGAATTGTTGTCACGCTTTTTCATCCGGGTTTGTCTGTATACTGAAACAACATTCTAGCGCTATTATGATAAATTATCAGCAGTTGCTTTTCCCCTATGCCTACAATATCCTGGGTTC
>CBFGUY010000324.1:0-3674 GCA_965651895.1 uncultured Algoriphagus sp. | reverse complement strand
ACTACTTCACTGGCACAACTATGGTCTGAAAACTATGTGGTGAACAATCCAAATGGAAAAATTGTAACTCCCAAAGATATTTTTGAACTGATGAAAGGCGGACATAAATTTCCCGCAGTTGAGAGAATTATTGAAAAAATAACCTTCAATCAAAATATTGCCATAGTAATGGGCAAGGAGTTACAACAGCCAGCTAGTATGGTCGCCAACCAAGAAGAATGGATACCAAGAAGATTCACCAATGTATGGATAAAGTCTGAAAACGGATGGCAACTGGCCGCACGGCAGTCTTCAAGGCAAATTGTAGAATAATATAGTGTTGTGTCAACAGTATACTGTTGGTTGCAACCTAACAGATTTTAATCCAAACCATCCATGATGGTTTAACTATATACCTTAAATCCGCCAAGTTTATGCTTGACACTCAATTAACATTGAATAACAATTTAAAATGAATAAATACAAAAAGACAATTACTAAGGAGTGGATATGGGTGTTTTTATTCACTATGGTCTCTATTGAATCGGTAAGTGGACAGACCGCAATGACTAACCTCCAATCCAGGGAGTTGACGAGCCTTAACGGGGAGTGGAAAGCGATTATTGATCCTACAGGCACGGGTGAATATCTACAGCTATGGACGGAAAAAAAACCTGTGAAAAAAACAGATTTTTATGAGTATTCGTTTGAAGAAGCCCCTGTGTTGAATGTCCCCGGAGACTTCAATTCCCAGATGAACGAGTTGACTTATTTTGAAGGTACAGTCTGGTACAAAAAAGAGTTTAGTTACTCCCTTATAGAAGGGAAAAGGCTGTTTCTGCATTTTGGAGCGGTTAATTATCTGGCTGACGTGTACCTGAACGGCGAAAAAATTGGCAGTCACGAGGGCGGTTTTACCCCTTTTCAGTTTGAAATTACCGACAAAATCAAGGATGGGGATAACACCGTTATTGTGAAAGTCAACAATAACCGCAAAGGAAACGGCCTCCCCGGCTATGGGTATGACTGGTTCAACTATGGAGGTATTACCCGTGATGTGGATTTAATCGAAACAGACAACGCCTTTATAGAAGACTATTTCATACAGTTGAAAAAAGGAAGTCTTGATACCGTCTTAGGATGGGTTAAGATGAATGGAAGCCATAAAAAAGAAGATATAGAGATCGAAGTTCCTGAGCTGAATTTACGCTATAAAACAAGAACAGATGATAATGGCTTTGCCCCTGTAGAATTCAAATCAGAGTTTGGGCTTTGGTCTCCCGAAAATCCCCAACTTTATAGGGTAACTCTTAAAAGTGACACGGATTTTTTGGTCGACACCATAGGATTCAGAAGTATTGAAGTGCAGGGCAATCAGGTCTTGCTAAATCGCAAACCTATATTTCTCAAGGCTGTCAATATCCATGAAGAGAACCCAAACAGAATGAACAGAGCGTATTCAAAAGAGGATGCTCAGCTATTGCTGAATTCGGCAAAAGAACTGGGTTGCAATCTAGTCCGCTTGGCGCATTATCCCCACAGTGAAAATATGGTGAAGGAAGCCGAGAGATTGGGAATCATGGTTTGGGACGAGTTGCCTGTTTATCAGCATATCCAGTTTTCCGACAGTCTTATGTCCGGCAAATTGGAGCAAATGCTTCAAGAGATGGTTGGTCGTGACAAAAACCGCTGCGGAGTGGTCGTCTGGGCTCTTTCTAACGAAACATATCCCAGCACGCCCAAAAGGGATGATAGGCTCGCCGAACTTACACAAAAGTGCAGGGCACTGGATTCAGCACGATTGATTACCCACGTGATCAATACACAAAGCTACAAAAACAATACGGTGGAGGTTTGGGATTCCCTGTACAATCACTCTGATATTATCGCGATCAACGAATATTTTGGCTGGTACCTGCCGTGGCAAGGCAAGCCGTCTGATACAAAATGGAATATAAATTTCCCCAATAAGCCGGTATTTATATCTGAATTTGGTGGTGAAGCAGTGTATGGGAATAATGACGGGCCAACAGATGAAGCCGCTTACTGGACGGAGGGATACCAGGAGAAAATCTATACCGACCAGATTGAAATGTTCAATACCATGCCCAACTTAGTAGGTGTGTGCCCTTGGCTTTTATATGATTACAGGTCACTTGGGCGGATGCACTCTGTCTATCAAAAGGGTTATAACAGAAAAGGCCTGATGTCAGAAAAAGGGGAGAAAAAGAAAGCTTGGTATGTCATAAAGGAGTATTTTGAGAGCAAATAAAGAATGGTTGGTGATCAGGATGGGGGAGGGGTTTTGTCTACTCCCCCATATCCTTTCTATACCAGACGGTACAACAAAATCGAAGTCAGACAATTAGATCAATTTGGGTTTATTACATGAAATCGAGCATGATCCTGTACGTATGGGGTGGCCATTGAAAGACAAATTATAAACACATGAAAGGGCAACATCACTACAAAGCGACTATTAGGTGGACCGGAAACAAAGGAACAGGAACTGACAATTATAGAAATTACGAGAGAAGCCATCAGATACTCATAGAAAACAAACCTGGGATTTTAGGTTCTTCGGACCCGGCATTTCGTGGCGACAAGACAAAACATAATCCGGAAGACCTTTTAGTGTCCTCTCTGTCTTCTTGCCATATGCTTTGGTATTTGCATTTATGTTCGGAAGCAGGTGTCATTGTGGTGGATTATATTGACAATGCGGAGGGAATAATGAGTGAAATTTCAAATGGGGGTGGACAATTCACCGAGGTGACTCTTAGTCCAGTCGTAACTGTGGCAGAAAATTCCATGATTGATAAAGCAAATGAATTGCACAGAAAAGCAAATGAACTTTGTTTCATCGCAAATTCTGTGAATTTTCCGGTCAGACATAATCCCATTGCCAAAATCTGAAAACGGTGAAAAGGAGGGGACTGAAAACCTAGGACTGATAGGATCTTGGGTTTTCACCGAAAGTCCGGTTACTACTGCGGATTAAATGGATTATATCCGTATCCGCTTAACTGCACGTATGTACTTTGAATTAATGCTAGAAGCTCAAATTTGGCAATTCCCTCCGCCGCGGCGGAGGGAAAGGGTCTGTCCCGATAACTGTCGTGGAGGGATTTTTTCAGGCTAGAAATTGTATCAATTAGCTTTTTGTTCCTCTAACATCTTTCATTTCTACAGGGTAAAAAACCTAGTTTGTAGGCGATGTGATTCTGCTCCTTGTACGCTGGCTCTACACGCTTTATGGCCACATTTTACTGGGCTGATCACAAATGCCTTTACATTACTGATCGTGCCGTTGGCACTCTGAGGACATATCAGCTTCATTAACCCAGAATTGCATTCTGGGCATTTACAGGCCTTGCCTTTGGCAAGGTAAATCACTTTGCCAGTTTCCGGTTGATTTGAGTGTTTGTGCCAACGGCACGACAGGTAACTGCCCTGAATGCAGCAAAGCGAAATTCAGGGTTGGGAAAGCCGGATGAATCCGCCAAAAGTGCCAACGGCACGTTCGGTAAATTATGGAATAATTATAGAGCTGGGTTTTCCTGTATCTCTGGTCAAAACTATGAGAGCTATGTGTCTGTGGGGTAAAAAAAGCAAGCCACATAGAATCATAGGCAAACATAGGATCAGTCAGAATATCTGGGGAGCTGTTCATTTTAAGCATAGATATTTGATAG
>CBFGUY010000323.1:0-3674 GCA_965651895.1 uncultured Algoriphagus sp. | reverse complement strand
TTATTTTTTGTATGGGAAACAGAATTTTATTTATGTTACTATGTTAAGAAATAGTTAAAATTTGTGAAATTTGGGCAGAAAATCTTAACAGTATCTACCCGTACATCCATCCGGGTGAATTTACCTTTGCAGTGAACAATTTCAAACCAACATATATCAAAACGTACAAATTATGAGGCAAAATTTACTTAAAAGTTTGATGTCACTCGTATTGGTAATCATAGCCACAATAAGTGTGTCTCAAGCACAGGTTACTACCAGTTCAGTGGTAGGGCTGGTAGTGGATGCCCAGGGCGAGACTCTTCCTGGTGCGAATGTAGTCGCAACGCATGTGCCGTCAGGTACCCGTTACGGTGCGGTGACCAATCTGGATGGTAGGTTTACCATTCCCAATATGAGGATAGGCGGACCGTACACCATTCAGGTTAGTTTTATTGGATATCAGTCGGCCTCTTATAGCGACATTGTTCTGCGATTGGGAGATCCATATTCCATTACAGCGACTCTAACAGATGATAGCACGGAATTAGGCGAGGTAATCGTTTCTGCGGCCAGATCTTCGGAGTTTGACTCAAATAAGACCGGTACTTCCACCAGTATTTCTACCAAGCAGCTTACCGATCTTCCACAGATCAACAGATCAGTTACAGAATTTACGCGGTTGACACCTCAGGCAAACGGGACTTCATTTGCGGGTAGAGATGCAAGATACAATAACCTGCAAGTAGATGGGGCTAACTTCAACAACGGATTTGGGCTAAGCAATAATCCACTTCCAGGTGGTAATTCCCAACCTATATCTTTGGATGCGATCGAACAGATTTCTGTAAACATCGCTCCTTTTGATGTAACGCAAAGTGGTTTTACCGGAGCCGGTATCAATGCGGTTACTCGTAGTGGTACAAACACATTTACAGGTTCTGCTTATTATTTCAATAAAAACCAGAGTCTCCAAGGCAAGAAGATTGGCGACAACGAACTGGAGGCTGTTGATGCCGCCACCCATAACTTCGGTTTCCGTCTTGGTGGGCCGATCATTAAGAACAAATTGTTCTTCTTTGTAAATGCTGAAAGAGAGCTCAATACCGGGGCGAATGCCTCTGGTGCCAATCTTTGGAGAGCTTCTACGGATGGGGTCTCTGATCCTGAGAACAACATCTCAAGAACAACTGTAACAGATCTTGAGGCGGTTAGAAATCACCTGATCAATGTATGGGATTACGATCCGGGAAGATATCAAGGTTTTGCCAATGAAGCAGAGCAAGCCAGTACCAAACTTCTTGCGAGAATAGACTGGAATATCAACGACAAGCACAAGCTAGCTGTTCGTTATAATCAGGTAGTGGGAACCTCGG
Source organism: uncultured Algoriphagus sp. (assembly GCA_965651895.1). Lineage (GTDB taxonomy): Bacteria > Bacteroidota > Bacteroidia > Cytophagales > Cyclobacteriaceae > Algoriphagus. The sequence continues at coordinate 2,319 of CBFGUY010000323.1, read as the reverse complement.
CACAGATTACTAATGGTACATCTGGGCCTAGACCAAGAACTCCGTTTCCGGCAGGACAGAGAGTGGGGCCTAACTCAATGGCATTCGAAAATGCGGCATATAGCTTTGAAAACACTGTAAGGTCTATAACTGCTGAATTGAACTCTTACTTCAGCCCTAAAGTCTCTAACCAGTTTTTGGCAACTTACTCTAAGATTCAGGATACGAGAACTACGCCTGGATCAGAATTCCCTTTTGTGGATATCTGGGATGGAGGTAGAGGTGATGGAGATATGAATTATATGACCTTTGGTACAGAGTTGTTTTCTTATAACAACGATGTGATAAATGATAATTTGTCATTTATCAATAACCTGACTTATACAGAAGGTCGCCATACCTTTACTGCAGGTGCCGCCTTTGAACTTCAGAAATTCGGTAATAGCTACGTTAGATTGGGTACTTCTTACTACAGATATGCATCAGTAGAGGATTTTTTGACAACTGGTACCGCAAATGAAGTTGCTCCAAGTATGTTTGGTCTGACTTATCCTTATGAAGGCCAAGAGACTTATGCCCGAGTTAATTTTGGATTGGCCTCTTTGTATGTTCAGGACAAATTTGCAGTAAATGACCAGTTGACATTGACTTTAGGCTTGAGAGCTGAGTTGCCGATCTATATGAATGAACTCACGCCTAACCCATCCATCAATGAACTGACTTTGTTGGATAGAAATTACAATCCTAAAAATTACGATTCTGGAAGCTGGCCTGATTCCAAAGTGATGTTGTCCCCTAGATTTGGTTTCAACTACGATGTAATGGGCGATAGAAGCTTGATCGTAAGGGGTGGTACCGGAGTCTTCTCAGGAAGGGTTCCCTTTGTTTGGTTGACAAACATGCCGACAAACGCAGGTGTGCTTCAAAATAACGTAGAACCAGGCAGTTATGAGGAAGTTGCTGGCTGGATAGGAAATGTCAGTTTCCAGCCGGAGAAATATTACTGGCTGAACAATCCTCCTGAAGGTGCTGAGGATGTATTTATCAAGAACCCTACTGAAGGTGCTCCTAGCTCATTTGCGCTAGTTGACACAGATTTCAAAATGCCTATGGTGTGGAGGTCAAGTTTGGGTGCGGATTACCAATTGGGTGATTCCCCGTTTATGTTGACTGCTGATCTCCTTTACACAAGAGATATCAACGGTGTATTCCAGTTTGGGGCAAACAGGGCGATTTCTCCTGACAAAATGAACAGTGCCGGAGATGACCGAGAGGTGGTATTGCCAGGCTCAAGTGTAGCATATAACCCGGCTATGGGAGCGAACAATGCGACTATTCTGACCAACACGGATGTGAAAGGCCATGCGTTTTCGGCTACTATAGGGCTATCTGTACCTGAATACAATGGTCTGTCAGGAAGTGTGTTCTACACTTATTCTGCGGCAAAAGAGGTCAGTTCAAACTCAGGTTCCAATGCTAGTTCTGCATGGGGAGCTTCTCCAAACATCAACAGCCCGAACGACCAGCGTTTGAATATTTCGGATTTTGCCTTGCCAAATAGAATCGTGGGTAACTTGAGTTACAGAGTGGAATATGCCAATCGCCTGGCTACTACAGTAGGTGTCTATTATACCGGAGGTAATCAGGGAAGAATCTCTCATACCTATGGAAACGATCTGAACGGTGATGGTATCACCGCGGATTTATTGTTCATTCCATCGAATACTTCTGAATTGAACTTTGTGGATATCGTATCAGACGGGAATGTAGTCTATACAGCGGCGCAACAAAGAGCTGCTTTCGACAAGTATGTGGCTGACAATGATCTGGAGCAATACAGAGGTGGATATGTACCGAGAAATGCTACTATTATGCCATGGTTGAGCAGGTTTGATGTCAGAGTGCTTCAAGATTTGTTCACCAATATCGGAAACAGAAGACACACGCTACAATTAAGTTTGGATGCAGTGAATTTTGGCAACTTGCTGAACAAGGACTGGGGAGTGCAGCAGACCACAAATGGTGCGCAGAACCTGCTTTCACGCTCCGGTGCGGTAAGTGCAAATCCTAATTATGTTATGAACCGTGTGGGGGGGGAATTGCCTACATCACCTTATCAGAATGTAAGTAACTTCTCTACTACCTGGAGTATGCAGATAGGTTTGAGATATATCTTCTAAGATTAACTTCTTGATAAAATCAAAAGCATCCCGGCTCCGGGATGCTTTTTTTTTGAGGTTTTGTCCAACTGTTCTTTAACACAAAAACACGAAATTCTCAAATGTTCGGCCAAGCAAGTGTTTTTGTGTTCGTCGTTAGTGATGATTTGAAAAAATAAGA
>CBFGUY010000322.1:0-3686 GCA_965651895.1 uncultured Algoriphagus sp. | reverse complement strand
CGATACATTTTTTATAATACCGTCGACTTATATCTGTAAAGATAATTTCCTCATACGAATTATCATTTTCAGGTATAATTATATCTCCTATACTGCAAAGTTCAAGATCTTTGAATTTCAGGATATTCATTAAGACTGATCCAGAATAGATACTGCTCACATCTCCGGCGATGTAGTTTGCCAGCACCATAGCCTGCTCTTCCGCTGCTGAGGTGATCCCAAATAGTTGGTTTTCAAATTCAGCTATTTCCCCAATGGCAAATATTGATGGGTAGTTGGTCTGCAAATGCTGGTTTACCTTAATTCCTCGGCCACACAAAATCCCATTGTCTTTGGCAATCTTGATATTTGGCTGGGTGCCTATCGCATAAACTACCGCGTTTGCATAAATTATTTTTCCGCTTTTCAGGGTAATGGAAAGTGATTTGTGTTCTTCGTCGTCAAACACCGTACTCACCTCATTGTCAAAATACACATGGATTCCCCGCTCTTGTACGTCAAGGGAAAGGAGCTTACTTGATACCTCGTCCAGCTGGCGCTCCATCAGTCGGGAAGCGCGCTGCACGATAGTGACTTTCACACGGTTATGCTGTAAGGCTGCTGCCAGTTCCAGTCCAAGCAATCCGCCTCCGATGATGACTACATGTTGGTTTTCCGCTGGTAATTTCGTTGAATTCAGGTATTCTTTGAACCGGTCGGCATCCACTTTGTTACGCATGGTAAAACGGCCAGGAAGATCCAGTTGGGCATCTTTTGGGATAAAGGCCCGGCTTCCTGTAGCCAGGATAAGCTTGTCATACGTGTATTCCTCCCCTTTATCATCAGTAACAGTCTGTTTTTCCGGATCAATTTTTTCTATGGAAAGACCGGTATGGAGACTGATATTGAGTTTTTTCAGTTCCTGTTCCTTGATCTTCTGTAGTTGCTCCCAGGTCAGCTCTTCGGTGACATATTCAGGTAAAAGTACCCGGTTATAGAAGGGGTGGGGTTCTTTAGAGAAAACATGGATTTTGTCGCTTTCATTGTGTTCCCTATAGTTTTGGATAAAGCGGAAAGCCGCGGCTCCGGCGCCTATCACTATGATCTTTTCTGCGTTTTTCTTGTATTTGGCTACTGATACCGCTGTGAATTTAAAGTCCGGCTCCTTCGATTGAGGATCAACTACTGTTTTTGTGAGGTTGTTGGCGCGGTTGAGATCACTTTGCAATTGCTTGCCCCAGTGCATCGGTAGAAACACAACTCCCTCCCGTATGCTTTTGGAAAGTTTAGCTTTTACCCTGACTACTCCGTTTTTACTCTTTACTTCTACTATATCACCGTCTTTTACTTTGTCCAGATAGGCATCTATGGGATTGATCTCCAGTATTGGGCTTGGGTAATGCGTGCGAAGACGTGAGACTTTTCCCGTCTTGGTCATGGTATGCCATTGATCGCGAACGCGCCCGGTGGTGAGAATCAGCGGGTATTCCTTACTGGTTTTTTCGGAAGTATTGCCAATCTGGGCAGGGATATTGAAAATAGCTTTTTGGCTCGGGGTGTAGAATTTATTATCTGCAAAAAGACGGGTAGTACCTGTGTGTCTGTACTCAGGTACTGGCCATTGGAAGGTCCCTTCATTTTTGAGTCGATCATAACTCAGGAAGGAAATATCGATGTTGGTGCCCTTGGTCATGGAGCAATATTCCTCATAGATCTCTTCCGGATTATTGAAGTTGAATCCACGATAACCCATTCTCTTTGCAAAATCACAAAGGATCTCCACGTCAGGTCTTGCTTCTCCTGGAGGGTTGATGCCCTTGTTCAAGTATGAAATTCTGCGCTCGGAGTTGGTCATAGTCCCCTCTTTCTCCAACCACCCTGCTGCAGGAAGTACCAGGTCAGCAAATTCCAAGGTGTCGGCCTTATGGGAAATGTCCTGTACCACGACGAATTTGGCGTTCTTCATTGCCTTTTCGATTTTCCTGGAATTTGGAAGGCTCACCATGGGGTTGGTACAGATGATCCATACTGCTTTCATTTCCCCACTTTCCAATGCCTCAAACATTTCAGTGGCCGTATAACCCGGAGAGGCAGAGATTTCATTGACTCCCCAGAAATTTGCCACTTCCTGACGGTGTACCGGGTTATTCAGGTCCTTATGTACTGCCAGTAAGTTTGCCATGCCGCCTACTTCCCGTCCGCCCATGGCATTGGGCTGTCCTGTAAGAGAGAAAGGTCCATTGCCTGGTTTGCCTATTCTTCCGGTGACTAGAGAGAGATTGAGCAGGGAAAAATTCTTGTCTGTACCTATGGCGCTTTGGTTTAACCCCATTGCCCACATGCTGATAAAGCCTTTGGATTCACCGATAATCTCCGCTACCCGTTTGATATCTTCTACTGAAATCCCACAGAGTTTAGAGGCTTCTCTAAGAGAGGTCGCCATTACCTGTTTGCGATATTCCAGGTAGTTTTCAGTATGGTTTTTTATAAAATCCTTGTCTGCAAGACCAAGATCGATGAGTCTTTTGCCGATGGCATTGTATAAAATAATGTCAGTTCCAGGAATGATCTGCAGGTGGATGTCTGCAAAATTCGCAGAGTCAGTTTTCCGTGGGTCAACCACGATAATCTTCACCTGAGGATTTTTCTCTTTATGTTTTTCCAGCCTTCGAAAAAGTATGGGGTGGCACCAAGCTGGGTTTGCGCCAGCTATCAGAAAAGCATCAGCCTGTTCTATGTCGCCGTAGGAAATAGGAACGGAATCTTCTCCAAAGGTTTTTTTGTATGCTACCACTGCAGAACTCATACATAGACGACTGTTTGTGTCTATGTTGTTGGTGCCGAGAAAGCCCTTGGTGAGTTTATTGGCGATGTAGTATTCTTCGGTGAGGCATTGGCCTGAGATATAGAATCCCACGCTGTTAGGGCCGTATCTTTGGATCAATGACTTGAATACTCCAGCGGCTCTGTCAAGGGCATCATCCCAACTTACCCGTTCCCGGGGATGCGACCTGCTCCAGCGCATTTCAGGATAGAGGATTCTGTCCGAAGTGTCATTCACTACGTAATGAAGGTTCATGCCCTTGGAACAGAGCATGCCTTGGTTAACCGGGTGATTTTCGTCTCCTTCGACCTGTACTTTTTGATGGACATCCACACTTGCCACTATGCCGCAGCCGACACCGCAGTAAGAACAGGTGGTTTTGACTTTATTATCAGGGATCACAAATCGATTAGTTCAATTATCAATAGGTTTAGGAACAAAATAGCTCACCTGCAGGACAGTCTGTCCTTGGCAGAGGAGCTATTTTGGGATAAGGATACAAGTTAATTATCTGAGCGTATTAATTCAGGCTGAAGCTTGCTTAATTCTACTTCCGCCACTTTTTCGTCTTCGGTACTGAATCTGATAGCTAATGCAACTACGCCGGAAATAACGATCATGGCACCGATTACCAAATATCCTGCGGAAACAGCACTGGCCGCTGCTGCTGATTGAGCTGCTGCTGCCGCTTCTGCGCTAAGTGAATCACTTGCGAGTAGGGCAGCTTTCTCTGCCACAGCTGACTTAGAGCTGAGAAAAAGAGCTGCCAAAAAGGCTCCGAAATTCCCACCTGCACCCACAATTCCCGATATGGAGCCAATGGCTTTCCTATTGACAAAAGGAACTACAGAGAAGGTGGCACCTTCTGCCATCTGCACAGTAA
>CBFGUY010000321.1:0-3749 GCA_965651895.1 uncultured Algoriphagus sp. | reverse complement strand
TCTCATTTCGCATGCAGCCCACACTCTTTTTTGGAATCTTCCCACCACCATCTACCTGCCCGGGCATCTTCACCCGGCATTATGGCCCGGGTACATGGAGCACAACCAATGCTGATGAAACCTTTATCGTGAAGCGGATTGTAAGGAATTTTCTTTTCGGATATGTAAGCAATCATGTCATCAAATGTCCAGTCCAGCAGAGGATTGAATTTTAAAATCTGGTTGCCCTCATCCCATTCTATTCTCTTCATTCCTGATCTGTTAGCAGATTGTTCGGCGCGAAGTCCGGTGACCCAGATTTCATTTCCTGCCAAAGCCCTTTTCAAAGGCTCAACCTTGCGCACAAAGCAGCAGGATTTCCGGTTTTCTACTGATTCATAAAATCCATTTATACCAATTTCCGACACCAGTTTTTCCACCGATTCGGTAGTAGGGTAATAGACTTTGATATTTTGCTTGTATTTAGCTTCTGTTCTAGAGAGAAGGTCTAAAGTCTCTGGGAATAATCGTCCTGTATCCAAAGAAAATATAGAAATAGGCAGGCGAGCCTCAGCAATGAGCTGCGTGATCACCTGATCCTCCTGTCCCAAGGAAGTAGAGAATGTTACCTTGCCAGGAAACAAATCCGCAACCAAAGCCAAGCCTTCCTGAGCACTGAGCTCACTCAATTGAGCCTCTAATTCATGCATATTCTTCTTGAGTTTCATCTTCTTTTACTTTAGGTACAGATTCCCAAATTCGCTCATGGAAATAAAACAGGATAATCTTGGAGAACACCTCCACAGAACCAATTGAAATTGCCATCACAAACTCCCCTGTCACGAAATAAGAGATGATAATCGTATCTATGGTACCTACAATCCTCCAGGAGATAGACTTCAGCAGGCTTTTCGCATTGCTGTCTTTTCCGGGCTTGCTGGCAAACAGCCTTTTGAGTGGTTGGTCTAAAATCATACTAGGTTTATTACGAGCATAAAGCACAAAAGTATATAAACCCTATAAAATATATAGGGTTTATGGTAAAAAAATTTTTACTCTTCTTTTAAAATATCTTCTAAGGTCTTGTTTTCCAGTATTTTAAGAGTCTCGTCTCTTACTTGGATCATGACGCGATTTATCCCGCAAACTGCCTCATTTTTGCATTCATCGCAGGGTTCGTAGTAATTTAAACTCACACATGGAAGCAAAGCAATCGGCCCATCCAGCAATCGGATTACACGGGAAAGGGGAATATCCTTGGGTTCTTTGATCAGGTAATACCCTCCTCCTTTTCCTTTTTTGCTTCCAAGCATGCCAGCTTTTTTAAGCTCTAAAAGTATATTTTCCAAAAATTTATGCGAGATCCCATGCTCTTCGGCGATCTCTTGGATCAGTACCGTCTTCTCGTCTTTGTGCTTGCCCAAATAAGTAAGGGCATGCAGGGCGTATTTGGTCTTTTTGGAAAGCATGGACAAAAATAAGCTTTTTCGGGGAATACCCTAGTGTGGGAGTGGGGAATAGATTGATTGGTTTCAAACAATTCTTTCCAAAAAATCCTGATTCTTTACTAGAATATTGGGCTTACTTAAGTCGGATTTTGTTCCACATTGCCTTATTCTCTATCCATTTTGCTAAAGTGCGGAAAATCTAAATTCGGGATGGCATGAGTAATTTATATAGCTCCTTTTTGTAAAATCTTCCAATGGGAATGGATTGAGTATCCAAGATGATGTGATTTCCCTGAATCGTCCTAATCCGATCCAGCGCCACCAGATAGGATTTATGTACACGAATAAGTTTTTTGGCACTTAATAAATATTCCGCATTCTTGAGAGATCCCTTAACTATGATTTGATCTTCGGTGGTATAGACGATCGAGTAGTCTTTCAATCCTTTAATATGGGTAATCGAATCTAACTCTACCATCACCTGTTTGGTACCGCTTTTCAAAAAGACTTGCCGTTTCTGCCTTTGATCCGAGACCGTATCCGGCGGATTTAAGATTGGCTCCGATTTATGCATATCCCCATACCGTTCCAAACTTAATTTCAGACCGGCTGTCAGAGCCAGGTACCAAAGGGTCGTAAAGAAATTGTAGGGAAATGCACTCCAAAAATCCCTGCTGCGGATGTCACCGATCACAAAACCATACAGATAGATATCGTAGAGATTTTGCAGGCTGACATAGATTCCCAGAGAAAATAAAAGAATCGTAGTGTATTTGAAAAATTGTCTTGTCTTGAAGAATCTTGGAACCAACACATTCAGATGAAAATACACCAGCGAGACAAGCAAGCCCATCCGGACTACCACGCAGGCAATAAAATGCTCCGGCAAGTTAAATTTAATGATCAGATACCTTCTGTCATAGATGAAAACCAAGGTGATGATAGTCCAAAATAACAGATGTAGTACCCGGTGAGAGAAGTTTGGCTTCAAGAATGTGGCGTGCGATGTCAACATAAAGGGCATTGTAACTGAATTACGGATAATTCAAAGATTCGATCTTCTGAAATAGACCAACTTCCAATAATATAGACCAACAGATTAGGACTTCGAAAGGTCGAAAATCTAATAAACCTACTGTTGATCTACTTTCTCAATCTTGGGGTTCCCATTTTTTCAGCGTTGCCGTAAAGCTACTGGAAGACCTGCTCAAAGATCCTTTTCAACCGGCTCTGTATCAGAGGATCTTGCTGGCATTCTTACAAGGTAAAAAAAATATCAGTTACACTTTCTCACTTTAATCCATTTGCAAAATGAAATCGAGCATGACGCAAACGACACACTCCGTTATGATTCTCAGCCATGCGAGATTCCATGTGGCAATTAAAAAACCATTATAAACACATGAAAACAACAAAATTTAAATCCGCTATTACTGGGCTGCTGCTGCTCTTCCTCGGTTTGGGAACCATTGCCTTTTCACCAAAACTCGGCCTTGACAGCTATGAGATCTATCTGAATGATAAGCTCATCATGAAACAGTTTGTAAATCAGCCCCTGAATCTGCGTACACTCCAACTGGATAAGGCATCCCCCCAGGATCTGCTTTGGATCAAGTACAACCACTGCACCACCAAGAACGGATCGGGTAGCAAGAGATCAATCGTTTTAAAGGATGACAAAGGACATGAGCTAAAGGAATGGCAATTTGCCGACAACGGTACTGAAAACAAGCCGATGAAAGTCTCTGTGGAAGAACTGCTTCAATTCGAAAAAGAACACGCCAACCATCTGATCAGTATGTATTACAAATCGAAGGAATTACCCGGCGCCGAGCTGCTTGCTTATCTGCAGCGATAGACGAAAAATAAAAAAACCTCCAAAGGCATAAAATCCTTTGGAGGTTAAAATTCATTAAACTAAGAGGTTCTTTAAAACCTCAAGGGCTAACGCTTATTACAGCAATTCCACACTACTCCTTACGTTAACTCTTCTTTGATCCTTGTCCTTAGAAATTCAAATCCATAAAAAACGATAACAAGCAAGAATGAGAGAAAAAAGAAAAAAAACGAATTCATCAAATAATCATTCGTTTGGGTCATATAGTCAACTTGTAGAATTCTATACTTAATTGATAAATCTCCAATACTCCCTGTTAATGCACCAATGCCAAAAAGCATAAAAACTCCTATAATAAAGCCCAAAGCTACTTGGAATAAATATAACCCATTTAAAACGATAAATTTTATCACACCTCTAGATTATTCACAATCACAACTATCTCCAACACAAAAATAACAATCACTTCCACATACACAAAACCA
>CBFGUY010000320.1:0-3830 GCA_965651895.1 uncultured Algoriphagus sp. | reverse complement strand
GTATAATTGGCCGAAACCGAAACTACCGGAGGAGTAATGTCAGGATACTGCGTAACGGGCAGATTTAAAATCGCCAAAACACCGACCAGTACGATGACGATCGAAATCACCATTGCCGTCACTGGTCGTTTTATAAATACGTCTGATATCATTAGTAATTAATCAAGTCTTATTGAAAAAACGATTTATTGAGCTGCAGTCTGCTCGGTAATCTGAGCTCCTTCACGTAGCTTCTGGATGCCGGTCACCACGATCTTGGTTCCTTCTTGCAGTCCATTTCTCACTACGATGCCTTCTCCTATCTGTGATCCCAGCTGTACATTTTGCTGCTTCACCGTATTATCTTCCTGCACCACATACACAAAGTACTCACCCATCTGTTCTGTCACAGCTTTGTAGGGAATCACCAACTGCTCTCCTATATCCTCATTGAGGACTTGTAGATTGACCGTCATTCCAGCGATCAGTTCACGGTCTGGATTGGGAAACTGAACACGAAGGTTAATCGTGCCGGACTGTCTTCCTACAGCTCTGTCTATCGTCGTAAATTTGCCATTATGGGAATATATACTGCCATCGCTGAATCTGATTCTAAACAGTGAATCAGGTTTCTCTTCTGCCTTCAACAGTTTATTGAATCGTGGAATCTCCCGCTCGTTGACCACAAAGTTCAATGCCATAGGATCATTGGAAGAAAGTGTATTCAATAGGGGCTGTCCAGGAGAAACCTGCGTGCCCAGTCTCACTTGGGAGATCCCCACTGTTCCGTCAAAAGGAGCAACCAACACAGAATAATTGAAGTCAGTGGACACTGATTCCAACTGCGCTTTGGCAGAGCTCAGCTGGGCCTTTCCATTCAATACCTCTGTCTCAGCATGATCCAGTGTCTGCTTTGCGATGGCATCCTGTTCATCCAGTCTCTTGTACCGTTCGTAATCTTTCTCCAATCTGGCCAGGTTAGCCTCTGCGGTTTGTACCAGTGCCTTTGCCTGCTGTACTGATGCGGCATACTTACTCCGGTCAATTTCATAGAGCTTCTGGCCTTTTTTCACTTCCTGACCATCCTGCACGTAGATATTGGTGATATAACCTCCGATCTGAGGACGGATTTCCACTTCATTGAGAGGGACTAGAGTTGCTGGATATTGATCAAGTCCAGTCACGGATTTTTTCTCCAAGGTATAAGTTGTGACCGCGGTTGGAGGCGGGCCCTGCTGTGCTGCCTGTTGCTTTTGACCGCAAGAAAAACCTGCTAAAACCAAGGCCGAAAAAGCTATAAGTTTGTATGATAAGTTCATATGATATAAAATTTGAAAGGGAGGTTCTTATTAATTAATGGTTCCTAATGCACGCTCTAGATCCAGCCTGTCTTCCAGTACCTGATAGAAAGCATTGATATGGTTAATCTGGGCTGTCTGAAGGTCAGTCTCCGCCACTACCAGTTCCACGTAAGCTTTGATACCCTCATCGTATTGCATCTTGATGATGTTGTACACTTCTTCGGCCATTTCCATATTCTCACGGATCAACTGCCATTCATATACACTGCTGTTAAACTCCGCCAAGGCTCCGCTATATTCTGTCCGCAGTTGATTGCTGAGGTTTTCAATTTCAATCCTTCCCCGATCCACCTGCAGTTCCGCCGCTTTCACCCGGTGAACCCGCTTGCCTCCCTGAAAAACAGGAATCGCCAGGTTCAGCCCTACTGAAGAAACAGGATAAGCCGTATTGTATAAATCCGAAAAGGTGTTATTGAAGTAGTTCCAATTGTAACGGTAATACGCAGACAGCTGAGGCAGGTAATTCCATCGCTCATAGCCAGTCTGCACTTCGTTCAGTGTCTGCTGTGTCTGCAAGAGGCGATACTCCACACGGTTCTCCAGGATCAGAGGATCCGCGGCATCTTCCACCACCTTATTCGTCTCAGCCTGAAGATCAAATTCGATCGTGAAATCCAGGCTATCAGGATACCCCATCAATTGCTTGAGGTAATCATATTTTGCATCAAAAGAATTAGCCACCCGATTGCGGTCACTTTTTACATTGGTCAGCGCGATCGAAGCCCGTTGATAATCCGTCTTATCCACCAGTCCTGCTTCAAATCTGCTATACGCATCTTTGTATTGCTTCTCCAGGCGGTCCAGGTTTTGGTCGAGGATTTTCAACTGTTCTTCTGATAGGAGAATTGAATAAAATGCCTTGCTTACATCCACTACCGTATTGATGCGGGCATTCTCGGTGACCTGCTGCAACTGTTGGCGGTAATATTTTGCGGATTTGGAAGCAAATAGCTGATCCCGGTTAAACAGGGTCTGCCCTACTTCCAGCAGGACATTGGAATTATACGGCTGGCCAAAAGTGATCAACTGGTCTCCGATGATCTGCTGCTGAAGTTTGATATTGTACACCCCGGCGGCAGATGCGGTGATTTGGGGGTACCAGTCTGCAAGATTTGCTTTGATGTCCCTATCGCCTATCTCCTGATCGACAAGTGCCTGTCGGATGATCGGACTCTGGACCAGTGCATACTCCACCACTTCTTCCAAAGTCAGGACAGTCTTTGGAATCGGGGCCTCCTCTTGGGCAAAAGCCGGCACAGCGAAAAAGAGTAAACTGAGTCCAGCAAACAGACGCTGTTTCATTATTCTCATAGTCAAAATATTATTAGTTGGTTTAATAAAAAGAGATTATTTAATAGCCTTAATGCCATCCCAGATCATAAAGGGTATAGGCGAGAGGTCTATCTGGTTTTTTGAAAGTTTATTCGCATAATTTTTTTTCACTTTTGCTAAAGAGTTAGCCGATTCATTCACCAAAATCTTAAGAATTACCGGGTTCATTTCTTTAATTGCCCCCTGTTCTATTCCCGATTTAAAAAAATCCCCAGTCCAGGAAAACCACTTTTTGGATTTGCTCTGGAAATCTTCAGAATTGAAGGGGGAACTGGCAAACTGATCTATAAAACTCTGTATAGCCCGGTTTTGCTCATAGAATTCGAGAAGATTGTCCCAGAAGTTAAAAAACCTCTCTTCAAAAGGCCTTGAAGGGTCATCCTTTAATGCCACCTGTTCATAAATCTGCTCCATCACCTCATCGTGGATCGCATAAATCATGTCTTCCTTGTTTTCGAAGTAGGTATAAATCGTACCGGCTGCAACCCCGGCATTTTTGGCTACCTGGCTCATCGGGCAGCCATGGAATCCATGACAATTGATCAGCTCCAGCGCACTTCCTATTATAAGTTTTTTCTTTTCCTGAGGTATCTCCATAGCATAATGAATGAACGTTCAATCACAAAAACTCAGGTTAAGTTCCCACACAGGAAAAAAATATCAACAAACGTTAAAGACGGTTGATATCTTACATGACCGTCCACTATGACCCTATAGCTTTTTGCTTTTTTCCACACCTTACCAAAAAACAACTTCACATCGAAAGATGATTACTTGCCAGAGTATGCTTACTGAAAAACAAACTAACTGTAAATGAATTAGTTCATCATTTTTCACAATACAGGAATTGAAAAACATAGGTTTTTTTGGGAACAATTAAATTGTTTTCCTACATTTGCCATCCGATTACAGCACATGCGGATGTGGCGAAATTGGTAGACGCACTAGACTTAGGATCTAGCGCCGCGAGGCATGGGGGTTCGAGTCCCTCCATCCGCACTTAGGCTTCTCATTTTTGAGAGGCCTTTTTTTATGTTTCGTTGTCATTACCTGGGATATGGTCTGTCTCTTTTTTTTAAACTACCAAGCCCACGAAGATTTCCAGGATCAACCCTGAAAGCTGGGGGATTTTCACCAAACGTTCCTACGGAACGATAA
>CBFGUY010000319.1:0-3831 GCA_965651895.1 uncultured Algoriphagus sp. | reverse complement strand
ATCGTTTGATTAGATGTTGAAGTATTTTCACTCCATATTATCCATTTTGAAATTACAACTTCTTATGAAAATACTTAACGCCTTAAAATCCTGTTTATTGGCACTGGTGATTACCTATTCGTTTGCCTCCTGCAAATCTGCCGATGAAGGGGACAATATTACCGATGTGATCATATACGGAGGCACTTCAGGAGCAGTCACAGCTGCAATCCAAGCCAAAAAAATGAGGAAATCCGTCATCATGGTCTCACCGGATACGCACTTGGGGGGACTTTCCTCCGGAGGATTGGGCTGGACTGATACGGGTAAAAAGGAGGTGATCGGAGGACTATCCCGCGAATTTTACCAACGAGTATATGATAAGTACCAGCAGGAAGGCGGGTGGAAACGGGAAGCCCCGTCTGATTTTGGAAACAAAGGCCAGGGAACTCCTGCGATAGACGGGGAGTTCCGTACGATGTGGATCTTCGAGCCACACGTCGCAGAGGAAGTTTTTGACGAATGGATGAAGGAAATGGAAATAGAACTTTATCGTGACGAATGGCTGGACAGGGACGCCGGGGTAACTGTGGAAGATGGAAAGATCACAGCCATTAGGACATTGAACGGAAAGGAATTCAAAGGAAAAATGTTTATTGACGCTACCTATGAAGGGGATCTGATGGCAGCAGCTGGGGTGAGTTATCATGTGGGGAGGGAAGCAACTAGTGTATATGATGAGGAATGGAATGGCATACAAACCGGTGTTTATCACCACCGCCACCATTTCCAGGTTCTCGACAATCCCATTGATCCGTACTGGACTCCCGGAGACCCATCCTCAGGGCTCATCCCAAAAATCAGTGCAGAAGATCCAGGAGTGAAGGGAGAGGGTGACAATAAAATCCAAGCGTATTGCTTCAGAACCTGCATGTCCAATCATCCCGACAACAGGGTTCCTTTTCCCAGGCCTGATAATTACGATTCTACCCAATATGAGCTTTTGGTCAGAATATTTGATGCCGGATGGCGAGAATGGTTTGATAAATTCGATATGATCCCCAATAGGAAAACAGATACAAATAACCATGGGCCATTTAGCTCGGACAATATCGGAATGAACTATGAATATCCAGAGGCCAGCTATGAGCGAAGAAAAGAGATCATTAAGGAGCATGAGGATTATCAGAAAGGGCTACTTTACTTCGTGGCAAATGACCCAAGAGTACCTAAAGAAACCCAGGAAGAATTTCAGAAGTGGGGATTGGCAAAGGATGAATTTATCGATAATGGCAACTGGCCACATCAAATCTATGTAAGGGAAGCGAGGAGGATGATCGGCAAATATGTAATGACAGAAAACGAGCTGCTTCAGAAAAAACCTACCCCAGAGTCAGTTGGCATGGGCTCATATACCATTGACTCCCATAATATACAGCGCTTTGTAGATGAAAATGGACATGTCCAAAATGAAGGGGACATAGGAGTGGGATTGCCTGGTCCCTATGAGATAGCCTATGGTTCTATTGTGCCGAAAAAGGAGGAAATCACAAATCTCGTCGTACCAGTCGCAGTTTCAGCGAGCCATATAGCATTTGGGTCAATCCGGATGGAACCTGTATTTATGATCTTGGGACAATCGGGAGCGACTGCAGCAGTCATGGCGTTGGAAAAAGGAATCAGTGTGCAGGATCTTCCATATGAGGATCTGAAAACCCAATTATTAAAAACCGGGCAAGTTTTGACGATGGCAGACCAAATCCGGTGATAATTTTACGGTTCAGGTAGTAAAACTCGTCGGATAATCTGCCTGAACAAAAATCTATATGATTACCCACTTCTGCACCAGCAGATATTATTCCCCAAATGATCTCGGCAAGCTCTGTTAATGAGCTTGCCGAATCATATTGAGGTACAACCACTGAAATCTTTACATTAAGCCGGGAGTTATCGCCAATCATATTACCAAGCAATAAAATCTTTAATTCCAATACTATTCAGTGTATAAATTCTTCCTTTGAGAAGTAATGCAAAACATCTTACTTTGAAAACAGATTAGATCTCTCTGTACATTCTTTTAATACCCAAACCCTCTCTCATGAACCTTGCAGTTCTTCTTCTTATTTCGGCAGTCATACTTTTTATAGCCTATAAAGTTTACGGTAAAATTGTGTACCGGAAATTTGGATTAAATGACAAAACCCCGGCACCATCACATACCCATCGGGATGGGGTAGATTATGAACCAAGTAAGCCTATCGTGGTTTTGGGGCATCATTTCGCTTCGATTGCAGGAGCAGGGCCGATTGTCGGGCCAATCATAGCGGTGACTTTCGGGTGGATTCCCGCTGTCATTTGGATTTTGGTAGGCGGTATTTTCTTTGGGGCTGTACATGATCTGGGAAGCATGGCCACTTCACTGAAAACTGATGGCAAATCCATCGGGGTCATCATCCGGAATCAGATCGGAATGAAAGGAAAGCAACTTTTTGTCATCTTCAGTTTCTCCACGCTTATCCTCGTGATTGGTGTATTTGCAGACATTATTGCCAAAACATTTGTTACAAATCCCGGTGTGGCCTCAGCCTCCATTCTGTTTATTTTGTTGGCCATTGCTTTCGGTATAGTAAACAAACTGATAGGCGATAAAAAAACTGCATTCATCATCATCTCAGTGATCGGAGTGATCTTAATGTATTTCTTTGTGTATCTGGGCATGAAAATTCCCTTTGCCCTGGATTACAAAATCTGGATTCTGGTGCTCTTGGCATATGCTTTTCTGGCTTCAGTGACACCGGTAAGCATGTTGCTACAACCACGGGATTATCTGAACAGTTTTTTGCTTTACGGATTGATTATCGCAGGGGTATTGGGTGTCTTCATCGCCAATCCTGAAATCCAAATGAGTAATGAAATCCATGTTTCCGATGAAAATCTGGGCTATATTTTTCCGGTCTTATTTGTGACCATTGCCTGCGGAGCCATCAGCGGGTTTCATTCATTGGTAGCTTCAGGCACCACTTCCAAGCAGCTGAATAAAGAGTCAGATGCCAAGTTGGTAGGATTTGGTGGAATGTTGATTGAGTCTTTTCTGGCAATCATTGCAGTCGGAGCAGTAGTTATCTTGTCTAGGTCAGAATATATAGACCGCCTCTCAGGCGAAGGCCCGGTCGCCCTGTTCTCTACAGGCCTGGGAGGTATGATCGCTACACTGGGAATTTCAGAGGAATTTGCTGTGGGCTTTGTCGCTTTAACCGTTTCAGCTTTTGCCCTTACTACACTAGACACCTGTACCAGACTCGCGAGGTTTACCTTACAAGAATACTTTGAAGACGTGCCTCAGGCGACAGGTCAGTATTTGGCTAAAAACAGATATGTTTCTACCGGGATTGTAGTCCTTTTCTCTATTCTTTTATTGCTTTCGGGGGAATTCACTACACTTTGGCCAATTTTCGGTTCAGCCAATCAACTACTGGCGGCTTTAGCACTCCTAACCATTGCTGTTTGGCTGATCAAGAAAAACATCAATGCCCTCTTTGTGACCATTCCTATGTTTTTCATGTTCACAGTAACTCTTTCCTCATTGGGTCTGTTTGCATGGAAAAACTTCCAAGATGAAGTTTATGTACTTTCCATTATTGCCGCACTGCTGTTTATTCTAGCAATTTCCCTAATGGTTTTGGCTACGAAAAGCCTGAAAAAAGAAGTCAAAGTGCCTTCAGGAATCTAAAAAAGTCAGACTCCCAAGACTCTTGACACGAATTGACTAATTCTCGGGGTTATAATTTGCATATCCCTCAATCGCCCTGCTTTCGGCACGGTTTACGTAGAACTCCCTATCCAAGGGAGCTT
>CBFGUY010000318.1:0-3833 GCA_965651895.1 uncultured Algoriphagus sp. | reverse complement strand
TGATCATAGTCATCAATACCGTGGGAGCAATCTGGGGTGTGGATTTGGTGACAGGGCAGCTGAACGACGAACTAGCCACAGCCATGGGGCCAGAGGCAGCCAAGTTTATGACCGGCATGGTCGAGCAGACCCAAAGTAGCGGAAAGTCCACGATCGCTTCGATCATTGGTATTGGTGTATTGATATTTGGGGCATCTGGTGTTTTTTATCATCTTAAAATCTCTATAAATGCTATTTGGGGACTGAAACAGACCGAGGATGTAAAATGGTATTATACCCTTTTGGACCGTGCTGTTAGTTTCGGTTTTGTTTTAGTCCTGGGCTTCTTATTACTCGTCAGCTTTTTATTGACAGCCTTGCTTTCGGTGTTCAGTGGTTTTATCAAGAGCATTCTCCCAGAATTCGTAGTAGTGTTTGCCTTCGTTGTGGATTTTTTAATCTCCTATGGAGTAATAGCCTTGTTGTTTGCTTTAATATTCAAATACCTGCCTGACGCCAAGATCCGTTGGAAATCAGTCTGGGTGGGCGCATTGTTGACCTCTTTTCTGTTTTCTATATCCAAATTTCTATTGGGAATTTATTTTAGTGCCGCAGAACCTGGATCTACCTATGGAGCTGCGGGATCCATCATCTTGATCTTGCTTTGGGTTTCTTATTCTTGCCTTATCTTCTTTTATGGAGCTGAATTCACCAAAGTCTTCTCAATCCGATATGGCTATGGCATTATTCCGAAAAAGAACTACTCAAGGGTAAAAAAAAAGGAAGTGATACTATCCGGTGATCTGGTTCCGTCTCCCAAAGATCCCTTGCCTGAAGGAGAAAAAGACGACCTGCTAGAGAAAGAAGATTAGTTTCTGTATTAATCCGCAGATGTAAACCTAAACCACAATACAGTTGAAGCGGGTTCCATGCTTCTATTACGCTGCAAACTTACTTTAGGGCTATTCCCATTTTGCGAATTCGACTGAGCTTCTACCGTGCCCATAGTTGAAAATGTGAAATTAGCAAGCTCCACAACTTGACTTTCTAAAGTTATATCATTTTGGTATTCACCTATATGAAAACAGGCATGTAAATTATCAGTTTCACTTCTTACTTCGATAGAAGCATTTTCAGTATGAAGCAGAAGTACCTGAAAATCAGAGCTAGTTCCTTGAAAACCAAGATCATCCAACGAACTCGTTTTACTTTCTATATCAAGATGGCCCTGAGTAAATTCCCACAGTACGAATTGCGATTTCTCAAGGCCATATCCCTCACTTGAAGAAGGGTGATTACCTATCAATTGGGCACTTTTAATCTCCCTTTCTGGATATGTAAATCCAATATTCGGATGTCTGTCATCATCTGATAAATGGTAAAACGCCTCCATTTTCAACTCCCCGGTCGGTTTCACAGTCCAACAAAGCATTTCTCCTGTATCAAGAGAAGATTTGATCTGTACCGAACCATCATTTTTCCGTCCCCAGTTTACTTTTTGTACCCGGACTAGCGTATCACCAATAACGAAAGGCTGGTTCAAATAGATGAATTTTGCACCCTTTTTCACCAGCCTTAGATTACCCAAATCCTTCCCAAAAAAATAGAGCATTTCTCCTACTGCCACCTGATAATCCATGGTAGATTCCCGCAATATTACCCGATTCCCAGGATTAACTGAGGCCATATAGCTTGCTGTATCTTTAGAATAGCTTTCGTAAGGAAATGAAATATTAAAATTTTGGGCTTGCGTCACACCATACGAGGTATAATTAAGCCCTAGGACACCAATTACAAGGCAATAGATTAGTTTCATTCAACTAAGTAGGAAGTAAAGAAATTTTGTGCAAAAGTTAAGAATTCCCACTCCTAATAAAAATGAAACCCTAAGCTTTGATCATCGACACAAGTTAGCTGAAGTGAACATAGGAAAATTTATTTGCCACTAATTCAATACCTAAAAAATAAACAGATGGCATATTTTGTGTTTTTATATATCTTAGAACTTAAACAATTTTTACACTATGATTAATATAGACCCCAGCATTCAAGCTAAAGCAAATGCCTGGCTGAATGGAAAAATCGATGAGGAATCCAAAAGCCAAATCCGAACTCTCATTGATCAAAACCCCTCGGAATTAACCGATTCCTTTTATCAGGATCTGGAATTTGGTACCGGTGGCCTCCGGGGACTGATGGGAGTAGGCACTAACCGAATGAATGTTTACACAGTGGGAATGGCTACTCAGGGTCTTGCAAACTACCTCTTAAAGAGCTTTCCGGGTGAGACTATACGTGTGGCGATTACCCACGATTGTAGAATCAACAACACACTTTTTGCCACAACCACAGCAAATGTCCTGACCGCAAATGGCATCCATGTGCTTTATTTCAAGGAAATGCGCCCTACTCCCATGCTTTCATTTGCAGTGAGGCATTACGGTTGTAAAAGCGGCGTAATGATCACAGCCTCTCACAATCCTAAAGAATATAATGGTTATAAAGCTTATTGGGATGATGGAGCCCAGGTAGTAGCTCCGCATGACAAAAATATCATAGAAGAGGTAAAAAAGATCACTTCTTTTGATGATGTAAACTGGGAAAAAAATGATGAATTGTTCAGCTACATTGAAGAGGACTTCGATGAGGTTTACCTGAATCTGGTCAAAGAACTAAGCCTAGCTCCGGATGCTATTGTGGCAAATAAGGATATGCCAATAGTTTTTTCCCCTATCCACGGAGCATCAGGAAAAATGGTACCTATGGCACTCCAAGCTTTTGGATTTGAAAATGTAAACATTGTAAAAGAGCAAGCCGAACCTGATGGTAATTTCCCTACCGTAATCTATCCTAACCCTGAAGAGGCTGAAGCTTTGACACTATCGCTGAAGCTAGGGAAGGAAGTGGGAGCTGAATTGGTACTTGCCTGTGATCCTGACGGGGACAGATATGCTGCTGCTGTTCCTAATGACTCCGGTGAATTTGAACTTCTTAATGGAAATCAGACTGGGGCATTTCTCACCTATTATCTGCTAAGTCAGTGGAAAAAAAGTGGTAAACTGAATGGAAACCAGTTCATGGTAAACACCATTGTTACTACTGAGCTGATAGATAGAATCTGTGAAGGCTTTGGGGTGAAATGCTTCTCAGTATTAACTGGATTTAAAAATATCGCCGCTATCATCAAAGATTTCGAAGGTAAACAAACATTTATAGGAGGAGGAGAAGAATCCTATGGATACTTGGTTGGGGATTTTGTACGGGACAAGGACGGTGTAAGCGCATGTGCAATGGTCGCTGAAGCCATAGCCTATTATAAAACGGAAGGCAAATCAGTGTTTGATGTACTTGCGGATATCTACGCCCAGTTTGGTTTTTATAAAGAATCGCTTATTTCTGTGACCAAAAAAGGAAAAGACGGTGCGGAACAAATCCAAGCTTTGATGACCGACTTCCGCCACCATCCACCAGCTGAGATGAATGGGATCAAAGTAGTGAAGATCGTGGATGTCAAGGAAAGTACAGTGAAAGACCTGACAACAGGAAAGACAGAAAAACTGGAAATGGACAAATCCAATGTAATGCAATTCTACTTGGCAGATGGAAGCAAAATATCCGCAAGACCCTCCGGGACTGAGCCAAAAATCAAGTACTACTTCTCAGTGAATGCCCACCTATCCGCTATTACGGAATATAGAAAAGTGGAAGCGGAACTCAATGAAAGACTTGAAGGACTAAAGAGATACTTCAGTTAAGTATCGCAATAAATTAGCATTAAAAAAAGAGGCTGTCTCAAAAGTAAGTTTTCTTGTCAGGCTGAGCGAAGTCGAAGCCTTTTATGCGCAAATTAAGCC
>CBFGUY010000317.1:0-3850 GCA_965651895.1 uncultured Algoriphagus sp. | reverse complement strand
TAAAGGGCTGCCAAATTCTTCTGGCAGCCCTTTTATATTATAGACTATACTTTTCACTCAAATAAATCAAATTTCAACCCAAAGTTGAATCTTGCATTGTAATACTCAGCTTGCATAGTTCTTGACCGTATACCTTGATAATATCTTAGCGGCTGATTGGTCAGATTGTTTCCTTCAAGGAAAACCCTCCATTTTGGGGTAATCGCATAGGAAGCATTCACATCCAAAAATGTCTGCCTGTCGTAATACCGATCTTCAAATGACTCACCACCCAATTCGTCCAGGTAATCTGAGGCATAGTTCAATGATACTCGCATTACAATACGCTTGTTTTCGTAAGACAATGACGCATTGAACATATTATCTGCTGTCCCTGGCAATTCAATAGAATCATTTTCCCTGCCTTCAACTCCGTCTGTGGACGATTTGGTATAGGTATAGTTCAAATAGATCCCGAACCCTTTCCATATCTGCCGCTGGATCGAAGCCTCCAAACCATAAACTTTTGCTGAACCACCATTCTCAGGTCTGGAATATTCCAGTCCAGATCCAAATAAAGGATCTGTATAGCCCTGGGTGGTGATTGTATATACGAAGTCATCCAAGTTTTTATAAAACCCACCCAAGGAAACCAAGCCCACATTCTGAAAATATTGCTCTCCCATCAAATCAAAATTCATGGAAGTGGTTGGTTTAAGATTTGGATTTCCGCGGGATAACTCCTCATCTTCAGGGCTAAACTCTGCATAAGGAACCAAGTCAAAATAATTTGGCCTGGCTATGGTATTGGTCCATGCAAACCTCAATACACTGTTTTGATTCCAGTTATATTTCAGATGTACCCCAGGCATTACATTAGTGTAACTCTGCTCGCCTTCAGCAGAAGAAAACTCTTCATTATCCAAATCAAATATATTTCCGACATAATCTATGGAGGTATGTTCCAATCTCACTCCTACTACAGCAGATAGCTTATCGGTAAACTGGTGATCTGCCATTACATATCCCCCTGTAATATTCTCATTGGCTTTATAATTCCCAGGCACATATTCCCCTGGCTCATCGTTCTCTTCAAACAAACCGGTATTCTTTAAATTCAAGCCGCCCAAATACTCTGGTGACATAAAAGTGCCAACCTGATATTGAGAGCCTGCCAGAAAATCAGGATCAGAGTAATTGGTATTCGGCACGTCCCCAATACTTTCACCAAATGCTTCCTCATCCAAGGGCTCATAAGTGAAGAAGTTATTGTCACGTTCTTTAGTTTTGCCTCTATATCTGGCTCCAAACTGAAGTATGCCTCTAGAGCTATAGGGCAATTTGAAATCAATTTTACCATTTAGATCACGATCAAACGTATAGCCATATTGTTCTGAAAGCTCGTTAAATCCAATACCAAGATTGTCTGATGGATTTGTCAAATTTGCATAAGGCTGATCCGGATTGGAGACATCTACAGTCACATCCTGATTTGAAGATCTGTAGGACACATATCGCTCAAAAGGTCTTTCTTCTGAAGCTTTGGCATAAGTGGCAGACCAATCCATCTTTAATTTATTGAACAGATGGCTACCCCCCAATGTGGCATTGTACACCCGCTGATCTTCCAGTCTTGCGGCCTTATTCCTATCACTGTCCACGCCTCCCTTGGTCTGATACTCTACCCGGCCTTTGGTCAGATATCTACCAGGACTGGCTTCAGTAAAATCGGCTCCTTCAAATGACCGATCGAGCTGACTTACCCTCATCCTGAACCTATTCTCCCAATCGTCCCGATGATTATACATTCCCGAGAGAAACAAGGTGTGATTGTCATTGATATCATAGTCCAAAGCTAAGGTCGCAGATCTACGGACACGCTGTACAGTGTATTTCCTGATGTCAAATTCCTCCAGTGCCACTCCATTGTCGTAATTTTTCCACACCGCCTCAATATTATCAGAGCCAAAGCGGTGGTTGCTGTATGATCCTGAAAAAATCACACCCAGCTTATCATTAAGAAAACGGTTGCCGATAATCACCCCCCCTGTCCAAATCGGTTTATTGGACAACAAATTGACACCTGAAGCGGCTGTGCCAGATACCCTCAGGGCATTGGGAGCCTGGCGGGTGACAAGATTCACAGAGCCTCCTATTGCATCAGCATCCATACTTGGCAGCACGGCCTTATTTACCTCTATGGTCTGGATCATATCTGAAGGTATCAGATCCATCTGTACGTTTCTATTATCACCTTCTGCAGATGGAATCCTTTCTCCGTTCAGTGTCACAGAATTCAGATGCGGAGCCATTCCCCGGATGATGATGTCCCGGGCCTCCCCCTGATCGTTTTGCATAGTGACTCCAGGAATCCGCTTTAATGCATCTCCAATATTCGCATCGGGAAATCTACCTATCTGATCAGAAGACACCACATTTGTAATATTTGCATTATTCTTCTGCTGGTTCAGTGCCTTGGCCTGGCCTTTTAAGCGGTCACCTATTACGACAAACTCCAAGCTTTCTATCGTTGTCTCACCCAATTTAAAATTCAAAGTGGATGTCTCCCCTTTCTCTATGGACACTTTATGGGTTACAGATCCATATCCTAAGTAGGAAACCTGAACCTCGTACGATCCTTCCAGAAGATCTACTATGGAATAATCTCCATTTTGATTGGTGACTGTACCTAGCGTAGTATTTTTCAAAATCACATTTGCGCCAGGTAAAGATAGATTTTCAGAATCTATTACACGCCCTTTCAAAACTCCTTGCCCTAGCACCTGATTGCCCAGGCAAAAAACAAGAAGCAATGTAAATGCATTAAGTAGTTGCTTTTTCATAAGTTAGGATTAAAAGACTATTTTCTTGATTTTAAAATATCCCCAGCCATATCTTCCCACCTGTAGATTTGGAAGGTTTTGTCATCAGACATGGCCACAAAAAGACCACGAGGAAAATCAGCTCCTAAAGCCTGACTGATAGACTCTGATCCATCGCTGGAAACCGTACTGGTTGCGATCTTGGTGATCAATACATGCTCATGAGGATTTGAAGCACTTCCTTCTCTTGGGAAAACATGGAAAAGGTCAGCTCCCTGATCAGAAACCAAGATATATCCTGTAGTATCATCCAGTTTGTAGATGGAAATACCTTCGTGATCGTCAGAAAACCCCTCCTGGGCAAAAAATGCCAATTCTTCATTCCCTTTCTCAGGATCTGCAAAGTATTTCTTTACGCCTACTCCTTCATCAGAATAGTAGATATACCCTAGTTCGGAATCTACGACAATGGCTTCAATCTCTTTTTTGCCTGAGTAAGAGCCAAATTTCCTAACTAGGTTTAAGGTGATTTCACCATTCTGCCCCAAAATTTCATACTGCCATAAGTAAGTACCGTCTGTAGGGCCATTTTTTCTTCCGGCAATCACAAAATTCTTTCCGGTGGTTTTGTCTTGAAAAACAGCCACACCCATTAAATCCCTATAGTCTGGGCCCGTCTCTCCGTGATAGACTTCTATACCTCCAGCATTGATTTCATTCATATCCGGAAGGCTATAGAATCTTAACTTAGAAGTCATACGCTCGCCTGTGACTGCAAAGTCAACTATACGGTCTCCCAGATCCAGGCCGTAACCCACATCCACATTATTTGGACGCTGAATATCCCGGACAATAAGTGAGTCAATGGCATTCCCCCTCAGATCAAACACATATAATGCTCCATCTGCATCCTTATCAGTACCAATGATGAGGCTTTTGGCCGGGTCACTAGAGTTTACCCAGACAGCAGGATCATCAGTGTCGTGGACTACTGAATCTGTCACATACATTGGCTTTACCAAACTTTGCGATCCAGTTTCTACTTGTTG
>CBFGUY010000316.1:0-3850 GCA_965651895.1 uncultured Algoriphagus sp. | reverse complement strand
CGTTCACCGTGACCAATGAGGGCAACGTTAGCCTTTCCGGCATAACGGTTACCGATCCATTGCTACAGGCACCGAACCCTGTGGTGGCAATCGTTTACCAGGGCGGCGATACCGATGGCGACAATGAACTTGACGTGGACGAGACCTGGACATACACCGCTACATCCTATACCATCACACAGGATGATATCGATGCGGGCGAGGTAGTCAACCAGGCTACCGCTACGGGTACTGCACCGGACCAAAGTACAGTAAGTGACCTATCGGGAACCGATGTGGCCAATGACGACGAGACTGTAGTTGAGCTATGCCAGAACCCTGACATCGCGATCGTGAAAACGGGTATCTTTAATGATGAGAACCAGAACGACTGTGCCGATGTGGATGAGACAATCACGTATACATTTACAGTAACAAACGAAGGTAATGTAAGCTTGAGCAACGTAGTAATAACTGATCCATTAATTGCTACAATCTCTGGTCCAACAGGTGATGCCGATGGCGATGGTGAACTTGATGTTACCGAGATATGGGTTTACACAGGAATATATACTATCAATCAAGATGATATAGATCTCGGATTGGTAAAAAACCAGGCTACTGCTACGGGTACTGCACCTGATACTACAGTAGTTAGCGATCTGTCTGATGAAAGCAGTGTGCTTGAAGATGATCCAACAATTGTAGATCTATGTCAAGATCCAGCTATTGCAATTGTGAAAACAGGTATCTTCAATGATGAGAACCAGAATGACTGTGCCGATGTGGATGAGACAATCAGCTATACCTTCACTGTGACCAATGAAGGAAACGTAAGTTTAAGTTTTGTTGAAGTAACCGATCCATTAATCGCTACAATCACTGGACCAACTGGTGATACCGATGGCGATGGCGAACTTGATGTTACCGAAACTTGGATTTATACAGGAACCTATGCGATTACACAGGACGATATAGATGCTGGCGAGGTTGTAAACCAAGCTTCAGCCAAAGCGAATGATCCAATGGGTAATGTAGTTTCTGATCTTTCTGATGAAAGTAGTGTTCTTGAAGATGACCCAACAATTGTAGATCTATGTCAAGATCCAGCTATTGCAATCGTAAAAACAGGTATCTTCAATGATGAGAACCAGAATGACTGTGCCGATGTGGATGAGACAATCAGCTATACTTTCACTGTGACCAATGAAGGGAATGTGAGTTTAAGCAATGTGGTTGTAACCGATCCATTAATCGCTACAATCACTGGACCAACTGGTGATAACGATGGCGATGGTGAACTTGACGTTACCGAGACTTGGATATATACAGGAACCTATGCGATTACACAAGTTGATATAGATGCTGGAGAGGTTATTAACCAAGCGACTGCTGAAGCTACAGCGCCTGATACTACAATAGTTAGTGATCTATCTGATGAAAGCAGCGTTCTTGAAGATGACCCAACTGTAATTGAGTTGTGCCAGAACCCCGTTATAGCTCTTATTAAAACTGGAGTTATTAATGACACAAACGGTAATGGATGTGCTGATGTTGGTGAAACCATTGAGTATAGCTTTACAGTGTTCAACCTTGGAAACGTTACATTAACAAACATAACTGTAACCGATCCATTGGTGACAGTAGCAGGAGGTCCAATTACACTGGATCCAGGAGCTACAGACGGAACATCGTTTACAGCTATCTATACTATTACGCAAACTGATATTGATGCTGGATTTGTTGAGAACCAAGCAACAGCTACTGGTACTGATTCTTCAGGAAATTCCGTAAGTGATCTATCTGATGATAATAGTGAGTTTGAAGATGACCCAACGCTTACCGAGCTTTGTCAGAACCCTGCTATTGCATTAATAAAGGTAGGTGTTCCCAATGATGAAAACGGTAACGGATGTGCTGATCTTGGTGAGACAATATTGTACACCTTCAGTGTTAAAAACACCGGAAACGTAGCATTGACTAATGTAATAGTAACTGATCCTTTGGTAAGTGTTGTTGGAGGACCAATCAACCTAGCTGCTGGAGAAGAGGATACAATGACTTTCACTGCTATATATACAATAACTCAAAGTGACGTAGATACAGGCTTTATTGAAAATCAAGCTACAGCTGAAGGTCTTTCGCCAAACGGTGATTCAGTATCTGATCAGTCTGATAACAACAGCTATCTTGAAAATGATCCAACTGTAACCGACCTTTGCCAGAACCCATCTATTTCGTTAGAAAAAACTGGCGTGTTCAATGATGAGAACGGAAATGGATCAGCTGATGTTGGAGAAACTATTTCCTATGCTTTTACTGTAACCAATACAGGGAATGTGACATTGTATAATATAATGATAACAGACCCATTGCCAGGTATTGAAATCTCTGGAGGTCCAATTGCTCAATTGGAGCCAGGTGAAGTAGACAGTACAACCTTTACCGCAATCTACATCATTAATGATCAAGATATAGGTAACGGTGAGGTTGTAAACCAAGCTACAGTTACTGGAGAAGATATAGATGGAACTATTGTTGAAGATGATTCTGATGATCCAACAGATTTGACAAACAACGACAACAACGGTGATGGTGACCCTGATGATCCAACAGTAGTTACGCTTCCTTTTGTATTGGATACTACTTTTGAAATATTCAACGGTATTACACCTAACGGTGATGGACTAAATGATTATTTCCAGATTGTTGGAATTGAGAATTGGCCAAATAATAATGTGAAGATATTTAACAGATGGGGTGTATTGGTCTTTGAAACAGATGGATACGGAGGTTCAGATGGTAAACAGAATGTTTTCAGAGGTATTTCTGAAGGACGTGTAACTGTTCAACAGAATGAAGAGTTGCCTACAGGTACATACTTCTACATTCTTACCTTCCCAGCAGATAACCCTGGTAAAGCTGACTATACAGGATACTTATATATTAACAGATAGAAAAATCAAAAAAATTCCTGGGAGGAAATTCCCTCCCAGGATTAAAAATACATAACTATGAAACACAGTTATCTAACGCTAATAATTTTGATTTTACTTGGCACGTTTTCAAGTAAAGCGCAGCAGGATCCACAGTACACACAATATATGTACAATACGCAGGTGGTAAACCCTGCATATGCCGGAAATCGTGAGGCCTTAAGCTTTGGTTTACTTTACCGAACTCAATGGGTCAATTTTGGTGATGGAGCGCCCAATACAGGCACCTTCACTGTAAATTCGCCAATAGCGAGCAATATGGGTTTAGGTCTATCTGTAGTAAATGATCGTATAGGTCCTGCAGTAGAAACCAACTTTAATATAGATTATTCCTATAGTATCAATACCTCTGAAACCGGAAAAGTATCATTTGGTCTTAAAGCAGGTTTAGACATACTAGATGTTGATTTTTCTAAGTTGAACATTTACGATTCGAATGATCCATATTTTCAGGAAAATAATATAGACAATAAACTTCAACCACAAATAGGTGCTGGTGTTTACTATAATACTGAGAAATTTTATGTAGGTCTTTCGGTTCCGAATTTTTTGACCACAAAACATTTTGACACCGGAAGCATTGAAAACACTCAAGTGGAAACCACTGCCGCAGAACGTATGCACTATTTCTTGATTGCGGGTTATGTGTTTGACCTTAGTGATAATTTGAAGTTTAAACCAGCTACGCTTTTCAAAATGGTAAGTGGTTCGCCTTTACAGGCAGATCTATCGGCAAACTTTCTCTTGTATGATAAAGTTACGCTTGGAGCAGCATATAGATGGAGCGCTGCAATGAGTGGACTGGTAGGTTTTCAAGCTACCGACAATATATTTATAGGGTTTGCTTATGACTATCAAACAACAGATATTGAGGC